>CAZNEJ010000028.1:0-14233 GCA_964571975.1 uncultured Sulfurovum sp. | reverse complement strand
CATGGCTTCTAAAATATGATACTTCTAAATTTAAAGAATACTATTTATATATTTTTGATTGCTGTATGGAAAAAGTATGGCTTGGGTTAGGATTTTTGATGTGGAAGCTGGAGTATGCTCTAGTGCGAGCGTAGTAAAATGAGCTTCGCTCATTTTACGTCTTATTTTATAGCGTCACATTTTTTTGAGATGATGCATGCTGGGCAAAATTTAGTAATGCCTGCTATTAGAGGGATGATGCCTAAGTAAAACCAGTTATTGGCAGAATACACTGCGTATGCTATAAGTGCTAGTCCTATAACTATTCTAAATGGGCTACAAAAAGCTTTTATCTTATTGAAATTCATATTATGTCCTTTCGTATTAAATTTGTGGTCCAGCAGATGCAAAGTTGAATTCTCCACCATTACTGTCATAACGATGAAAGTTTTCTACAAACATAGCTGCAAGTTTTTTGAGCATAGCGTCATAGTCTTCTTTATTTTCCCATGTTTCTCTTGGATTGAGTACAGCATTATCTTTAACACCATCAAGTGTTTTGGGCATTTTAAGATTGAAAAGTGGGAGTGTATCAAATACGGCATTATTGATAGAACCATTTAAGATACCATCTATGCACGCCCTAGTGTCTTTGATACTCATGCGTTTGCCCACACCATAAGGACCACCTGTCCAACCTGTGTTAACTAGATATACATTTACATTATGCTTGTCTATCTTTTCGCCAAGTAGCTTTGCGTATACTGTGGGGTGTAGTGGCAAGAATGCCTCACCAAAACATGCAGAGAATGTAGCAACTGGCTCAGTTATGCCCCTTTCAGTTCCCGCAACTTTAGCTGTATAACCAGAAAGGAAGTAGTACATCGCTTGTTCTTTTGTGAGTTTAGACACAGGAGGCAAGACACCAAAAGCATCAGCAGATAAGAAGATGATATTGTTTGGATGCCCTGCTTGTAGGTCTTTTTTATGATTAGAGATATGTTCTATGGGGTAAGAAACACGTGTGTTTTCTGTCTTAGACCCATCTTCATAGTCCACTTCTCCATTTTCATCAGCTACTACATTTTCTAAAAGTGCATCTTTGATAATAGCACCATATATTTCTGGTTCACTTTTTGGGTCAAGATTGATAACTTTTGCATAGCACCCACCCTCAAAGTTAAAGACACCATGATCGTCCCAACCATGCTCATCATCTCCGATGAGTGCACGTTTAGGGTCAGTTGAAAGTGTGGTTTTACCTGTGCCTGAGAGTCCAAAGAAAAGACAGACATCATTCTTTGCACCAACATTTGCCGAACAGTGCATGGAAAGCTTCCCTTCTAGTGGCAACCAATAGTTCATCATAGAGAAGATACCTTTTTTCATCTCTCCACCATACCAAGTACCACCGATGATAGAAACGTTTTCTTCTACATTAAAAAGTACATACACGTCTGAATTCATACCGTGTTCTTTGTACTTATCGTTGACTATCTTGCAGGCATTATAAACAGTAAATTCTGGCTCAAACTTTTCTAACTCAGACTCTGTAGGACGGATGAACATATTTTTTACAAAGTGTGCTTGCCATGCCACCTCGGAGATGAAGCGTACGGAACGCTTAGATGCAGCACTCGCACCTGCATACACATCTGTAACATAAATGTTTTTACCAGAGAGCTGTGTTAAAGTAAGGTCAAGAAGCTCATCATAAATTTTCTTATCTATCTTCGCATTAACATCGCCCCAGGCTATATGCTCATTAGAAGGGGACTGGTCTACAAAATACTTATCTTTTGGACTACGTCCTGTAAAAATACCTGTGTCACACATAGATGCACCCGAAGTGGATATCTTACACTCACCACTATTTACCTCGTGCGCTTGCAACTCATCATAACTAAGATTGTAGTAAACATCGGCGATGTTTTTTAAGCCTAGCTTATCAAGTCCGTTGGGCGTTTTAGTACTCATAATTTCCTCTTTGTAAACAATAGTTTCTAATGCAAAAGCATAAATCAAAAAACAGTATTTGTTGACTTATGCTTTTAAAAGCTAAAGTGAAATATATCACTTTAGGCTTATAGTTTATTTAAAAATAGACAACAGTACACCAGCAGCTACTGCAGAACCAATAACCCCTGATACGTTTGGTCCCATAGCGTGCATAAGTAAGATGTTACCAGGTCTTGCGTCTGAACCTACCTTTGATACCACCCTAGCCGACATTGGCACAGCAGATACACCTGCTGCTCCTATAAGAGGATTGATTGGTGTTTTAGAAAATTTATTCATCAGCTTAGCCATAAGTACACCTGCTACTGTACCTGTAGCAAATGCAAGAAGCCCGATAATCATAATCCCTAAAGTTTCTACTACGAGAAATTTATCTGCAGCTAACATAGAACCAACACCTAATCCTAAAAATATAGTCACGACATTTATAAGTGAATTTTGCATCTCATTTGAAAGCCTATCAACTACGCCTGACTCTTTTGCAAAGTTACCGAAAGTAAATGCCCCAATGAGTGGTGCAGATTCTGGCAATATCATAATGGCAAGAAGTAAAACAACTATAGGGAAGAAAAGTTTTTCAAGTCTGTGTACTTTCCTACCTGTTTTCATCACGATTCTACGCTCTTCTACTGTCGTAAGTAACTTCATTATAGGAGGTTGGATAACAGGAACAAGCGCCATATATGAATACGCAGCAACCGCAATAGCACCTAAGAGTTCTGGAGCTAACCTACTAGCGATAAAGATAGACGTTGGACCATCTGCTCCACCTATGATAGATATGGCAGAAGCATCTTGTATGGAAAATCCAAGTGCCACAGCACCTACAAGTGCACCAAATATACCAAACTGTGCAGCTCCTCCGAGGATTGCAGTTTTAGGGTTTGCAAGAAGTGGTCCAAAGTCAGTCATAGCCCCTACACCCATAAATATAAGTAGAGGAAAAAATTCATTGGCTATGCCCATATTGTATATAACGCCAAGCATGCCATGTTCGCTACCCATGCCTGCTAGAGGTATATTTGCAAGTAAGCCACCAAATGCTATGGGGATAAGCAGAAGTGGCTCAAACTTCTTGGCAATAGCCAAATAGAAAAGCACAAATGTAATAAGTATCATGATAATGCGACCCAAAGAAGACTCAAACCAATTCATCTCACGTTCATAGCTAGCCCCTTTGGGTTCTGATGTCTTTTCTCCATCATCTAAGTCTACAATCGCGTTAATACCTGTAGTCTCCCAAAAATTTACCATAAGTTGTGCAACAGACTTTGGTTCATATCTCTTTTCTTCAATAGCAGTAACTGTAGAAGATATTTGTTCACTAGCTTGCATCGTTACACTGAATGCCATAAAAGCAAACAGCAAGGAAAATAAAAGGTGTTTGAGCTTCATGTTTATTCCATTGTAGCTAATAGCTGTGCGTCTGCAACAGAGTCATTGACATTGACATTGATAGTCGCAATTTTACCAGCTTTTGGTGCTGTAATATCAATCTCCATTTTCATCGCCTCAAGAATCATAATGATGTCACCTTCAGCTACTGTATCACCTGTATTTTTAAGTATTTTCCATACATTTCCTGGTGTTTGAGAATTGATTTTGATAGATCCAGCACTTGCAGATACTGCTGGTGCTGTAGCTTCATTTGCTACTGTAGCTACTGCTTGTACGGTAGGAGTTATCTTAATGTCGCCATCACCTTCTGCTACTTGTACGCTATACTGTTTACCATCTACTACTACTGTATAATTTCCTGCCATGTCTTTATCTCCACTACAATTATTTTTACCTTTTCTCACCATCAAGGGACCTTCGCCTTTTAAGAACGCTATACCTTTTTGGTCACAAGCTCCTGCGATGAAAATATTTTCATCACTTGTCTCCAAGCCTTCATCTTCCAATACTTTTGTCCAATGTGCAATAGACTTATTTTCATCACGATCAGCAATATCTAAAGGATTTTCTGTTGTCGGTTCTAGTTTTAGTTTCTTAGAAGCCAATTCTATAATCTCTTTATCTGCTTCAACTGGTGTTTTGCCAAAGTAACCTAGCACCATACGGCCATAACCAGGGGCTATCTGCTTCCACGGACCAAACATCACGTTTGCATAGGCTTGTTGCCAGTAAAACTGAGATACAGGTGTCACAGATGTACCATAACCACCACGCTCTACTACTTCTTTCATCGCAGCGATGACTTCATCAAATTTATCTAAGTTACCTGAATCTCTCATCATTTGAGTGTTTGCGGTTAATGCTCCACCAGGCATAGGCGAGAATGGAATAAGTGGTGACACTTGTGTAGCCTCTGGTGGTATCATGTACTCTGAAAGACATTCTTTTAATCTTTCTTCATATTTAAGAATTTTATCTAGTTTTAAATCCCCAAGGTTATAGTTAGTACCTTTAGTCGCATGAAGCATTGTCAAGATATCTGGCTGAGATGTACCACCACTTACAGGTGCAGCTGCCATATCTATGCCATTTGCTCCTGCTTCAAGTGCTGCTAGGTATGCTGCTACTGAAACACCTGCTGCCTCATGTGTATGAAGTCTAAGATGCACAGATTCACCCAAAAGCTTTCTAGCCATTGAGATAGTTTCGTATACTTTATGTGGGTTTGCTGTTCCTGAAGCATCTTTAAAACAAACGCTATTGAAATCCATACCTGAGTCCAAGATGTTTCTTAATGTTTTTTCATAGAAAGGAACATCATGCGCACCTTCACACCCTGGAGGTAAATCCATCATCGTGACTACTACTTCATGATTCATACCGTGTTTTTTTATCATTTCTGATGAAAAAGCAAGGTTATTTACATCATTTAGGGCATCAAAGTTACGTACAGTTGTTGTACCATGCTTTGCAAACATTTTTGCAAAAAGGTCTATCATCTCACGTGAACCTGTGTCTAGCATCACTGTATTTATACCACGTGATAATACTTGTAGATTCGCATCCTTGCCAACAATCTCTCTAAAACCATCCATCATTTTAAATGCATCTTCTTGCAAATAAAAGTAAAGTGATTGGAATCTTGCTCCACCACCAAACTCAAAATGCGTAATACCCGCTTCTTTTGCTGCTTCTACTGCAGGAAAAAAGTCATCCATAAGTACACGTCCACCAAAGACAGATTGGAACCCGTCTCTAAAAGTGGTGTCCATTATATCAATATATTTTTTAGCCATTTACTCTGCCCTTTGTTTTATATTTTATTATACTGTTTAGTTCTTACGAAATTCTGATACTGCTGCTACAATGGCAGCAACGTGATGTGCATCGTCCGTACATGTTTCCACAGGTACTTCTTCTGGCTTTTCAGGAAAAAACTTAGCGATAAGCTTTGCTTGAACATTGACAACAACAATAAGTATGCTTAAGAATGCAAATACTACCGTCATTCCCAATACCATAAACTTCAAACTTTCTAACAATAAATTAACGTCTTCCATAAAATCTCACTTCTTATTATTTTCTAAGACAAATTTTAAAATAATTTTGCTTGATGGCAGTTAAAAAAAACAATTATCTTCGTTTTCTTCTGCGATTATTATTTCGTGTAGCTTTTTGTTCACCTTTATAGCCTTCTATCATCTCATCTACAGTGCTTTGATCAAAACCTATTTGTGAACCTATATTTTGCTGTTCTTTGCCTATAAATACGGACATTAGTTTTTCTAAAAGTATGTCTTTATCCATATCTCCCATATAATCCAGCATATCCGCTACATCTGCATGTACATGGATATCACGTATCTGCTCTGCTAAGTATTCGCGTCCTGTGTCATCTAAGCCATCATCACCTTGAAGTGTAGCAAGACGCATCTCTGCTCCTACCTCTTTTTGTATGCGTTGAAGCTCTTTAAATTCTCCTGTAGTTACAAGGGTTATGGCTTGGCCACTCTTACCTGCACGTCCTGTGCGTCCTATGCGGTGTACGTAAGACTGAGGGTCAAAAGGGATATGATAGTTAAATACATGAGTTACATCTTTCACATCTAAACCACGTGCTGCCACATCTGTGGCCACCATGATTTTTGTTTCGCCTCGTCTATAGCCCTTAATAACTGCTTCTCTGTCTCTTTGCTCTAAATCTCCATGTAATCCTGTAGCATTAAATCCTAGTGCTTGTAAATGCTCGGCCAGTCTATCTACTTCACGCTTCATGCGACAAAAAATGATACATTTATTTGTCTCTTCGGTTTCAAGAAGTCTCACGATGGCTTCATCTCTTTGGTATTCTTCTATCATATAATAGCGTTGATCTATGATGTTGTTTGTAGGCTCATCTTCATTGACTACTGAGATAAACTCTGGTTGATATAAGATATCTTTGGCCAAATCCTTAATGGGTTGAGGCATGGTTGCTGAAAAAAGCAAGGTCTGTCTGTTTTGAGGTATATACTCAAAAATTTCTTTTATCTCCTCTAAAAAACCCATGTCAAGCATCTCATCTGCTTCATCTAGGACTACTATCTCTGGGTTGAAGACATCAATTTTACCTTTTTTATAAAGGTCCTTTAGTCTTCCAGGTGTGGCTACAACTATCTGAACCCCTTTATGAATGAGAGCTATTTGTCTACCGTAACCTACGCCACCATAGACTGTAAGAGTTCGTATGCCTGCAAAACGCCCTAGGTGATAAAGCTCATCAGCTACTTGTGTAGCAAGTTCACGTGTAGGAGTGATGACCAAAGCACGTTCTATCTCACCTTTTGCTAGTTTGTCCATCATAGGCAAACCAAATGCTGCAGTTTTTCCTGTACCTGTATGGGCTTGTCCTACCATGTCTGAACCATTGGCGATGATTGGTATCGTCATCTCTTGTATGGGACTTGGCTCTTTGAAGCCTGCTATGCGTACACCTTTTGCTATGTCTTGGTGGAAATTAAATTCATTAAATGTCACTTTTTGCCTTTGTCAAAGATGAACACTTTGGTTCACCTATGCATTAATATTTGTCCAAAATGTTTTTGAACTTAATAAAATCTCTCCAAAGAGATTCTATAAATTCAACTTTTAGCAGAGGGTAATTTATCGGCTAACCCAAATGCGTATATCTCCCCCAAATCAAACAATCATAAGTAAAATAACTCCAAAGATAATGCGATATACTCCAAAAGATACAAATGTAAACCTCTGTATAAATGCAAGAAAGAGCTTAATGGTGATGTATGCCACAACAAAAGCTGTCACAAAACCCACAATAAAGGCAGTCCAATCTGCATCTACAAAATCACCGTAGTGCTTTAGCAGGTCATAGCCACTAACAGCAGTCATTACGGGTATAGCCAAAAGAAAAGAAAACTCCATAGATGTTTTTCTATCCAGCCCCGTTAATAACCCACCGATGATGGTAGCTCCTGCCCTAGATGTACCAGGTATAAGAGAAAATATTTGTGCCAACCCTACATACAATGCTTGGATCATAGACACGTCTTCTACTTCTGATACATGATGTTCTTTCTCTTCGTAAAAATACTCAACAAGTAAAAATATAATCCCCCCAATGATAAACATCCATGCTACAGTTTCCACATTAAAAAGTTCTTTTATTTGGTGTTGAAATATATAACCAACAATTGCTATAGGGAAAAAAGCAACAATAAGCTTCATCCAAAGGTCTACTTTCTTAAATGTTATTTTTTCTTTATATATAAGTACAACGGCTATGATGGATGCAAATTGTATGATGACTTCATAGGCTTTTATCGCTGCATCTTGTGGCAATCCCATAAATTCTGAAGCGATTACCATATGTCCTGTAGATGAGATGGGCAGAAATTCTGTAAAACCCTCAATGATGCCTATGATTATGGCTTGAAAAATATCCAACTAATTACTTCTTTCGTTTTTTAATTTTATGCTGTACGGGGTTAAATGATGCAACCAATGCTACAAAATACAGCCATGTAGCACCTCCTGTAAATTTAAAGCCTTCTTCTACTCTTTGTATGTAAGAATATTTGAAAGGAAGATCTTTTTGATATAAATCAGTCAATATAGACAAGGCAAGCAAAGTGCCTGCAAATACAAAAGCAAAGCCATTTATATTTATAATTGTTTTATAATGTCTAGCCATCATCGCTAAAGCCAAAAATGCATAGATGCCATAACAAAGTTTTTGACTAACATATCGGTCATGTATCATAAAAAAATCATCTACTGCGAGCAGTAAAGAAAATAGCCCTAGCAAAAAAAGTAGTTCTCTATGCCTATACACAGCACTTTCTTTAAGTGTAAAAAAACCAAAAAATGCTATGGCTACAGATGATACCCACAACCATGTGCCTATACTAGATAGAAAACCTAAAAAGCTAGATTCATGCACTTGTTGTGCAAAATCTCTTATAATTTCCATAGTATGAAATCCATTGTATTTCATCGTCACAAATGCTACAACATAAAATATAAGCCCTGGAATACTTGCGTACATAAGTACTTTCAATATTTTTCTTGAATCAAAAATCTGCTTGATTAAATCAATCATGGAATATGCTCCTTTTATATCATTGAGCTAAAATAACTCTTGTCTTTCAATAGTAGTTCTTTAGATGTACCACTGTCAACCAAGTGACCGTCTTCTAGCACATAGATAAACTCCGCACTCTGTATGGTACTAAGCCTATGAGCGATGGTAATCACCGTTTTTTCAGACAAAAAGTCTTGTAGTGCAGAAAAAAGCCTAAGCTCCGTATGCACATCCAACGCTGAAGTAGACTCATCAAAAATGACCACTTTTGGGTCTGAGAGTATCATTCTGGCTATGGCTACCCTTTGTCGCTGTCCCCCGCTGAGCTTGATACCGTCTTTTCCAACAAGAGTATCAAGTCCTAAATCCAACTTTGCTATGACATCTTCTAACTGTGCTATACGTAGTGCTTTTTGCAACATGTCAGAGCTATAGGTTTTGCCTAGTGTAAGATTAAACGACATTGTATCATTAAATAGTTTAGGATGTTGCAAGATTAGATGAATATTTTTACGTATAGTTGTGAGTTTTAAATGTTTGCTTGAAGTACCCCCATACAATACTTCACCCTCGCCTAGTGGATAAAAACCCACAATTATGTTTGAAAGGGTTGTTTTTCCTGAACCACTTGCCCCTACTATGGCGACCTTAGTACCTTTTTTTATGTGCATATTGATATTGTTTAATATATTTTTATCTTTTTGGTAGGCAAAAGATAGGTTTTTAACTTCTATATCTATACTATGGTCTTTTGAAAATGGGTTATAGGGTTCTACTACCTGTGGCTCTTGTTCCATCTCATAGATACTCTCTATACGTTTACACGCAGCCCTAGCAGTGGACAATACGTACTGAAAATTTATGATGTCCTGAATGGGGGTTACCATGACCCAAAGGTAAGAAAATACTGCAAGCATAAGCCCTACCGATAGGTCAGAATACGCAACAGCCAAGATACTTACAGCACGGAATACTTCATAACCTGCTAGAAAAACTAAGTATGAGTACTTCAAGGCTCTATCACTTTTATAGCCATAGTTTACAGCGTGAGACCGCAACTCATCTGCCTTTATGCGACTTTGTTCAAAAAAGTACTCTTCTTTATTGGCCGCACGTATCTGATGAAAAAGCTCCAACGTCTCAGTAAGACTTGACTGGAACATCTCCACAGCCTTATTTTCTTCTTTTTTTAAATCGCCTATGTTCCGTGCAAGTTTTACTGTAAACAGTATGACCAAAGGGTTGCTAATAAGTATAAATATAGCCAGTTGCCAATGTATCCATAGAAGTATAAAAGCTGAGAACAAAAGTAACAATACTGCCACGATTAGCTTAGAGATAGTAGAAGATACAAAACCGTCTATGGTTTCTACATCTGTGACTAACTTAGAAGTAACAGCCCCTACTCGCATCATCTCATACTCTTTAAGTGAAACGTATTTGAGATGTGTGAGTAAAGATGCTCTCATTTTGTAAGTAATACTTTTGGATATCGAGACAAATATCTTAGACTGAAGTATGGATAGTAGCGTGCTTAACACACGAAGCATGATGATAATCACCAATATAAAAAGTACATAGCCTTTTACATCTGATGTAAAAATATTTTTGCTTATCCATGAGATAAGCCCATGGTCTTTAGCAAGCAGTAACTCATCTACAAGTATAGGTATAAAAAGTGGTATAACCACGACAAGAAGTGTGGCTACGATAGCAACAATATTGCCCAATATAACTTCTTTTCTGTGGGTGAGTATTTGCGATAGTATACCTTTTATAGTGCAGGTTTTTTGCATTATAAAACCCAAGTTTCATCTCGAAATAGCACTTCATTATCTAGCACCACAGATGTAGTGTCTAAAAATATATCTATATGAAACCTACCGTCTCCACGCTTAAACCCTGGCTTAGCATACATACCATGCTTCCGACCTAAAGATAGATGCACGCCGCACATACGTTCATAGCTACCTATGTCAGAGACTATCTTTGTCTTACTCATGCCACGGTTTAGTCCAAAACCTAGTTCTCTTACCCAGACTACTTCTTCTGTCTCACGTATAAGAGTTAGCACCTCATCAAAAGCAGCTGTGGAGTTCTCACATGCTATCAAAATGCCATCTTCTATGATGATAGTGATAGGCTTTTGAGGTTTGTTTACCCTATAACTTGTGTCTGCAAAGGCAAATACTTTTGCTCTACCATGCACTGCTGTAAGCTCTTTGGACTCCGTAAACACTTCGCCTATGGGAAACTGCCCTCCTATATTTGGCATGGTAGAATAGTCTCCTATGTTTAGCTTAACTAGCTCAAAACCTGCAGGAAAATGTAGCTTCTCTCCTCCACTGTGTAGCACGCAAATATCAGCTATATCCATCTTGGCTTTTAGGGCTAGTCCTGTTTCTTTTATGGCTTTTGTATCGTATGCTAGGGCATCTACATAGTGAGAAACTTCTTCTTCTTTCATGCGTCCTAGATGTGGGTGTTCTAGTACTTTTATCTTACGCTTAAAGAGTTCTACTCGTATCCTAAAGGCATCTAGGCGAAAGTTAGTAGACTGTATGAGTATGACCATGTCTAGGGCATCTAAGCCATCAAAGACAGTTTTTATCTCTTCGGCTGTACTTTCATTAAAGTCTATATGTATTGAATTGGGTAAATTTATACGATATGCTTTAGCTAGTATGCTGGAAAGTGTAGAATCTCTGTCATAAACTACGACAGCCTTATGTGCATCATTGTGCTCAAATACTTCGTCCAATAGTACCTTAGTATGAGCAGATGCTTCGTCTATGAGTACTTGTAAGTCTATCTCTACATTGTCTTGCATTAGACTATCTTTAAAATCTCTCGTAAATCTTTCACATCTATACAATGTGTAGCTGCTTCTCTTAGTATGGGCTTGGCACAAAATGCCACACTTACGTCTGCATGGGCAAACATAGAAAGGTCATTGGCTCCATCACCTACTACTAGGGTATCTGTTCTATCTATGCCCAACAAAGCTTGAAGGCGTGTTATCATGTCACCTTTGGCTTGAGAATACATCATCTCTCCCCCTACAGCACCCGTAAGTATGCCCTTATCATCCACGTGTAAAAAGTTAGAGAAGTCTGCATCTATGCCTAGTTTTTTACATGCTGGCTTTGTAGCATCTCTAAAACCACCAGAAAAACATACTACAGTATAGCCACGCTCTTTGAGTCCCGCTACCACCTCTTTAGCACCAGACATCATGGGCAAGTCTTTGCATATGGCTTCTACTTTACTTTGAGGTAGCCCCTTAAGTAGTGCTACACGCTCTACAAGTGAAGTATAAAAGTCCAACTCTCCTGCCATAGCACGCTTGGTGATAGCTACTACCTGCTCTTTAAAGCCAAGCACTTCTGCAAAAAAGTCAATAGTCTCACCATCCATAAGTGTTGAGTCAAAGTCAAAGACTGCTAATTTGGACATCATATACCTCTGTGTATTATTTGGGTAGAATTATAGCAAATAAAAACAAGAGAAACTTTTTACGTTTCATTAGGATAAGATATGTTTAAAGAATTTTGTGATTTTTTATGCTCCAAGACAGATAGCTTTATAACTGTAGAGATAAACCCGCCTCATGGTGCATCCATAGATGCTCTCCTAGCCGATATACGCAAACACAAGTTGCACGAAAAAGTCTCAGGCTTTTCCTGCACAGACAACCCACTAGCCAAACTAAAGATGTCTGGCGTACTCTCTGCTATCAAGATACAACAAGAATTTGGGAAACCAGTCATAGCCACCATGAGTATGAGAGATAAAAACAAGCTTTCTTTACAGTCTACCCTGCTTGGAGCAAATGACTTTGACTTACGGTGCATACTTGCCCTCACCGGTGACCCTGCAAAGTTTTCTGACCAACCAGATGTCAAAGGTGTAGTAGAACGCGACTCTACTTTGTTACTAAGCATCATACATCACCTAAACAAAGGTGTTTCGTACTCCAATAAGCCATTATCCCCTGCGCCAAAACCCATCTACCCTTTTGCAGTAGCAAACTCCTATGCAAGAGATATGAAAAAATTGCAAAAACGTATGGTAAAAAAGCTAAACTATGGAGCACGTGCCATCATCACTCAACCTGTGTACGATTTAGAAGGTGCAAAAGAACTTTTAGAAGTATTTGAAGAGGCCAAGCATCAAAGTATCAGAGATACAGCCAAAGAAGCACAACTAGTCCTTGGACAGTTTCCTATAGTCTCAGCAAGAACAGCGAACTTTATAAATGACAAAGTACCTGGTATCTCTGTGCCAAAAAGCATCATAGATGATATGAACCTAGCCTCTATGGACGATATAGAAAAAGAGAAAGAAGTCGGATTTAATCTCTCAAAAGTAATCTTTGATGATGTTATGAAAGAACATGGTAAAGTGCATTTGATGACTCACAATAGGTTTGATTTGTGTGCAGCGTTGATAGGGCGAGTATAGAGATACAAAAAGCTATTCATCCTCAAATAGTATAAATATTAAAAATTATTTTAATTAAACATCTTTGGGTATACTCATGAAAAATATTAGGAAACAAAATGCCAGAATTAAAACGCTTCAGACTTATCAATAAAATAGAGGGAATTTCATTCCTAATCTTACTCTTTATAGCAATGCCAATGAAATATATGCTAGATATACCAATCGCCACCAAAATAGCAGGTATGACTCATGGCTTACTTGTGATTGCATTTGTATACCAGATATTTGAAGCAAGGAAAGAAGCTAACTTAACATGGAAAGAAATGGGTAAATATACACTTTTTTCACTCATACCTTTTGGTTCATTCTATACAGACAAAGAACTTGCCAATAAAATTACAGCAGCATAACGCAAGCCTTTGGCTACAAAGACGATAGCTATAAAGTACTTAAGGTCATAACGTAATACTCCAGCTATAAAAGTCAATGGGTCGCCCACTATAGGAACCCATGACAGCAGCAGTGTACATCCTCCATATTTGGCAAAAAATCTTCTAGCTTTATGCATCTTTGTAGCAGACAAATGTCCTTTTTTCTCAAGATATGTTTCGCCTTTTAGTCCTAGCCAGTAGTTAAACATAGAACCCAAGGTATTGCCCACAGTAGCAACGCTCCAAAGAAACAATAGTGAATAGTTTTGAGCTATATCATAAAGAAGTAAGGCTTCAGAACCAAGTGGTAGTAAAGTTGCCGCCAAAAATGAGACTAGGAAGAGTGTCGTGTATATCATACAAGAGATTTGAACACGATCTCACCTTCTTCTACTACCCCAACTAAACCTTGACATGCTTGTGAAGGCAAAGAGATGTATTTGCCTAGCACTTTTGACTGATGAAAATGCCCTTCTATGACTAGGTCTACTTCTTCGTAATGATTAAGTATAGATGCTACCCTCTTTTCAAAACCATTAAAAGTGTGACATATTTTCTTTTGTGAAAGTTTTTTCATACGATGGTCTATAATCATTTTTCCAAAAGGCTTAAGCAATTTGAGCGTAACTTTGTTACGTAAGACTTTAGAGTACAAGTCATAAGCAAAGCCTGTTGCGTATTTGTCTCCATGAGATATAGCTACTTTTTTGTCACCCAATAAAAAGCTTATAGGCTGAGCATCTCTGCTATACACATTTATATCTACAAATACACTGCTAAGGCAAAAATCATGATTTCCTTCAAAATAGTGTATCTCTATAGTCTGAGAAAGTGTTTCAAGTAAGGTTATGGCTTGGCTGGAAAATGTCTGTATGTACTC
>CAZNEJ010000027.1:0-14279 GCA_964571975.1 uncultured Sulfurovum sp. | reverse complement strand
CAGCAAAAGAAGTTGCATTTAGTAAGCCTAGGCTGTACCAAAAACCTAGTAGACTCAGAAGTAATGCTCGGACGTCTTAAAGAGTACGAGATAAGCGATGACCCCACTACCGCTGATGTCATCATAGTAAATACCTGTGGCTTTATAGATGCTGCCAAAGAAGAGAGTATCAACACTGTGCTTAGTTTGCATGATGAGAGAAAAGAGGACTCCATCCTCGTCATGTCTGGCTGTCTTACTGAACGTTACCGTGAAGAGATGCAGACAAACATGCCAGAGATAGACATCTTTACAGGTGTGGGCGACTACGAGAAAATAGACCAACTCATAGCCAATAAACAAAGCACCTTTAGTCCTGAAGTATACCTAGCTACAGAGAACTCTGGTAGAGTCATTACAGGGTCAAACTACCATGCTTACATCAAGATAGCAGAGGGTTGCAACCAAGTTTGTTCTTTTTGTGCCATTCCTAGTTTTAAAGGCAAACTACATTCACGCTCACTCTCTTCCATAGTAAAGGAAGTAAATATGCTAGTCAAAGATGGCTACTATGACTTTTCTTTCATCTCTCAAGACAGCTCTAGCTACGGACGAGATATGAAAATGAGTGATGGTCTCATAGAACTTATCAAAGGTGTAGAAGCAGTTGAGGGCATAAGGTCTGCACGTATCTTATACTTATATCCTAGTACTACTACCTTTGAACTCATAGATGCCATAGCAGACTCAAATGTCTTTCAGACCTACTACGATATGCCCATACAACACATAGATAATGCTGTGCTTAAAACCATGAAGCGTGGGTTTGGTGAAAAGAAGACCATTGAGCTGCTTGAATACATGAAGTCTAAACCTAATGCATTTTTACGTACTTCACTCATAGCAGGACACCCAGGGGAAGATGAGATGAGTTTTGAAAAACTTGTTAGCTTCATGAAAGACTTTAAATTTGACAGATTCAACACCTTTCATTACTCAAATGAAGAGACTACATCAGCATACACACTAGACCAAATCTCTCAAGAAATCATAGATGAGAGAGCAGACATCTTAGGTAGCATAGCAGAGGCAAACACACTCACCTCCCTACAAAGCATGATAGGACAATCCTTTACAGTAGCGATAGATGGAGAAAGTGATGAACACGAGTATCTGCTAACTGCTAGACCACTAAACTGGGCTGTAGACATAGACGGAGAAATCCTTATCAATGATACATCAGATTTAAAAATTGAATACGCCAAACTGTACGAAGCGAAGGTGACGGGGTTAGCAGGAAGTCAATTGCTAGCAACACTTACTAAGCCATGCTAGACATTGGCTCTGAAGCATTAAAAAATAAAAAAAATCTCTTAGCATTCTCTGCGGGTATTGACTCATCGGCACTCTTTTTCCTACTTATAGAATGTAACATTAGATTTGATATTGCTATCGTTGATTATGGAACAAGGGAACAAAGTAAAAAAGAAGTTAAACACGCTAAATCTCTAGCCAAAAAATACAAACTTTTTTGTCACCACATCACTGCTCCAAAGTTTGAAACTAATTTTGAGAAGAAAGCTAGAGACTTTCGCTATGAGTTCTTTGATTCACTTGTGACTATAGAAGGCTACGATAACATCCTCACCGCACACCAACTAAACGACCAACTAGAGTGGTTGCTTATGCGTTTGAGTAAAGGTGCAGGCATTAGCGAACTCATAGGTCTTGAAATGCATACACAAAAAGATAATTATACTTTGTTGCGTCCTTTGCTTAAGTACTCTAAGGAAGAACTACTAAACTATTTGGACAGTCACAACTACCCCTATTTTGTAGATAAAAGCAATGCTGACGACAAGTATGAACGCAACAGATTTAGAAAACAGTTTTCTGATATATTGATGTCCGAATATAGTGATGGTATAAAAAGAAGTTTTGATTATCTAAGGCGTGACAAAGATATGCTTGAGAGTGGCTTTGAAACCTTAGCAATCAACGAATCTCTACACATTATAAAACTTCACGATATAGATACTAAGGTAAAAGCCACAGACCTCACCCTTAAAAAACTAGGCTACCTACTCTCAGCCTTGCAACGCAAAGAGATAGAAAAAGAAAATAGCTTAGTCATAGGAGGAAAATGGGTCATAGAACTCAAAGGTACATCACTTTATATCTGCCCCTACTTCACAACAGATATGCCTAAAGAATTTAAAGAACAATGCAGGATAAACAAAATTCCAAGTAAGATACGCCCTTACATTTTCAAAGAAAATATAAATCCCATGCTTCTAGCTTCTAGCTTCTAGCTTATGGTTTGTTAGCCAAAGGGTGTGCTTTCATATATTCTTGCATCTTCTTTACGCTTCCTAGTTTTGTATAAACTTGTGTAGTCGCCATAGTCTCATGTCCTAAGAGTTCAGAGATGTCAGATATACGTGCACCATTATTGAGTAGGTGTGTGGCAAAAGAGTGCCTTAACTGATGTGGCGTGGCCTTTATGCCTGATGCTTTAAAAAGTTTCATCATTATGTAGCGTAGTTGTGCCACGTTCATAAGAGAATTTCCTTTTTCAAAAAGATACTTTTTGGGATTCTTTTCTTTAATATATGCAGATATAAGATTTTGCAATACATCAAGAAGTGGCAATTCTCTTACTTTCTTGCCTTTCCCATGAATTTGTATCCATCTGCCTTTAATATTTTCAAGCTTCAACTGGCTTAGTTCTGAAATACGCAAACCCAAGCCATAGAGCATAGAAACAAGCAGTCTTTCTTCTAAGTTAGCCCTAGATAGCACCTCATTTATATAGGTTTCTTCGATGGGTTTTGGAAGGCTCTGTGGCACTTTTATAGTTTCATTCCCTATGAGTTTAATGGCTACATGACACTGATCTTCTAGGTATCTCACAAAAGAACGTACAGCAGAGAGTTTTTTGACAATAGTTTTTTTGTTGTTTTTAGAAATGTTAAAACGAAAAGGAGTGATGTCTATCACTGTCAAATCATCTTCTATATAAAAATGGCTCACTTTCGTCATCTGACGCAAAGCAATTTCATACGTTGTTATAGTATGTTCAGAATAGCCCCTTACATCAAAGAGATACTCTAAAAAATCTTCACAATGCCTCAGGAGTTTATCTTTCACTCCTGCCTTCTTGCTACTACTTTTTCACTAAACAATAGTGTACTCCAACATCTTCTCCTTCAAGTACATCTTTGCCTCTTCATGCTCCAACCCTTCTAGCGAAATACTTTGCATATAAAAATCAACTTTAGTAAAAGGTTTAGGGACAACAAACTTATCCCAAGAATCCACTTGCCAATAACTTTTGGCTTTAAAATTTATCACAAAAATAGGAAGTTTAGATTTTAGTGCTATGCCTATGGCTCCATCAGACATAGAATGTCTAGGACCCCTTGGACCGTCTGGAGTGATAAGTACTTCTTCGCCCAATTTTATACTCTTAAAAGCTTGTTTGAGTACTTGAGTAGCACCTTTTTT
The DNA here is from genome assembly GCA_964571975.1 of uncultured Sulfurovum sp. GTDB lineage: Bacteria > Campylobacterota > Campylobacteria > Campylobacterales > Sulfurovaceae > Sulfurovum. The sequence goes on along the minus strand of CAZNEJ010000027.1, from coordinate 10,793 downwards.
ACTCGACCCCCTAAGAGGTCTAATCTTAAACAAAGACAATGTTCTTGCTATCAAAGAGCCATCAAAATGAGTGGATATAATAGCAGATGCTAGATGTTTTTTGTGTATTTGTCTATAGGCTTGGGGGGACATAAATAACTCCCCATGCCAAGTCACACAAACGTGTTGTTCTTTGCTTATATCTGTAATAAAATAAAATTCTTTAGATACTGTGTACCATATCATACGCATAAGTACGTAGGCCAAAGGTGGAATAATGATTTTTTCTACACCACGCACAAACTCTTTCATCTTCTGTCCTAAACAAGCATACCATCTAAGGCACCACGAGAAACCTTAGTGACCTTGACCTCAACTATCTTACCCAAAAGCTCTTCACTGCCTTCTATAAAAAAAAGCTTGCCATCATCAGAACGTCCAGATATTTTTCCATTGGGTTTGAGCTCGTCAAAATATACTTTATGCACTGCACCCATTTGTGCACTCATCGTCTCGTCAAGTATTTCTGTATGTCTAGCTTGTAGTCTTGTAAGTCTAGCTCCTGCAAGAGTGTTGTCTATTTGATGCTCAAAGTCAGCTGCTTCTGTATGAGGACGCGGAGAATACTTAAAGGAAAATAGTTGTTCAAATCGTACCTTTTCCAACACGTGCATCGTATCTTCAAAATCTGCATCACTTTCGTTGGGAAAGCCTACTATAATATCTGTAGAGATAGTAGCTTCTGGACATAAAGTACGAATCTTCTCACAACGATCTAAAAAATTTTCTTGGGTATACCCTCTTTTCATGGCTTTTAGCAATGAAGTAGAACCAGACTGCAAAGGTACATGTATTTGCTTACATATCTTAGGGTTTGAAGCAAACTCTCGTAAAAAAGCATCATCCATGTGCAAAGGATGAGGAGAAGTAAAACGTATACGTTCTAGACCATCTATCTTAGATATTTCTTGTAAAAGTTGTGTAAAATTACATTTTTCATCAGCAGAACCAAAACGTCTACCGTAGTTGTTTACATTTTGCCCTAGAAGCATGACTTCTTTTGCACCAGAAGTGACCGACTTGGATATCTCTTGGATAATCAAGTCTAAAGGAATAGAAATTTCATCTCCACGTGTAGCAGGAACTATGCAAAATGTACAAGATTTGTCACACCCTATAGAGATATTTACCATTGCTTTAAAGGGGTTAGATCTGTATTCCCCAAAATCATAAGTACTTTCATCAAAGTCTGTATCTATCTCTACTGCATGTTTTTTATGTATCACTTCTGTGATTTTAGACACATTTCTAGCACCTAGTACAAAGTCAACCGCAGGTGCCCGTTTAATGATGTCTTTTCCTAGGTGTGAAGCCGTGCATCCTGCTACACCTATTTTGGCACCCTTCTTTTTGTACTTGTTAAATACACCAATTTCCGAAAATAACTTTGCTACAGGCTTTTCTCTTACTGAGCATGTGTTAATGATAATAAGATCAGCAAGGGAGAGTTCATCGGTCAGCTCGTAGGGTTCGTCTTTATTAAGTTCTGCAATCATATGTTCGCTATCGCGAACATTCATCGCACAGCCAAGTGTTTCTATAAATAATTTTTTCAATAACGTAACTTAAGCTATAATATGCACTTCATAAATGTATTCATTTTCATCTAGGCCATATTTAACTTCACGCATGTAGACTGAAAAACCTTTTTCTTCAAAGTACCCTATCATCTCTTTGAGTTCTTTATGTGAGTTATCTTTATCAAAGTAAAATATAGATTTACCTACTAACTCTTCTTCTATTTTTTTCAACTCAATAGACTTTGGTTTCGCCTTGAGTGTTGTTCTAGCTAATTTAAGTTTCATTCTGTAAGTCCCTTTAGGTAATAATAATTAATTTTTTCTTAAGTTTTGTAAAGTATACTTTATTTTCAGTAAAGGTTTGATTAGATACAATACACAACTTCGAAAAACCCCTCCCAAGACGTTATTGATACTATTTTTGTTACATCTTGTAGCGGTATTATTGGAAATATACTAGATTAGGATAAATATAAAAATGGAAAAAATATTAGATATAATTGAAGCGATTGCTCATGAAAAAAATATCTCAAAAGAACATGCTTTTGAGGCTTTTACAGAAGCTGTCACTAAAACTGCAAAAAAATTAACTACTTTTACCTCTGAATTCGAAGTCACTTTAGACCACGATACTCGAACATATGAGGTCAATAAAGTCATAACAGTAGTCAAGGATACAGATGAAAAACTTACAGTAACTGTCGGCAAAGAACCACGCACGGAAACTATTGAATCTGATGGATTTATCTCACTTTCTGATGCAAAAGAAGAGTTTGATGAGTCACTAGAGATAGGAGATAAGCTGACAGAAATATTTATCTTGGAAGACCATGGACGTACCGCTTCAGCAAACCTCTTTAGAGAACTTGAGTACCATGTGCAAAGACGTATAGAACAAGACCTTTTTGAAAAATATAGAGGAAAAGTAGGTACAGTCATGCTTGGAACTGTCAATCGTGTAGATGCAGATGAAAATACACATGTAGAGATAGGTGAACTTAAAGGTGTAATGAGTTTACGTAACCGTATAAAAGGTGAAAAATACAAACGTGGAGACAGCATCAGAGCCTTACTTCGTTTTGTTTCAGTTGACCCTGAGTATGGACTTTTTTTAGAACTTACAAGAACTTCTCCTAAGTTTTTAGAGGCGCTCATGGCGTTAGAAGTACCAGAGATAGACGATGGAGCGGTAGTTATTATGAATGCTGCGAGAATACCCGGAGAGAGAGCAAAAATAGCCCTCAAAACTGAACAAATGAACATAGACCCAATTGGTGCTGCTGTAGGTGTGAAAGGTGTACGTATCAATGCAGTAAGTCAAGAGTTAGACGGGGAAAACATAGATTGTATTGAGTACTCACCTATCCCTGAAGTATTTATCACACGTGCGTTAAGTCCTGCCATATCTCAAGGCATTAAAGTAGACGCGGAAGAGAAAAAAGCTATTGTAAACATCACGGGTGACCAAAAAGCAAAAGCCATTGGCAAGTCAGGTATCAACATTCGTTTAGCCTCCATGCTTACTGGGTACACCATAGAACTAAACGAGGTAGAAGGCGTAACCGAGAGACAAGTAGACTCTTCAGAACCAGAGATAGCAAAAACAACTGATACAAGTGCATTGGCAGATTTATTTAAATAATAATATAATGATACTCTCAACATGACAGTCGTGCGAGCTTTCCTCAGCGGAAAACCAGCGCTAGAGGAACAAATGAAACTTTTGCTTTATTTGTGGCTTATCATCTGAAAAAAACTTTCTGCATCAAGTGATGCAGACCCTACAAGCACCCCATCAACTCCAGCAATAGCAATAATTTCTTTAATATTTGCAGGCTTAGCTGAGCCACCGTAGAGCAAGGGCTTGTTGTCAATAACTTTCTTCAAGGCTCTATGCGTAGTGGAGATTTCTTCTACTGTAGCAGAACGTCCTGTTCCTATTGCCCAAATGGGTTCATAAGCTATGATGAGATTATCATACGTGATATCGATACCATCAAACTGTGCCAAAAGATACTGCATCACTGACTCAAACCCTTTTTCTCTGATGTTCAGTGGTTCTCCTAGGCAGTAGATGATTTCAAAACCTTGTTCTTGGAAAAAGGCAAATTTTGCAGCTACTCTTTCTTGAGATTCAGCCATATGCTCACGTCTTTCACTGTGTCCTATAAGTATAGTTTTTATACCAAACTCATCCAATTGCTCTACACCTATCTCACCTGTATATGCACCATTGTGTGCGGGGTATGCATTTTGAACCCCCACTATGAAGTCACCATCATACGCATCTAAAGCAGATGATGGAGGAAAAATATAGACTGTATCTTCAGGGTTCTTGGCATGTAATTTTTCATTCAATGCTTTGACATACAATTCTGTACTTTTTCTAGTATGGTTGGTTTTAAAATTTGCTGCATAAATCATCTTGTCTCCTTCTATCTAACTATATCTCTTTAAAGTTTACTTTAACGCCTCTAGCCCAGGTAAAGTAGAGCCCTCTATGAGCTTCAAGCTAGCCCCTCCACCTGTAGAAATAAATGTCATCTCGTCCACATCCCCTGCACGCTGTACAACATCTGCAGTATCGCCACCACCCACAATGGTTGTAGCATGGGTTTGGGCTATGTTGTTAGACATTGCCATGCTTCCTTTTGAGTATCTATCCATCTCATAAACACCCATGGGACCATTCCATATAATAGTCTGAGCATCGTTGAGTGCCTCACGAAAAAGTCTAGTACTTGCAGGTCCTATGTCCAGCCCCATCCACCCTACAGGTATCTCTTGTATGGGTAAAAACTTCACGGTAGTGTTTTCCGAAAACTCAGGTGCAGCTACCACGTCTACTGGTAGATAAAACTTAACACCAAGTTTTTTTGCTTTAGCAACAATAGCATTCGCCTCATCCAATAAATCATCTTCGACCAATGAATTACCTACTTCATGCCCACAGGCTTTTAGAAATGTAAATGCCATCCCACCACCAATAATCACTTTGTCTACTTTGGTGATAAGATTTGTAAGTGCTTCTAACTTCCCTGAGACTTTTGAGCCTCCTACTACAGCCACAAAAGGACGTACAGGATTCTCAAGTATCCTAGAAAAAAAGTTTACCTCTTTAGCCATAAGAAAACCAGCCGCCTTAGAATCTGCATCAAAAAATTTAGTTATGGCATGTATAGATGCATGTTTTCTATGACAAGCACCAAAAGCATCATTGATGTATATGTCTGCAAAATCTGCTAGTTTCTTTGCAAAAACTTCTTCATTGCTAGTTTCACCTTCTTCATAACGTAAGTTTTCAAGCAACAACACATCCCCTGATTCAAGTCCAGAAGCTTTTGTTACGGCATCTAAACCTACTACATCTTCGGCCATAAAAATATCTTTTTTTATTTTAAGTAAAGTATGCAATCTTTTTGCAACAGGTGCTAGTGAATACTTCTCTTCATATTTGCCAGATTTTGGTCTTTCATAGTGTGAAGCCAAAATGATTTTACAATCTCTATCTATACAATAACGTATAGTCTGCAATGCTGAACGTATACGCCTATCGTCTGTGATATTCCCAAACTCATCTTTAGGCACATTAAAATCACATCTTATAAAAACCCGTTTTCCATCTATGTCTAAATCTTTTAATGTTTTCAAATATCTTTCCTAATATTTACTTTGCATAATGAGTTTTACTCAATTATGCGTCTTTGATATATGTATTGCCATGTCCACTAGTCTACATGAGTATCCCCATTCGTTGTCATACCACGAGAGTACCTTTAGCATGTTGCCACCTATGACTTGTATGGTGTCTAGTGGGACAACAGCAGAAAGTTCTTCTCCTACAAAATCCATAGAAACCCTGTACTCCTCATCTACACCAAGTAAGCCCTTATGTGAACCCATACTTGCATCCTTGAAAGCAGTTTTTACCTCTTCTACTGTAACGTCTCTGGCCAATGTAACCGTTAAATCAACCATCGAAACATCTGCTGTAGGCACCCTGATGGCTTGTCCATTTATCTTGCCTGCAAGATTTGGTAGTACTTTAGAGATAGCTTTTGCAGCACCTGTGGTAGTTGGCACAAGATTAGTAGCTCCAGAACGCCCTTTTCTTGGGTCTTTTTTATGCTTACCATCAAGTATGGGTTGTGATGATGTATACGAATGTATAGTTGTCATCAGTCCATTTTCTATACCAAAAGCATCGTCAAGCACTTTGGCTACAGGTGCTAAACCATTTGTAGTACAAGAGGCATTTGAAACTACTGCTTGCCCTGCATAGTCATCAGCATTAGCTCCCAATACAAACGTAGCAGTATCATCTTTGGCAGGTGCAGAGAAAAGTACTTTTTTTATACCATTGTCAAGGTAAGGCTGTACAGACTCCGCAGTAAGAAAAGCCCCTGTACACTCCAGTACCACTTCTGCACCCACTGAAGCAAAGTCTATCTTAGACAAGTCACGCTCTGCAAAGATTTTTGCTTTAGTTGCACCTATGCATAGATAGCCATTAGAAGCAGTAACATCTTTTCGTGTGCCATGTACAGAGTCATACTTTACATTGTACTCTAGCATCTCTTGTGTGCCTGAAGCATTGACTGCTACAAGCTCTATATCATCTCTATCTGCGATGATACGTGCCACACATCTACCGATTCTTCCTAGTCCGTTAATTGCTACTTTTACAGCCATATTACTATGTTCCCTTTACACTTAGAGTTTATTATGCAAAACTATGTTAAAATTACATAGATTTTACAGTAAATGAGGTTAGTATTTGGTTAATCAGAGCAAGCCTAGGGTAGCTATTTTTGGTGGGAGTTTCGACCCTCCACACTTAGGGCATCAACATATCGTCACAGAAGCTTTGCGAAGTCTCGACATAGATGCACTCTTAGTAGTCCCTGCTTTTTTGAACCCTTTTAAAGCATATACCTTAGCGTCTGCTACTACACGCTTAGAGTGGTGCTATACGCTATTTGACAGTCTAGCAAATGTAAGGGTAGATGACTATGAGATAGTCCAAGGACAAAGTACTCCTAGCTCACAAACTGTAAAACATTTTAACATAGCAAATAATGTCAAGTATCTTATCATCGGTTCTGACAACCTATCAACCTTGTCACAATGGCATGAATATGAATGGCTAAATGCTCATATAATTTGGGTCATAGTTACAAGAAATGGGTACGGTATAGAGGCAAATGGACTTAGAGAGTGGAAGGTTTTAAGCCTTGATGCTCCCATGTCTTCAACTCAGATAAGAGTTGAAAAAGCATTACAACATGTTGACAACAAAATACAAAAATCAGTAAATGAAATACTAGAAGGAAAACAGTCAATGACAATAGAAGAAAGAGTAGAAAGCATCGTCAATATTCTTGATGACAAAAAAGCAGATGAGATAGAAGTATTTAACCTAGAAGACGCAGACTACATCGCAAAGCGTGTAATCATAGCAAATTCACTCAATGGAAAACACACCTTAGCACTTTTTGACCATCTTAAAATTGGTCTTAAAGAAAAAGGTGATGGCGTTTTAGCCTCTGACGTGAGTGACGACTGGGCAGTAGCAGACTTGGGAGACATTCTTATACATGTCATGGTGCCTGAATATAGACAGCGTTATTCACTAGAACAATTCTTATCTGAACTGGTAGAAAACCAGAAGAAAAATAAAGATATTGACCCTGCATAATATACAAATTTAGGTTATGTTAGTTCGTGACCTGAACCACCTATAAATTCTAAAAGTAGAAATAACCCTATCGTCAAAACAGGTGAAAAAATAATCCACCAATAATACTTCTCGCTCAATACATACTTTACCGCAGTACCCCACGCAATAATCACCAAAATAATATGTGCTAAAAATATAGGCATAATAGGTCTCGTAAGATTGCCTACAATCGCCAATCCAATAATAACTCCAAATGTTGCTAAGGTAATGAGAAGTTTTATTAAGTTTTTGTCTTTTTTATATTTGTAGATGATTAGCCATAGTGTTGCTAAAATGACCAAGACTATAAGAACTTTCATATCAATTCCTTTTTAGGCTAGAGTTTGTCTACAACCTTGATACCAAGTATATCTAAGCCTTGCTTTATGGTTTTAGCCGTGAGGTCTGCTAGTTGCAAACGGCTCATTTTACTTTTCTTGGTAACACCCTCTTTAAGTATAGGATTTTGTTCGTAAAAACGCATAAAAAGCGTGGCTAACTCGTACAAATATGTTGTAATCTGATTAGGACTTGCATCCACAGCCGCACGATACAGTACATCTTCAAAACGTAGCAACACGGTAGCTAGTCTATGTTCCAAGTCATCACCGATAATGATGTCCCCATCTACTTTGGCATTATGCTTTCTAAATATACTTTGTATTCTCGCATATCCATATTGCATGTAGAGTGAAGTGTTTCCCTCAAAAGAGAGCATTTTGTCCCAGCTAAAGATGTAGTTAGATTCACGGTTTATAGAAAGGTCTGCGTACTTCACAGCACCAATACCGATAGTCTTTGCAAGTGCTAATATCTCTTCTTCAGAATAGTCCTCTTTGTTGTTGATGGTCTCTCTAGCTTTGACAACCGCTTCGTCTAGTAAATCTATAAGCTTTACAGTCCCACCATCACGTGTTTTAAATGGTTTCCCACCTTTGTCCATCATAGTACCAAAAGCGATATGTTCAAGCTTTACATCTTCGCCAACAAAGCCAGATTCTTTGACCACTCGAAAAATCTGTTTAAAATGGTTTCCCTGTCTAGCATCTACCACATACGAGATACGTTTTGCCCCTAAATGATTGGATCTATAACGTAATGCTGCGATGTCAGTAGTAGCATACAAATATCCACCATCTCCTTTTTGTACGATGACAGGTATCTCATCATTTTCTAAAAATACACAAAGAGCCTTGTTGCTCTCTTGAAGCATTTTAGCTTCTTCTAAACCAGTGACTACCTTAGGTAAATCATCATTATAAAAACTCTCCGCACGTACATCATCACGCGTGAGACTTACATCTAACTTTTCATACACTTCCTCACAATGCCCCAAAGAAATATCTATGAACTTTTTCCATAACTCCAAACAGTGCTTGTCTCCTGATTGTATCTTGACTACATACTCTCTAGCCATATTAGCAAAGTCCAAATTGACATCAAACTCACCTTTAGCATCTTTATAAAACTGCTCCAAGTCCTTGAGGCTTACAGAACCATCTTCATCTTTCATTTCAAGATAGGCTACCAGCATACCAAACTGCGTACCCCAGTCACCTATATGATTTTGGCGTATGACCTCATCACCTAAGAATGTGAGTAAGTTAGCCAGTGTATCTCCTATAATAGTAGAACGCAAATGACCTACATGCATCTGTTTTGCCATGTTGGGTCCAGAGTAATCTACCACTACTTTTATAGGCGTATCACGCAAAGACACACCTAGCCGATTGCTGTCCAATGCTTTTTTACATTCTTTTGCTATCCAAATAGGGTTTAACCATAGATTTATAAAACCAGGGCCTGCTATCTCAGCTTTAACCAAAACCCCTGTCAAATCTAAAGAATCAATAATATTTGTAGCTATCTCTCTAGGGCTTGAGCCTAGTTTTTTAGACAGAGCCATGGCACCGTTAAATTGATAGTCTCCAAACTCTGGCTTAGTCGCCTCAGAAACAGACATAGGTTCATGTGCTATACCAGCTTTTAAAAAAGCATCTTTTATAATGTTATTGATTTGTGATTTTAATTTCATAGATATTCCGTAGAGATAGTGTGGATACTACTGGCATGAAAACCAGTAGCGGAGTGTAGAAGTTAGGCGTTTTCGCTTTTACTTGCTTCAGTTTTTTTGTCTTCGATTTTAGTTTCTATTCCATCTGTAGTTTTAGAAGCTACTTCTTTTATATCTTCTTCATCATCTTTGATGGCTTTTTTAAAATCTTTTATGCCTCTACCCATACCCTTTGCAAGGTCTGGTATTTTTTTAGCCCCAAAAAGAAGCACAACAATTGCCAATATAATTAGCATTTCTGGCATACCTGGCATACCCATTTTCTATCCTTTGATTTTGCTACATTGAGCATTAATTTAAATAATTATACACGATTATGTTTAATCTTAGTTATTTGACAACCATTGTTTTACAAAACTATCTTCATCTGCACTGCTTTGTTTCAATCTAGCAGCCTTTGCCACAACAACAAACTCTTCTACTGCCTTACTTACCATGTCATTGATAATCGTAAAATCATACTCCCTTACAGCTTCTATCTCATTTTGTGCATTTTCTACACGCCCCACGATAACTGACTCATCATCTGTACATCTAGCTCTAAGTCTGGTCTCTAACGCTTTAAGTGTTGGGGGTGTAATAAATGCAGAGGTAGTAATATCGCCCATCTTCGCACGAACCAACCGATGCCCTTGCACATCAATGTCAAAGAGTACCAGTTTCCCAACAGACAAAGCTTCATTCACAGGACTTAGTGAAGTCCCATAGTAGTTGCCATGCACCTGTGCATACTCCAAGAAATTTCCAGCCTTAATGTCCTCTTCAAAAGCCTCTTTACTAACGAAATAATAATCTACACCATTAACTTCACCCATTCTTGGCTTACGTGTTGTAGTAGAAATAGAAAAATAGTACTCGCCTATCTTTGTAGATGCAGCATTTATAATAGTACTCTTGCCCGCACCACTAGGGCCAGATAGCACCAGTATCGCACCCTTTACATGAACGCCATACTCCATCAATCATTGCCCTCTAGCCTAATCGTAACCTCTATCTTTTTACCTTTTAAAAGCTTTTCCATCTGCTTTGGCTTCAAAGTTGCTATTGCTACTTGCACAGCATCTTCAATCTGCTCAAGCTCTTCTTCATTAAATGTTAAATTCTTTTTTTTCTTTTTACTAGACTTATTTTTTGTTTTTTTATCTACACTAACCTCTTCTTCACTAGAAAAAACAGTCAGCACAGATGCATCCTCGCTCACGGAACTTAGTTCCTCCACTATCTCTTCTTCCTCTACTATTTCAAGTCCTTCAGCTATAAGCTGTTCTTTGATAGCTTCTATTTTTCGCTCTTCGTACGTCTCATCACTAAGTTCTTCTTCTGGCATTTCATCATCCATGTCCAAAAGTGCTTTTATTTTTTCTATTTCATTTACATCTAGTACTTCTTCTGATGGTACATGCTCTACTTCTTCATCAGTAACCATATTCTCTATTTTTAA
>CAZNEJ010000026.1:0-14408 GCA_964571975.1 uncultured Sulfurovum sp. | reverse complement strand
ACAACAAAAACAAAAACAGCATAAAAAATATGAAGAAGAGAAAAAACAACACCAAGAACAACAACAAAAAGAACAAGCCAAGCCAAAATCAAGATGGGAAAGTTCAAGCCCTTATGAAGTCTTAGGCATAGAAAAGACAGCAACCAAAAGTGATATAAAAAAAGCCTACAGAAAATTAGTAAAAATCTATCATCCCGATTTATCACTTAGCAATAAAGATAAAGCAGAAGAGATTTTAAAGATGATTAATAGGGCTTATGAGAGTTTGGGTTAAAAAAGGTGTTACAAAAGGTAATTATAGGGCAATTTTTTTATAAAAAGGTTACTAATAGGTTACTAAACTGATTTTTTTGAAACCTTAAAGTAGCTCAAAGTACGCTTACAAGGGGCATAGATGGGGTTAGGGGATTGTATGGCTGAGAGGAAGGGATTCGAACCCTCGGTGAGTTACCCCACACAGACGTTCCAGGTCTGCACCTTCGACCACTCGGACACCTCTCACTGGTCACATCGTATCTTGTTTCCAATAAGCAAAAATTTGATTTATTGTTTTTAGATATATGTAGTTTTAATACCCCTTCTCAGATATCTGCGGCACACAGAAAAGAAAGGTGGGCTGCTATGTTCCCATCCTGACCCGTTGTCTTTCAGAACCATTGCACAGGTCTGAAAAGAGGCATGGGAATTTTAGCAAAACATTACTTTAGTATGGGTGTTGCTTGCATGCCGTAAGACACTTTTAGTCTTCTTCTTCATTTATGACAGACCACTCATCAAAGGGGAGTGCTTCAAAATGTAGTTTGTCTATGTCGTATTCGTAGGTGTTGGCAACAGTTACTATGGTTACTTTTTTTATGCCATGCTTTTTGTAGAGTGAAAATTTATTTTGAGATTTAACCCAAAGACTTTCTTCGCTTTCAAATGGTGCGGGGATAATGAGTTCAGCGTCTCTTGTGATATATCCATGTATACCTAGAGTGTGTACTTCAATACTATGCTTCATTAGGGCTAGGGCTATCATCGTGTCAAATTGTATGATGAAAGGTTGCCCTACGGCAAGATACTTAGCAAAGGCAAAGTCAAAAAGAAGCATCTTTTTTCCAGTTTTTTGGTAGCGATCATCTATAAACAGTACAAGTTTTTCTTGGACAAAAAGTTTCATTGTTCTGTAGAGCCAGTCTTTAGAAACTTTGAACTTCTCTTTAGCAAAGGTGTATATCTGATGAGTGCTTAGATGCTTGGTGTGATGCTGTGCTAGCAGGTGTAAGAGTTTTTGCTCGTTGTCACTAAAGCTAGCATGAAAAAATGTTTTCATCGCTAGAGTATGTATCTTTTGAGAGCGTGCAAGATGAGGTAGTGTGCCTGCACGCAAGAAGTGATTGAATCCAGTATTTTGTGCAGCATTTGTCTCAAATGCAAGAAATTCCTCATAGTCGAGAGGAAAAACTTCTACAGGAAAAAGTGTTATATCATGAAGTGCTATGCGTGTGACAACAATGAGTCTTTCGACGTTGGGGTAGCTAGTAAGATAATCATCCTCATAATGATCCAAGATAAGAAGTGTTATGTTTGAACGGTCTATGAACTGTTGCAAGGCTAACGTGGTGATGGTACTGAATGTTAGATTGGGGTCGTCAAGGTCGATATAGAGTGTTCTGTTTTTATCTGTGTCTTGCAAGATATCAAGTATCATATACGTTTTTCCTGCACCACGTACGCCAAAAATATTGATGTCCCCATTTGGAGGTATTTGACATTTTCTAGGCACATAATTGTCTATCGCTGGGTATTGATTATGATAATATTCAAGTAATTGCATCGGTTAAATCCTAAATAATTCCTTTTTAAAAGGAAAAGTATTTAGGCATTCTAGCATTTTTTATCTAAATAGCATTGAGTGTTTTAGAAACTTTGGGTACAATACGCGTTCCTAAATTTATGTTAGAGGGCTACATTAACTGTATTTGCCCTGTGTTTAGGCACCTTAGCTTTGCTATGCTAACGAGTTCTTTATCAAAGGTAAAATATGGAAAAAATTAGATTAAAGCTTAAAGCTTACGATCACAGAGTGTTAGACAGGTCAGTTGCTGCTATTGTTGATGCAGTTAAACGTACAGGTGCAGAGATTAGAGGGCCAATTCCAATGCCAACTAAATTTAAGCGTTATACGGTTCTTAAATCTCCACACGTAAACAAAGATGCACGTGAGCAGTTTGAGATTAGAATTCACGGAAGAATGATCGACATCGTTTCGGCTACTTCAGATACTATAGACTCTCTTATGAAGTTAGACTTAGCACCTGAAATCGAAGTTGAAATCAGATCAATGGACAAGTAGGAGTAGAGATGGAATTTATTATAGAAAAAATTGGCATGAGCAGAACTGTTGATGTACCAAGTGTTCCAGTTACTCTTCTTAAAGTCATTGAAACGAAAGTTTGTGAAGTGAAAGAAGATGGAAAAGCACTTGTTGCGTACAACTCAAGTAAGAAACTAAATAAAAGCATTGAAGGTCAGCAGACTAAATTTGGTGTTTCTAAAGAGTTTAACAAATTTATGACTATTGAAGTGGCAGCTGGTACTGAGGCTGGTGATTTAAGCACAGAGATACTTTCTGAGGCTACACTGGTTAAAACCTCTCTTAATACTAAGGGTAGAGGTTTTTCAGGTGGTATGAAGCGTCATGGCTTTGCTGGTGGACCTGCTTCACACGGGCATAGATTTGGTAGACGTATTGGTTCAATCGGTAATGCTGAATGGCCTGGACGTGTTCAAAAAGGTAAAAAAATGCCTGGACAATACGGGAACACTCAGACAACAGTAAAAAATGATGTACTTTCATTTGACGCGCAAAATGGTATCTTAGTATTAAAAGGTTCAATTCCTGGTCACAATGGGGCTAGAGGATTAGTAAGGATAGTCAAATAATGAAAACAACAGTAATTAAAACAACAGACCTTCCAGCAGTATTTTTAGATGTGCATCCGCATAACCTTTACCTTTATTGTAAAGCATACGCAGCTGGACTTAGAGCAAACACTGCTCAAACTAAAAATAGATCTGCAGTAAGCGGTGGTGGTAAAAAGCCATGGGCTCAAAAAGGTGGAGGACGTGCAAGAGCGGGTTCTATAAGATCTCCTATATTTGTAGGTGGTGGTGTTGCATTTGGTCCAAGTACAGACAGAAACTATGACCAAAAGGTAAACAAAAAGCAAAAGAAATTGGCTCTTTATCATGCACTAGCAGATATGGCAGCAAATGACAAGCTTCTTGTAGTAGACAATATTAGTATTGAGTCTGGTAAAACAAAAGATGCTATCACATTCGTAAACGGATTCAAGCAAAGAGATGTACTTGTGGTGAAAGAAATGATAGATGATAAGACTTTCTTAGCATTTAGAAACCTTCAAAATGCATACCTTATTGAACCAAATGAGCTTAATGCTTACCTTGCTGCTGCATATCACTCAATTGTGATTGAAAAAGCAGTATTTGATAAATTGACAAAAGAGGCTTAATATGGCAGATATTACAGATATTAAAGCAATTATGTATACAGAGAAGAGCTTGGCTCTTCAAGAAGATGGTGTAATCGTAGTTCAAACCACTCCTAGAATGACTAAAAATGGTCTAAAAGAAGTGTTTAAAGAGTTCTTTGGCATTAACCCACTTAGAGTAAACTCAATGAGAGTAAACGGAAAAGTGAAAAGATTTAAAGGTATCGAAGGAAAAAGACCTGACACTAAAAAGTTTTATGTCAAGCTTCCAGCAGATGCAAAAATCGAAAGCTTAGCGGTATAAGGATAGAAGATGGCAATTAAAACATACAAACCAACCACACCTTCACGTCGTTATATGACAAACCTTGACAGTGGTGACATCACTGCCAAAGCAAGCGTTAGGGCATTACTTAAAAATCTTCCAAGATCAGCAGGTAGAAACTCTAACGGTAGAATCACTTCTCGTCATAGAGAAGCTGGAGCTAAAAAATTATACAGAATCATCGACTTTAAGAGAAACAAATTTAATGTTGAAGGTACTGTAGCAACAATCGAGTATGACCCATACAGAAACTGTAGAATATGCTTAGTGAAATATACAGATGGTGATAGAAGATATATCTTGCAACCAAAAGGTCTTGTTGTAGGTGACAAAATCATGTCAGCTGATGCTGGTCTTGACATCAAGACTGGTAACACCATGAAGTTGAAATCTATCCCTGTTGGAACTTTGGTTCATAACATTGAAATGAGCCCAGGACATGGTGGTCAAATAGCACGTTCTGCAGGTGGTTATGCACAAATAATGGGTAGAGATGGCAAATATGTGTCTCTAAGACTCCCTTCTTCAGAGATGAGATATATCCTTGCAGAGTGTTTGGCGACGATTGGTACAGTAGGAAATGAAGATTTCTCAAATATCGTTATCGGTAAAGCTGGACGATCAAGACATCTTGGTATTAGACCGCAAACACGTGGATCTGCGATGAACCCAATCGATCACCCACATGGTGGTGGTGAAGGTAAAACTAACTCAGGTCGTCACCCAGTATCTCCATGGGGTACGCCAGCTAAAGGGTTTAAGACTCGTAAGAAACAAGCTAGTGATAAGTTAATTATCTCTAAAAAGAAAAAAGGCAGGGGCTAAGATATGGCAAGATCGACAAAAAAAGGTCCATTTATCGATGGTCACCTTATGAAAAAAGTATTGGCAGCAAAAGAGTCTGGCGACAAAAAACCAATCAAAACTTGGTCAAGAAGATCTGTGATCTTCCCTGAGTTTATTGGACTAACTATCAATGTACACAATGGTAGACAGTTTGTACCAGTATTTATCACTGAAAACCATGTAGGCTACAAGCTTGGTGAATTCGCACCAACAAGAACATTTAGGGGCCATAAAGGTTCTGTTCAGAAGAAGGTGGGTTAATATGAGTAGAGCATTATTGAAATTTGTAAGAGTTTCTCCTACTAAAGCTAGACTTATAGCAAGAGAAGTTCAAGGAATGAACGCAGAACTAGCATTAGCAGCTCTGGAGTTTATGCCTAACAAAGCAGCAGGTATTATATCAAAAGTTATTGCTTCTGCAGTGGCAAATGGTGAATATGAACCTGAAGAAGTGACCATAACTTCATGTCGAGTGGACAAAGCTGCTGTTATGAAAAGATGGAGACCAAGAGCTAGAGGTACGGCATCCAAAATTATCAAGCCAACGGCACATATCTTGGTTGAAGTAGGTACAGCATCTACAGAAATTGAAACACCTGCAAAAAAGTCAAAAAGTCAAAAAGTCAAAAATAAAACAGTCAAAAGCAAAACAGAAGCTCCTAAAAAAGAAGCAACTGCTAAAGTATCTGCAAAGGCAGAGACTAAAGGTGATGACTTAACTAAGGTTGCAGGAATCGGTAAAGTATACCAAGCTAAGCTCAACGATGAAGGCATCTTTACTTACGCAGATATTGCAAATATGACACAAGATAAGATTGACATAATGGAAGAGAAGCACACATTTAAAGGTGACTTTAAAGATGCTATCGCTGATGCGAAAAACTTCGTAAACGGAAAGGACGCGTAATGGGTCAGAAAGTAAATCCTATAGGTCTTAGACTTGGAATAAACAGAAACTGGGAATCAAGATGGTTTCCAGCTAAAGGAAGAACAGCAGAGTTTATAGCTGAAGATTATAAAATTAGAAAATTTCTTAAAAAAGAACTTTTCTATGCGGGTGTTTCTAACATCATCATAGAGAGAACTGTTAAGAAATTAAGAATCAACATAGTGACTGCACGTCCTGGTATTATCATTGGGAAAAAAGGTGCGGACATTGAAAAGCTTAAAGCAACACTTATCAAGATGCTTTCTAAAGATGTAAGTATCAATATCAAAGAAGAGAAGCGTCCACAGGCTTCTGGTCAGCTAGCTGCTGAAAATGTTGCGACTCAACTAGAAAGAAGAACAGCATTTAGACGTGCGATGAAAAAAGTAATCCAAGGAGCACTTAAATCAGGTGCAAAAGGGATTAAAGTATCAGTTTCTGGTAGACTTGGTGGAGCTGAAATGGCTAGAACTGAGTGGTACTTAGAGGGACGTGTTCCTCTTCATACTCTTAGAGCTAAAATCGACTATGGTTTTGCAGAGGCACACACTACTTATGGAATCATTGGTATTAAAGTATGGATCTTCAAAGGCGAGGTACTTGCTAAAGGTATTCAAGCTGATCCAAAAGAAGAGAAAAAAGAAGGTCGTAGACCACGTCAAAAGAGAGGTGAATAACAATGTTAATGCCTAAAAGAACCAAATGGAGAAAGCAGATGAAGGGCCGTAATCGCGGTAAATCTTTCAAAGGCAACAAAATTGAGTTCGGTGATATTGCAGTAAAAGCAACAGAAGCAGGTAGAATTGATTCGCGTCAAATCGAAGCTGCACGTGTCACCATGACTAGAAAAATCAACCGTACTGGTAAAACTTGGATTAGAGTTTTTCCAGATAAGCCACTTACAGCTAAGCCATTGGAAACAAGAATGGGTAAAGGTAAGGGTGGTGTTGATAGATGGGTTATGAATGTCAAGCCAGGAAGAATCATCTTTGAGATGGCTGGTGTAGATGAGGAACTTGCAAGAGAAGCCCTCACATTAGCCATTCATAAAATGCCGTTTAAGTGTAAAATCATCGCTTTAAAGGACACAAATGAATTATATTGATATTAAAGATAAGAGCGAGGCTGATTTACTAGTAGCGCTTAAAGAGAAAAAACTTGAATTGTTTACATTAAATGCAAAGCAAAAGACGATGCAACTAACCAACACAACTGAGCTAAGAGTAGCGAAAAAAGATCTCGCTAGAATCCAAACAGCACTAACTGCTGTTAGATCGAAGTAAGGAGTCAAATATGCCAAAAAGACAAATAACTGGTACTGTGATTAAAAAAGCTGGAGACAAAACTGCAACGGTAATCGTTGAGAGAAGAGTACTTCACCCAAGATATCACAAGACTGTAAAAAGATTTAAAAAATATCTTATCCATGATGAGAAGAATGACATTAATGTAGGAGACACAGTAACTGCAGTTGAATGTAGACCACTGTCTAAAACAAAAGCTTTCAGACTTCTTGAAATAGTAAAAAGAGGAGAAGTGTAATGATCCAGGGTTTTACTAGATTAAATGTAGCAGATAACTCTGGTGCAAAAGAAATTATGTGTATCAAGGTTCTTGGTGGATCTAAAAGAAGATATGCATCTGTAGGTGACGTTATCGTTGCTTCAGTTAAGAAAGCACTTCCAACTGGAAAAGTAAAAAAAGGTAAGGTTATTAAAGCTGTTGTTGTTAGAACAAAAAAAGAGATCCAAAGAGAAAATGGTTCACTTATTCGTTTTGATGACAATGCTGCCGTAATCATTGATGACAAAAAAGAGCCAATAGGTACACGTATCTTTGGTCCTGTAAGTCGTGAAACAAGATATGCAGGTTTTATGAAAATTGTATCACTTGCACCGGAGGTATGGTAGTATGGCCAAAATAGCAAATAATAAGAAATTTAAAATCAAAAAAGGCGATACCGTAATGGTTATCGCTGGTGATGATAAAGGTACAAGTGGAGAAGTTCTTCAGGTACTTACTAAAAAAGATGCAGTAATTGTTGCAGGTTGTAAGATGGTCAAAAAAGCCGTTAAACCAACTGAGCAAAATAAAGAGGGTGGTTTTTCAAATATTGAAATGCCAATCCACATCTCAAATGTAAAAAAAGTAGAGGCTTAATCTTATGAGTAGAATGAAGCAAAAGTACAATGACATCGTTCCTGCACTTAGAGAAGAGTGCGGAATCACTAACCCGATGCAGACACCTAAGCTTGAAAAGATAGTGATTTCTGTGGGTGCTGGTGAAGAAGGTAAAGATACCAAACTCATCGCAAACATGGCAGATACTATCTCTCTTATCGCTGGTCAAAAAGCAGTAGTTGTTATGGCTAAGAAATCTGTTGCAGGGTTTAAGGCAAGAGAAGGAGCTCCAACAGGTATAAGAGTGACACTTAGAGGTGCAAATATGTATAACTTCTTTGATAAGCTCGTATCTATAGCACTTCCAAGAGTAAAAGACTTTAGAGGAACACCAAGAAAAGGTTTTGACGGGCGTGGTAATTATAACTTCGGTCTTCAAGAGCAACTTATGTTCCCTGAAGTTGAGTTTGATAAAGTGATTAAAACACACGGTATGAACATTACAATTGTAACAAGTACCGAATCTGACAAAGAAGGTTTCGCGCTTTTAGAGAAGCTCGGAATGCCTTTTGCTAAAGGAAAGAACTAATGGCTAAGAAATCAATGATAGCAAAACAGAAGAGAACACCTAAGTTTTCCTCTCAAGCATATACAAGATGTAACATTTGTGGCAGACCTCACTCAGTATACAGAGACTTTGGTCTTTGCCGAATATGTTTAAGAAAAATGGCTAACGAGGGTTTAATCCCTGGTATGCGTAAAGCAAGCTGGTAAGGAGACAAACAGATGATGACAGACATAATTGCAGATTCTCTTACTCGTATAAGAAATGCTGCGCAAAGAAGACTAGACGTTACAACACTTCTTCACTCTAAAACGATTGAGGCAACAGTATCTATTTTGGTAGATAAAGGTTACTTAGAGGGTTTCAAAGTAAAAGAAGATGGTAACAAGAAAACGATTAAAGTAATTCTTAAATATGATGAGAATGAAAAAAGTGTGATCAATGAGATCAAGAAAATATCTAAGCCAGGTCGTCGTGTACACCAAGGTAAAGATGATATTAGAACATTTAAAAATGGTTACGGTACTTTGGTAGTTTCTACTTCTCAAGGTGTAATTGCTAACGATGAAGCGTTTAAACGTGGTATCGGTGGCGAAGTAATCTGTAGTATTTGGTAAGGAGAGAAGATGTCAAGAGTAGGAAAAAGACCAGTAACTGTGGCAAGTGGTATAGATGTATCACTTGACGGTACATGTCTCGTGGCTAAGAAGGGCAATCTTGAAAAAAGACTTGAGACTCATGGAAGAGTTGAAATCAGCATCGATGGTGCAGAAGTTACTTTTACAAGGGTAGGCGAAGAAAAACAAGATGCAGCATTCTGGGGAACATACAGAGCATTATTTAATAATATCATTATTGGTTTAGACCAAGGATATAAAAAATCTTTAGAGATTAATGGTGTTGGATATAGAGCAGCTATTGAAGGTAAAAAACTTGTACTTCAACTTGGTTTCTCTCATCCTGTTAACTATGATATCCCAGAGGGTCTTGAGATGAAAATTGAAAAGAACCTTATCCATATCAGTGGTACAGATAAGCAATCGGTAGGACAAGCGGCAGCGGAAATTAGATCATTCAGACCACCAGAACCTTACAAAGGTAAAGGCGTGAAGTATACAGATGAGCATATCATCAGAAAAGCTGGTAAAGCAGCAGGTAAGTAAGGAGTAGTCTATGTTAAAAAGTATTCAAAAAAGAAAAAATAAACTTCGTGCTCAAAGAAAAGCAAGGGTAAGAGGTAAGATATTTGGAACCGATACACTTCCTAGGCTTTCTGTATTTAAGTCTAATAAATATTTCTATGCTCAAGCTATAGACGACACCAATGGTGTTACTTTGGCTAGCGTAGATGGCAGAAAACTTGGTCTTAAAGTTAACCAAGAAAGCGTAAAACAAGTGGCTACACAATTGGCCAAAAATCTTGCTTCTAAAAACATTGAAAATGTTGTATTTGACAGAAATGGTTATCTTTATCATGGTGTTGTCGCTTCATTTGCTGATGCTCTTAGAGAAGCTGGAATTAAGTTTTAAGGAAGCATGATGCAAAATAATAATCAAAACGAAGAAATTGAAAAAGAATTCGAAGAAGTAATTGTCAATATCGGTCGCGTTACCAAAGTTGTAAAAGGTGGTAGAAGATTTAGATTTACCGCACTTGTTGTTATTGGTGACAGAAAAGGTACTATTGGTTATGGATTTGGTAAAGCCAAAGAAGTGCCTGATGCGATTAAAAAAGCAGTAGATGACGCACATAAAAACCTTGTAAAAGTAAATATCAAAGGAACAACGATTGCACATGATATTGAACACAAATTCAATGCAAGCCGTATTGTCCTTAGACCTGCATCTCCAGGTACGGGTGTTATTGCTGGCGGTGCTGCTAGACCAGTACTTGAGCTTGCAGGCATACAAGATGTACTTAGTAAATCAATCGGTTCTAACAATCCAAATAACCTAGTAAGGGCAACTATTCAAGCACTTACTAGAATAAAAGCGTAAGGAGTAATTATGGGTTTACATAATTTGCAACCAGCCCCTGGGTCAACTAAAAATAGAAAAAGAGTTGGTCGTGGTCAAGGTTCAGGAACAGGAAAAACAGCTGGACGCGGTAACAAAGGTCAAAAAGCAAGATCTGGTTACTCTAAAAAAAGAGGTTTTGAAGGTGGACAAATGCCACTTTACAAAAGATTACCTAAGATAGGTTTTACCTCCAGAGTCATAAAACCATATGTGATAAACGTAGAGAAAATCAAAGCAGTTGCAGAATTGGCTGAGATTACATTAGACTCTATCAAGTCTGTACATAAGCTTGGTAAATCAGTAACTAGAGTGAAGTTGATTGGTGCTAGTGCAAAAGATCTTGCTGCTAAAATCAAAGACGAAGCTATTACAACTAGTGGTAAATAATCATGGGTAATGCTTTAACTCAAAAAATCCTCATTACGTTAGGATTCTTATTTGCGTATAGAGTTTTAGCCTATGTGCCGACACCAGGTGTTGACCTAGCTGTTATCAAAGAGTTCTTTGATAACAATACAGGCAATGGTGTGGGTATGTTAAACATGTTCTCTGGTGGTGCTGTTGAACGTCTTAGTATCATCTCTTTAGGTATCATGCCTTACATTACAGCTTCTATTGTAATGGAACTTCTTGCAGCAACTTTTCCAGCTTTGGGTCAAATGAAAAAAGAACGTGATGGTATGCAAAAATATATGCAAATTATTCGTTATTTTACTATTTTCATTACTGTTATTCAGGCTATTGGTGTTTCTGTTGGACTGCAAGGTATGACAGGACGTGCAGGACAAAGTGCCGTAATGATTGACCCTACAACTTTCACAATACTTACTACATTTTCTATGCTTACTGGAACCATGTTACTTATGTGGATAGGCGAACAGATTACACAAAAAGGTATTGGCAATGGTATCTCATTGATTATTTTTGCAGGTATTGTTTCTGGTTTACCTTCTGCTATAGGGCAAACCATAAGTGCAGTAAATGCAGGAGAGATGAGTTTCTTGGTAGTCCTTGGCATTATGGCCATCATGCTAGTCACTATCTTGGCCATCATTTATGTAGAACTAGGTGAGAGGCGTGTCCCTATTTCTTACTCAAGAAAAACTATCATGCAGAATCAAACAAAAAGAGTGATGAACTATATTCCTATAAAGGTGAACCTTTCAGGTGTCATTCCTCCTATTTTTGCATCTGCTATTTTGATGTTTCCACTGACGATGCTACAGTCTAGTACTTCTGAAATAGCCACAGTGATTGCTGATTCCTTGGCACCAGGTGGTATCACATTTAATGTGGTTACTTTCTTGCTTGTGATGTTCTTCGCATTCTTCTATGCTTCTATAGCATTTAATGCAAAAGACATTTCAGACAATTTGAAAAAACAAGGCGGATTCATACCTGGTGTAAGACCAGGTGAGCATACGAGAGAGTTTTTAAATGAAGTGGCAAGTAGATTGACTGGTTCAGGTGCCGTGTATCTAGCTATTATCTCTACTATTCCATTTATGATTATCTCTGGGATGGGTGCTAGCTTCTACTTTGGTGGGGTTGCGGTACTTATCATCGTGCAAGTTGCACTTGATACCATGAGAAAAATCGAAGCACAAAGAACCATGAACCAATACGATACCTTAGGTAATGTAGGCTTATAATGGCTATTGCTCTTCGAAAACCTGACGAGATTACCAAGCTGAAGGCAGCTGGTAAAATCGTAGGGCTTACACTTAAATATCTTCAAAAAATTATCAAACCAGGCATGACACTTATGGAGATAGATACTTTAGGTGAAGCTTTTGTTAGAGAACATGGGGCCATACCATCATTTAAGGGGCTTTATGGATTTACTGGGTCCGTGTGTACATCGCTCAATGAGGTGTGTATACATGGCGTACCAGATGAAACTGTGATACAAGAGGGTGACATACTAGGTCTTGACATAGGCACAAAGCTAGATGGCTACTTTGGTGATGCAGCCATCACGATGGCAGTGGGTAAAATATCGAAAGAAGATGAAGCTCTTATAGCATGCTCACGAGAAGCTTTGTATTGTGCAATAGATTCCATACATGAAGGTATGCGTTTTAAAGAGTTGACTAAAGTACTCGAAGATTATATCGTGAATGCTGGCTATATACCATTGCGTGAGTATTGTGGACATGGCATAGGTTCTAAACCTCATGATGAGCCCAACATCCCTAATTACCTAGAGGGCAAGGCAAATCAGGGGCCTAAAATAAAAAATGGAATGGTATTTTGTCTAGAACCTATGGTATGTCAAAAGAGTGGACAACCTGTAGTTCTTGAAGACAACTGGTCAGTGATTAGTGAGGATAAACTTAGGTCTTCTCATTATGAACATCAAGTAGCAGTTGTAGATGGGAAAGCGGTGATTTTAACAGAAGCCTAGGCTTCACGATTTCTACACTTGCTGACTATAGTATAAAGAAGCAGTGCGCTTGTCAGATCAAGAGTTGAGAGAGATAATTTTTTAAAGGAACAAAATGGCTAAAGATGATGTAATTGAGATAGACGGAAAAGTAGTTGAAGCATTACCTAATGCGACATTTAGAGTAGAATTGGACAACAAGCATATAGTGCTTTGTCATATAGCAGGCAAAATGCGTATGCACTACATTAAAATACTTCCAGGAGATACTGTAAAAGTTGAACTCACTCCATACAGCCTTGATAAAGGTCGTATTACTTTTAGATATAAATAGTAGTTCTCTTAGGCACATGTAGGCTCTCTATGTGTGTATAATCCCATAAAAAAGTATTTATCACAAGTAAGTAAGCATAAACTAACTATATTTTAAGTATAATCCCATCCCTATATCTAAATAGGCATAGGAAACTGCGCGAAGAATCTTTATATAATTGACACTGATTATCTAAGGGTTGGATTGATTACATTCATTGGTCCACGCAATACAATAAGTGTAAATGTAACTATATTATAAGGACAAACCATGAAGGTTAGACCATCAGTAAAGAAAATGTGTGATGATTGTAAAATCATTAAACGCAAGGGTATCGTACGCGTGATTTGTAAAAATCCAAAACATAAACAAAGACAAGGATAAACATGGCTCGTATAGCAGGTGTTGACTTACCACAGAAAAAAAGAATGGAGTATGCACTTACTTACATTTTTGGCATTGGTTTAAAGACTTCAAGAGATATTCTGACAAGAACAGGTATCGACTATAATACAAGAGCTCATGAATTGACAGATGCACAAGCTGCACAAATCCGTCAAGATATTCAAGAGCATGTTATGGTTGAGGGAGATCTTAGAAAAAAAGTAACTTTAGACATTAAAGCATTAATGGATTTAGGTTCTTACAGAGGTTTGAGACACAGAAGAGGGTTACCTTGTCGTGGTCAAAAAACAAAGACAAACGCGCGTACTCGTAAGGGTAAACGTAAAACTGTCGGCGCGGCATAAGGAGTAGCATAAATGGCTAAGAAGAAAGCAAAAAAAAGTATTGCGAAAGCGGTTGTTTACGTAGCAGCAACTTTCAACAATACTGTTATCACAGTAACAGATGAAATGGGAAATGTAATCGCATGGAGTTCAGCAGGGTCGTTGGGATTTAAAGGTTCTAAAAAATCAACACCGTTTGCTGCAACTGAAGCAGTAACTGATGCAATGAGAAAAGCAATGGAAAATGGCGTAAAAGAAGTAGGCATTAAAGTGCAAGGTCCTGGTTCTGGTAGAGATACAGCTGTTAAAGCAATTGGCGCAACGGAGGGAATTAGAGTAACATTTTTAAAAGATATTACTCCACTTCCTCACAATGGTTGTAGACCACCGAAAAAACGTAGAGTATAAGAGAAGGGAATAAATATGTCGAGATATAGAGGTCCCGTAGAGAGACTAGAAAGAAGACTTGGTGTTGATTTAGGATTAAAAGGTGAGCGTAGACTTAATGGTAAATCTGCATTAGAAAAAAGACCATACGCTCCAGGGCAACATGGACAAAGAAGAACAAAGATTTCAGAATACGGTCTTCAGCTTCAAGAGAAGCAAAAAGCGAAGTTTATGTATGGAGTTTCTGAAAAACAATTTAGAGCACTTTATAAAGAAGCAAACTCAAAAGATGG
>CAZNEJ010000025.1:1416-14533 GCA_964571975.1 uncultured Sulfurovum sp. | reverse complement strand
TAGCACCTGCTAGTGACATCACTGCTAAGATAAGAAAAAGGTTTCCTATGAGTGCCACATTGGCTACAACTCCTGCCACACCATAATAAATGACCATAAATATGACTACCAATATAAAACCAAGTACCAATGCTAAAGAACTAGATCTAATGCTGTCTTCTCCTAAGCTAGGTCCTATAAAACGTTCAGATTCTATGACAACAGGAGCCAATAATGCCCCTGCACGTAAAGCAATAGCTAAATCTTGTGCCTCCAAAAATGTAAATCTTCCAGATATTTGTACACGCCCACCGCCTATACGCTCGTTGATGTTTGGAGCAGAGTACACCATGTTATCTAAAACAACTGCCATACGTTTACCCACATACTTAGCTGTAAAATCGCCAAATATCTTAGCACCTTGTCCATTGAGCGTGAAGTTAATGACCGGTTGGTTTTGCTCATCAAAGCCTACAGATGCATCGGTAAGCATAGAACCATCTAGTACAGGGATGGCACGCACAAGGTACTTCTCAGGCGTGTTTACATCTGTTAGTATGACATTGCCATAACTCTTAGCTTCTTGCTCACTCATGCTCTCCACTCTAGCGATACGCTCTTCATCTACTGCCATAAGCTGTAAGTGTGCAGCACGTTCTATGAGTTTTTTGAGACGTTCTATGTCTTCTCTACTTTCTATACCTGGCACTTCTACTAAGATTTTGTCTGCACCTTGCTTAGCTACTGTAGGTTCAGCTAGTCCAAACTCGTTAAGTCTGTTGCGTATAGTGTCTACTGCTTGTCCTATGGCATCTTGTTTGGTACGTTCTTTTTCTTGTTCTGTCATTTCAAGTGAAAACTTTAAAGCTTTTTCTGTAAGTACTGTGCCCTTGATCTCTTTAGCTATAAGCTCTTTTGCTTTCAGCATATCATCGCTATCTAAAAGCTCAAAAGTAATCGTTCCGTCATCATTCATACGAAGCTCATCAAAGATAATCTCTTCATCATCAAAGAGATACTTTACGGTTGCCGCCATAGACTTTGTACGTGATTCTATGGCAACCTCACTTTTAATACCTAGTAGCATATGAAGCCCACCTTGAAGGTCAAGCCCTAAGATGATTTTCTTACCTTGTTCACTTTGGGTCAAAGAAGGCATAGAAAATACGATGCCAAAGATGAGTGCAAACGCTAAAAGTACAACCCTATAGTTAAGAGTCATTTACTTCTACTTCAATCTTTCTTGATACAAAACCATAATCTAGTTTGACTATGGTGTCATCATTTAGTTTAATTTTGATAAAATCATCTTCAGTTTTAACGATCACTGCTATGAGTCCCCCTGTAGTCACAAGTTTGTCACCTTTTGTAAGGTTTTCAAGCATAAGCTTATGTGCTTTTTGAGATTTTTGCTGTGGTCTTATGATTAAAAAATAAAAAATTGCAAACAATAATATGAGTGGCAAAAATGAGCCGATAACGCTACCTGATTGTTCCATGAGGAATCCTTTTGAATAAAATTAGTCAATATTTTAGCACTTTAGAGATAACAAGAGGCTTTTTTATCGCCCTTTTGGGCTCTTGCTTCATCTACCTTTCTCACTGGGGCGTATCGCATGCTTCCATTAACAGTATTTTAGCACTATCTTCTCTCTTTCTTTTGCTTCAATCTAACAAAAAAGTATGGCTTTGGTATGGGGTATTTATAGGCATTTTTTGGTTTTGGTGGATAAGCCTTAGTTTACAACACTATGGCTATGCTTGGGGGCTACCTTTTGGTGCATTACTAATTGGTATTTCTTATGGGTTATTCTTTTGGTGTATTGCTTGGCTAAGTGAGAAGATAGAAGCCTTATCTTCCTTATCTTCAGTAGCCTTAAAGGCTTTGGCACTTTTAGGTTTTAGCTATTTTCATCCCTTTGGCTTTGACTGGCTAAAGCCTGAACTGATGTTTACAGAAAGCTATATAGGCATAGAAAAATGGCAATTTGGCATGGTTTTACTTGCTATGGTTTTAAGTATTGTCAAAAAACGATTGCTTTATCTTCTTCTCATTTTATTGGCTTATCAGCCTAGCGTACAAATACAAAACACCTCACTTGATAACATACAAATAGTAACTACCCATACAAGCGTACAAGACAAATGGGACAAGTCAAAACACCCAGCACAATTTGAAGCCTTATTTAAAACTATAGACCTTGCCATAGAACAAAACAAAATGCTCATCATCTTTCCTGAATCTATTTTCCCAGTATTCCTGAACCATTCACAAGCACTTATAGACAAACTCCAAAAAAGATCTAAATATATCTCCATCGTTGCAGGTGGACTTTACTGGGATGGCAAAACCCCTCGTAATTCTACCTATATTTTCACCAAAGATAAAATAACAGTAGCCAACAAAGTAATACTTGTTCCCTTTGGAGAAAGCAACCCTTTACCTGACTTTTTAAGTGATTGGATAAACAAGGTATTTTACGATGGGGCCATAGATTATGAAGCAAGTTTGGATGTCATAGACTATGATATAAACGGCAGTACCTACAGAAATGCTATCTGTTTTGAAGCTACTTCTGAAAAACTCTATGCTAAAGATAAACACGGAAAATACCCTAAGAATATGATAGTACTAAGCAACAATGGTTGGTTTATGCCATCCATAGAGCCAACACTCCAAAAATTACTCTTGCAATATTATAGTAAGAAGTATGGCACTACCATCTATCATTCTGTAAATATGTCACAGTCTTATGTGGTCGAAAATGGGGAAAGTTTAGATGTGAAACCTTGAACTCCTAAGAAGTTTTAACGCATGAGCAATCTTCTCTTCTAGCTCTTGTACATGTGTGCACAAAAGTACTGTGATGTCTATGTCGTTTTCCGATTGCTCTTTTGACTGTGTTTTCATGGCCACTAAAATCTCTTCACGCTCTTTACAGTTTCTATACTCGCGTAGAGGCTTCAAAAGAATGTTCAGTTCTTCTACAAGGATTTTTGTCTTCTTTTCCCCAATAATATGAAAAAAATCTTCTATAAGTGTTTGAAGAGAGTCTATGCAACCATAGAGTTCTTCAAGCATTTCTTCATTATGACCTTCAATTGTTTGCAACAATAACCTTTCCAAAGCAAGCAATCTTTTTTTGACTACCTTCGGCACTTCTTGTTCTAGTGAGGCACAAGGATGCTTGTCTGGCTCTTGCACTTCCCTTGTGATCATCTGTACTAGTTGCTGATATGGTTGGTCATAAAACATTTGTGAGACAGCACGGTGTTCCTGATAGATAAGGTCTTTTAGTTCTTGCTGTAGATTGGACTTTGTGCTGTTCTCTGAGACTTCATTTGCTTCACACAATTCATCTAAAAAATATAGGTAACGCAAAAGCTTCGTTTCTTCATGATAGTGCAGCAACATATTGATGCAAACACGATGGATATTTGGGTCAAAAAAGGAGGAAAAAGCTTCCAATAATGTAGCCGAACGTCGCATTACCACACGCAATCGATGCAGTGAAGCAGAAAAATGTTTATGCTGGTAGTTGGCTTTGTAATGGCGTAAAAGACGAAGATTTCTATAAAGTACAAGAGCCACACCATCACGTGCATAGATACGTTTTGGCACTTGCCAGAAAAAAAGATTTGCAGGCTCGAATGCATCTATCTGGTCAAAGAGCTTGTCCATGCTATACTGCATGACCTCTGCACATAAGGCTAGAGACTTATCCTTGTATTTTTCTTCTTCTTTTATGACTTTAAGAAGCAAGGGCTGCAATGCATTCAAAGCATGTGAGTCTCCTGTGGTTTTTCCCTCTATGGCATATGCCACAAGCACATAAAGTCCTTTCAGATGCTTCAGGTATTTTGTCACAACAAATTTTTGTTTTTCTATTTCTAGTGTATAGGTTTTTTTTATGACCTTTTTACCTATGCGTTTACTACGTGCAAGCTTATACTGTGCTTCTCCTATGACCGTTCTAGTTTCTCTTGCATCACTGTCCACTATGACTTTTATGTAGGTGTCAGGGAAAGTCTTTTTGTAGTAGCACGCTTCATGCACATCTCTGGCCACCTGTGCTTTTATATAAAATAGTTCTGTCTTCTTCGTCTCAAACTCTTGCTGTTCAAGCCAGCGTTCAATGTCAGGAGATACGGAAAATGTTCGTTGCATGTCATTCATGTTTTAATTTTATCCAAGAAGTCTTAAGGAAATCTCCAATCTAGAACTGATACCTAATTATTAGGGCTTTCCTTAACTATATGATGCTACAATTCATAAATCATATATTTTAAAGACAGTAATGACCCTAAAAAACCTCTACCTAGCTCCCATAAAAAGCTACCAATACATCTCTCAAATGCTCCCTGCGAGCTGTCGTTATTATCCATCATGTTCTGAATATGCCAAGTGGCAATTTGAATTTAATGCACCACACAAGGCATTTTCAGCTACTTCACTACGCATATTACGATGCAATCAGTTCTTCAAAGGAGGCATTGACTACCCTTTGGTTGACCTTGCGGTACCAGAACTCTCATATTTACTCACATCTAACCCCAATTATGGCAAAATAAAAATAAGTTATTGGTTCGTACCCTATGAAAATGCTAAATACTACGTCCTAAAGGATTTCAATGCAACTAACATCACCTCTTGATATGCACCTACACCTCCGTGATGGAGAGATGCTAGAAAATATCGCCAGCTCTTCTGCTCGGACTTTTTCTGGAGCTATCGTCATGCCAAACCTTGTACCTCCAGTAAGTACAAAAGAAGAAGTCATTGCCTACAAAGAGCGTATCATGCTTGCTGTGGGAAGTGAAGATTTCACGCCCTATATGACACTTTTTTTTAAACCTAGCTACGACAAATCATTTTTAGAATCCATAAAAGATGAAATCACAGCGATTAAGCTATATCCCGCAGGCATCACCACTAACTCTGAGGGAGGCGTGTCTGGCTTTGATGTAGAAGAGTTGCGTCCTGCACTTGAAGCTATGAGTGAACTCAATATACCACTATGCGTACATGGAGAAACCAATGGTTTCGTGATGGATAGAGAAGCAGAGTTTGTAGGTATCTATGAGCGTCTTGCTACTGCATTTCCAAAACTCAAAATCATCATGGAACACATCAGTACCAAAGCGTCTGTAGAGGTACTTGATAGATTTGAGAACCTCTATGCCACTATCACAGTACATCACTTGCTCATAACCTTAGATGACATGGCAGGAGGGATGTTAAAGCCCCATCTTTTTTGCAAACCTATAGCCAAACGTCCAGAAGACAGAGATGCCTTACTGAAACTAGCTTTATCTGCACATCCAAAAGTAATGTTTGGTTCAGACTCTGCACCACACCCCAAACATGCAAAAGAAGCTTGTGGTTGTGCTGCTGGTGTATTTACCGCACCTATTGCTTTACAAATCTTGGCAGAACTCTTTGAGAAGCACGATAGTCTAGACAAGCTTCAAGCCTTTGTATCTGGTAATGCACAAAATATTTATACTATCACAGTCCCTCAAAAGATAGTCACTTTAGAAAAAAAACCTTTTAAAGTACCTTCACACTATAATGGTGTAGTACCCATGTACGCAGATGAAAAACTAGCCTACAGTATCAAAGAGATACACTGATGCATTACATTACAAAAACAAATATCAAAGGTGACAACATATGATAATGGACAACATAGAAGGGCTTATAGGCAATACACCTTTAGTTAAGATAAACACACTCTCAAAAGAAAGTGGAGCAAACATCATAGGAAAGTGTGAATTTATGAACCCTACTTCATCAGTAAAAGACAGAATAGCCCTTCATATGATAAATAAAGCGTTAGAACGTAAACAAATACATAAAAACAGTATCATCATAGAACCAACTTCAGGCAATACAGGCATAGGATTAGCAGCCGTCTGTGCAGCAAAAGGTCTGAAACTTATACTGACTATGCCAGAATCAATGAGTATCGAAAGACGTAAAATTCTTACACACCTAGGAGCAGAACTTATTCTTACTCCTGCAGGAAAAGGTATGGCAGGGGCCATAGATAAAGCAAATGAGCTTGAATCTGAGCTAGAAAGTGCTGTTGTTTTACAACAGTTCAACAACCTTGACAATCCAGATATACATAGAAAAACCACAGCCTTAGAAATACTCAAAGACTGCGACAATAAGCTCGATATCTTTATAGCGGCCGTAGGCACAGGTGGCACCATAACTGGTACTTCAGAAGTACTAAAAGAACACTTGCCTCATTTGAAAAGTATAGCCATAGAGCCAGAAAATTCTCAAGTACTTGTCGGAAATGAGTCAGGACCTCACAAAATACAAGGAATAGGTGCAGGCTTCATACCACAAATACTCAACACCGCCATATATGATGAAGTCATTGCGGTTAGCAACGAAGATGCCTTTGTGATGGCACGTAAAATCGCTTTAGAAGAAGGTCTACTTATAGGTATCTCTTCTGGTGCAAACCTACATGCGGCTAGGATTGTAGCCTCACGTCCTGAAAATAAGGGCAAAACAATCGTTACCATACTTTGCGACACTGCTGAACGTTACCTTTCTACAGAACTTTTTGAGAGTTAATGTCTAGTACGATACTTCTAGAAACCATAAAAATTAGTGATGCAGAGGTCTCTAATCTTTTTTATCATCAGGAACGATGCACGAAAAGTAGAAAAAAACTCTTTGGTTCAAAAGATACGCTTTCTCTTGGCTCCTTCATAAACCCTCCTTCTTTAGGAACTTGGCGTTGCCGTGTACTTTATGCCCAAAATATAAAAAGTATTGAGTATATCCCTTATATAGAAAAAGCTATACATACATTAAAAATCATACCTTCAAGCCTTGAGTATTCACACAAATACGCAAACCGAGATGCACTAACTGCCTTAGTGGCCAGTCAAAATGAATATGATGATATACTCATAGAAAAAGAAGGCTACATTACAGACACAAGCATAGCAAATATAGCTTTTTACGATGGAGAGCAATGGCTTACACCCAGCAAACCTCTATTAGAAGGTACCATGAGAGCCAATCTACTCGACAAGGGGTTTCTAAAAACCACAAATATTAGAAAAGAAGAGCTAGCTTGCTACACACAAGTAGCTCTTATGAATGCTATGATAGGATTCAAGGTGATAAAAGATATTAAGATTCAAGACTTTAAAGGGTACACCTATGACTATTAACCTCTTTCAAACTGAAGAGTATAAAGCCATTATGCTAGAACACATGACAAAAACTATTGGCTATTTATTTAACAACAATCAAGACTTTTCCTTGGTGTGTGAAGTAAAACACATCACCTTTTCTCCCGAACTACCTAAAGATTTAAAAGAAAATTTCAATGAAACAGTACTGTTTATACTAAGTGGATACACACTATCGAGTGCATCCATAGAAAAAGAAGACTTTTTATTTGAGGCAGGGTTTGGTACCAATAATTTCGGATCTGTAGTCTCAGTGCCATTGCTTGCAATCAAACAAGTAGTACTAGCAGACAGTCCTGTACTTATCAATCTTTGCCAACATGGCGACAAGAGTAGTAAGGCACAAACAAACAACAATTCTTTGAGCAAGAACTCTATGCAGGCCTTACTAAAAAACCCTAAAAACAAAAAGCTTTTAGCAAAAAAGAAATAAAAGAACTTCTAATAATAGGTAATTTTTAAGTATCGCAGTGTCCAGTTAAGATAAAGTCAACCACATTATCTACATAGGCATTGCGTTTATTCTCTTTTGTGTACACTATGAAGAATTTACGTGTCATCGTATATCCTCTAAGACGAGATTCAAACAATTCACCTTTTGCTACTTCATCTTCTATGGCGTATTTTGAGATGATAGAAACCACGGGTCTATCTGTATCTTTGTCTGCTTTTTTAATGGTTTGTAGTACTGCTGTAGAGTTACTCACCTCAGATAGAACATCAAAACTCTTACACGAAATACCCAGCTCATCAAATACATCATTAATCACTCTTCTAGTGTAAGAACCTGTATCGCGACATACCCAAGAAAATTCATAAAGCTCTTCTGTTTTGAGCAATTTAGGGATAGGCATATTTGATACGACTACAAACTCATCTTCTAACCATTCTCTATAGATAAGGTCATTATCTATCACTGGTGATTCTATAAGACCCACATCTAATTTTCTATCTTTTAGTTTTTGAATGATGTTTTCGCTGTCATCAATGGCAAGATTGATATCATTATTGATGGCTCTGCCTATAGTATTTAAACATTGTCCAGGTATAACATAGGTACCTATAGTATAAGATGCTCCTAGCCTAAATGTCATCTCTTTATTGATAATTTTCAATATATCTTTTTCTGAAGAGTGAATCTCTTTTTCAAGCCTAGTAGCAATCTTGTAAAGCTCTTCACCTTCACTGGTAAGTTTAATGCCATTTTTTTTACGCTCTATAATTTTACACGAGAGGTATTTTTCTATAAATTTAATCTGCTGCGTTACAGCTGGTTGAGAAATACCTAACTTAGCTGATGCTTTTGAAAAACTTCTCTCCCTCGATACGGTTAAGAATGTTTCTACTTTTACAAAATCTTTTAACATATGATTATCCCTTGTCTATTTATTCTTTTTTCAAATAGAACTAATTATATCAGATTATACTTAAATTATAGATAAGCTTAAGTTATTTACTTAATTACATACTGGATATAACAGTACATATACAACACAAATCTAGTCACAGCACGAAATAAACATTTACAAGGTATAATTATTATTATTCAGGAGCATAGCAAAGTTATGGAAACTATTTTAAATGTATTAAATCCAGCACAACGTGAAGCAGTAGAGCATATAGATGGTCCTATGCTCATCTTAGCAGGTGCAGGTTCTGGTAAAACTAAAACACTTACTACTAGACTAGCTTATCTTGTGGGTGAAGTAGGCATAGACCCTGCCAACACTTTAACACTAACTTTCACAAATAAAGCAGCCGCCCAGATGCGTGAACGTGCTTTAAAACTCATGCCAAGCAAAGTGTCTTACCCTCCTCTTTTATGCACTTTCCATAAGTTTGGATTGTTATTCTTAAAATTTAATATAGAAAAACTTGGACGCTCAAATGCCTTTGTTATCATAGATAGCGATGACAAGAAACGCCTTTTACGTTCCATAAGTAAAGTACTCAAAATAGACCTCAATATCTCTTTCATCGCTTCAGAGATATCTAAATACAAAAATTCCATACTTTCCCCCAAGCAAGTACTTAGTACTGCTGAACTTCCTGATTACAAGAAAATTGCTAACATTTATGCAGAATATCAAAAAAAAATAGAAGAAAGTAATCTTGTAGATTTTGATGACCTACTCATGCTTACCTACAAAATACTAGATACAGATGACGCACTTCGAAAAGAAACATCTAACCGATACAAATACATCATGGTAGATGAGTATCAAGACACTAATGAACTTCAGTTTCAACTCCTTCAACTACTCTCCTCAGAACACAATAACCTATGTGTAGTAGGAGACGATGACCAAAGTATCTATGGTTGGCGTGGGGCTAATATACGTAATATATTGGAGTTTGCAGACAAGTTCAAAGACAGTAAAATAACATGTAAAACAGTCAAGCTTGAGACCAACTACCGCTCAACTAAACCCATACTTAAAGCGGCCAATACTCTCATAGAACACAACTCAACAAGGCTTGGTAAAAAGCTTATTTCGCACAAAGGAAAAGGGCAAGAAGTTAAGCTTTTACACTCACTAGATGAGTCTATGGAAGCCAAATCTATAGCCCACAGCATACAAAAATTATTAGATGCTGGTACAGACCCAGACGACATAGCTGTACTGTACCGCATAAATGCACTTTCACGCTCGCTTGAAGAGGGATTTAGCAAAGCAGGACTGAGTTTCAAACTCATCGGTGGTATGCGTTTTTACGAACGTGCAGAGATAAAAGACCTTATCTCTTACCTTAGGGTACTCTCCAATCCGCATGATGATTTTTCTCTCGTACGCATCATCAATAAACCAAAACGTGGCATAGGTAAAGCATCTATAGAAAAACTACAAAAGGCTGCCTTTTCTGCACAAACTTCCCTCTATGGCTATATAGAACAAATGTCAAGAGGAGAGCTAGAAACAGTTGTAAGCAAAAAAGTAGCCACATCCCTAGATACACTCACAAAAGATGTACAACTTTTACAACTCTCTTTAGAAAACGAACTGGGAAACTTTATCTCACTCTTTGAAGAACGCATAAAACTAAAAGACCACTACGTAAGTATGGTAGATGGTATGGATCGCATACTAAACATAGACGAATTTTACGGATTTTTTAGAGATGCAGTCATAAAAAACCCAGACCTTAGCCTAGATGAGTTCCTTAACGATATCTCACTACAAAGCGATCAAGATCAAGTTGAAGAAGACAGCATTACCATCATGAGCATACATGCTTCTAAAGGGCTAGAGTTTGAGCACCTCTTTGTCATAGGGCTAGAAGAAGAATTTTTCCCTCTGCTTGGCGAGGGGTGCAACATGGAAGAAGAGCGTCGCCTAGGGTATGTTGCCATCACTCGTGCAAAATCAGACTTGACAATGTCCTACGTAGACAGCCGCTTTTATAAAGGTCGCCGAAAGATGATAGACAAAAGTCGTTTTCTTGGAGAAGCAGGACTCATCTCTGACACCAGTCTCAAAATCACAAGGCAGGCCACATTTAAAAAAGGGGATTTAGTCAAACATAAAATCTTTGGCATAGGACGTGTACAAGAGGCCAATAAATCTGGTAGAGAGTATAAACTTTTGATTAATTTTGCTGGGAACAAGAAAGAAATTTTAAGTTCATTCGTGCAATCTATCTAGCCTCCACTTACAAGAAACGATATTGAACAGATTATTTGTAGTAAACAAACCCATTTTTAGAACATCAAACGGCTACATGGGGCATATAAAACGTAAATATGCTACAAAAAAGGTGGGCTTTTCAGGCACACTAGACCCCTTTGCTACTGGCTGTCTCATAGTAGCCACTGGGCAATACACCAAACTTTTTCAGTACCTAAACAAAACTCCCAAAAGTTACAAAGCTACATTGTGGCTAGGAGTAAACTCCCCTGGTCTAGATATAGAAAAGGTAGACAGCATCAAAGATGTTCCGCCTTTTTTAGAAGAAAAGATAGAAAAAGTACTACAAAGTCTAAAGGGCGAACTGAGCTATTATCCTCCAAAATTTTGTGCAAAAAAAGTAAATGGTGTGCGTGCCTACGAACTCGCACGAGCAGGAAAAGAAGTAGACTTAAAAACCATTACCTCCAGCATCTACGACATCAAACTCATCCATTACAACCACCCTTTTATTCACTTTGAAGCAAAAGTGAGTGAGGGTACTTACATCCGTTCTTTAGGTGCACTAATCGCAGATAAACTAAAAGTAGATGGCACTCTTTCTAGTCTGCACCGCATACACGAAGGGCAGTTTTATTATGAAAATGAGAAAGCCTTAAATCCTTTTTTCCACTTGTCCTTATCTTCTAACATTTACATTGGTGACGAGTCATATATACAACTTGGTAAAAAACTTGGGATTGAGTATTTTCAAACTCAAACTGATGGCATCTATCTTGTAGAGACTTCTGAGTTTTTTTCTATTATCGAAATACACGACAAAGAGGTAAAATATAAATTTAACCGCATTGCTAAGTTCAAAAATGCCTAAGAAACAAAACTTACCTTTAAACTATACTTGTTATAATAAACATAATTCACTATAAAGAGAAACTATGGCTCAAAATATTGTCTATCCAGATATTTTTAATGAACTTAAAATCCGAGTACGTGATGCTGGACTACTAGATCGTGTGCCTATTCGTGGCTCCATAGAAATGACATCCGTACTTTTTTCTATGCTATTAGCTCTAGCTACTGCTCCTCTTTGGAGTCCTATACTTTTAGGACTATTTATGTCTATCATTTATACGCGTGCTGTTTTTGTTTCACATGATATTCTTCACATGCAGTACTTCAAAAACAAATCCCTTTCAAAGAAACTAAGCTACCCTTTCTCTGCCCTTATACTTTCCAATTCATCTTCATGGTGGGACCATAAGCACAATGTAAACCATCATACATACTGCAACATCATAGAAAAAGATGAAGACATCCGTGCCTTAGATGGTGCCTTTACGCACAATGCAAAAGGAAACAGCCCATTTTTAAAAAAACATAAACACGCTGTCTTTTGGGGTGCGATGTTTTTTATGTTTCCAGCATTCATCGCTCAATCATACAACTTTGTTATCAAACGTAAACTATGGAACGAGCTAGTCCTTATGCTTCTTCACTGGCCACTCGTATGGGGCGTACTCCTCTATCAGATAGGTGGACTTAACACGCTTTATGTGGCTCTCGCACTAAACTTCACAGTCTCTCCTTGGCTTGCTTTTGGGTTCATCACAAATCACTTAGGATGTGAAACATTCAATGAAAAAGAAGCCAAGGACTTTTCTTGGATGGAACTTCAAATGAGAGGTAGCCGTTCTTTAAAAGGTGGATTTTTAGTACACTGGTTCTATGGGGGACTAAACACACAGATAGAGCATCATCTCTTCCCTAAAGCACCGAGATTCAACCTCTTAAAAGTACAAAAAATAACCCAACAACTAGCAAGGAAGTATGATATACCGTACTTTGAAACAACCCCTCTTATGGCATATGTACAAATAAATAATGCCATAAAAGAGTACTAAACACACAAGGAATAATATAATGAAAAAGAAAAGTATTTTCTCAACGATAGGCGAACTCTATGCCAATGCGACAAAAGTGATTGTTGGAGATATGCCCCTAGATGGAAGCCCTGAAGCAAAAGTAAAAAGTACTGCAGATTCTAAGAAAAAAAGTCTGAAAGAGAAATTTGGCACGATTAAAGATAATTTGTTAAATATTGGAAAACCCAAAGATAACAAATCACTCCTTTACGATGAAGTAGTGAAGCGTGAAAAACAAGAAAATAAAGAAGCTAAAAAAGACAAAAACAAAGCCAAAGCTAAAACAAGCCCTGCAAAGAAAAAAATAAGTACTGCTAAAAAGCCTGCTGTCAAGAAGACTACTGTAAAAAAACCTACTGTAAAAAA
>CAZNEJ010000025.1:0-1316 GCA_964571975.1 uncultured Sulfurovum sp. | reverse complement strand
CTGCTAAAAAGCCTGCTGTCAAGAAGACTACTGTAAAAAAACCTACTGTAAAAAAGCCTGCTGTTAAAAAGCCTAACGTCAAAAAGCCTGCTGTCAAGAAAACTAGTCCAGCAAAAGATACGAATAAGCAACAAAAAACTAAAATACATCAAAGCAAAAAAGCATCTACTGCAAAAATCGTCTCAGATAAAAAAACTGACACAAAAACTTCTGTGGCTAAAAAAAGTACAGTAGATAAAACTACAAATGTCAAAAAAACTACAGCAAGCAAGAAAATATCCACTGTCACCAAGCTAAGTAAAAAGGCTGAAAAAATTGCTTTATATACCCAAGATATAAAAAAGCATTATGGTGAAGTAGATGAAGTATTTGTATCAATCATCGTTAAGAACCTTGGAACCTCTATCTATAAAAAAGATGCTGAACTAGTCTCATGCTCTGACCCTAAAGAACTAGATACCGTAAGGAGAAATTTTCTTGTCAAAAAGCTTGGCATTGATGCTAGTAACATTGTTTTGGATGCTGCCATCAAGGATGTCTGCGAAGAATTAAAAGGAGTACGCAGAAAATACCGTGCAACTTTCCACTACGCACTTGCAAAGAAATTTAAAAAAGAGTCGGCACTTAGCTAGTCCTCTTTTTGTTTTATCTTCAACATTAGTAGATAAATTTCCTCCACCTTGGTTCTAGCCCAAGGTGTCTTACGTAAAAATTTTAAACATGACTTAATGCTAGGGTCATAATTGAAACAATTTATATTTACAAAAGTACCTAGTGTATCCCAGCCATACTTAGCTTCAAGTTCTTCCAGTATTTGCAACAGTTTTACCCCATGCAGGGGATTATTTTTATGTTCATTGTTTTCCATACAACATCATACCTCAAAACCCAAACAAAACATTTTAATATGTTATAATTTCTCAAACTAAGTAAAGGATACCTGTGGCTATCAATATCGTTGCACAAAACAAAAAAGCCAGACATGATTATGAAATACTAGAAAAATTTGAAGCAGGTATCGTACTAGCTGGTGCTGAAGTAAAAGCACTACGTGCCAAACGTGCCAACCTTGCTGATGCTTTTTGTCGCTTTATACAAGGTGAGCTGCACATCATGAATGCACACATAGCACACCTAGAAACCACTAACAGGCACTATGTACCAGATACAAGAACACCACGTAAACTCCTTCTACATA
This sequence comes from uncultured Sulfurovum sp., assembly GCA_964571975.1. Classification (GTDB taxonomy): domain Bacteria; phylum Campylobacterota; class Campylobacteria; order Campylobacterales; family Sulfurovaceae; genus Sulfurovum. The sequence goes on along the minus strand of CAZNEJ010000025.1, from coordinate 118 downwards.
AAAAGCAACTAGAAAAACTTCACATGAAAGTACATAAAGATGGCTATACCATAGTGCCACTCATGATATACTTCAATGAACGCAACTTTGCTAAAATAAGTATCGCTATTGCTAAAGG
>CAZNEJ010000024.1:0-14705 GCA_964571975.1 uncultured Sulfurovum sp. | reverse complement strand
TGTTTTATGCAAAAATGAGGTATTATGACTCTTTAACATTTAGGATGTTTGAGGGAAATAGTCTTTTGGCTATGGGTGGTACCTATGCAGTAGATGGCGTAGAAGCAGCAGGATTTGCACTCTATACAGATGAGTGTATTAGCAATAAAATGAATAGAGGATAGTGTAGATGAGTAAAGCAGATTTAATTGTAGGTCTCCAGTGGGGAGATGAAGGAAAAGGAAAGATAGTTGACCACATGGCACAAACGCATGACTATGTCTGTCGTTTTGCAGGGGGACATAATGCAGGGCATACCATAGTCATAGATGGCAAAAAGTATGCACTTCACCTCATACCTTCTGGTGTACTTAACGCTAAGGCTAAAAACATCGTAGGAAATGGTGTGGTGCTGTCTCCTAAAGATTTCATCAAAGAGATGCTACAGTTTGATGACTTGAAGGGAAGACTTTTCCTTTCAGACAAAGCACATATTTTGTTGCCATATCATGCACAGATAGACCAAGCAAAAGAACGTATGAAAGGCGATAAAGCCATAGGAACTACTGGTAAAGGTATTGGACCTGCTTATGGCGATAAGATAGCACGTATTGGTCATAGGTTAGGCGAACTTTTAAATCCTGAAAAACTCACTAGCAAAATAGTTGAATATTTTGCAATGAACAAATCAGTATTTGATGCGATGGGCGTAGATGCACCTAAAGAAGAAGCACTTCTAGCAGAACTTCAAGGCTACAAAGATGTATTGGGCAGCTTTATTTGTGATACTACACAACTTATGTGGCGTATTATGGATGAAGATAAGAAGATACTTCTTGAAGGGGCTCAAGGCACAATGCTTGACATCGACCATGGTACATACCCATACGTCACTTCTTCAAGCACAGTATCTGCAGGAGCATGTACAGGATTAGGCATAAATCCTAAGGACATTGGTAAAGTAACAGGTATTGCAAAAGCTTATTGTACCCGTGTGGGAAATGGCCCTTTCCCTTCTGAGGATTTTGGAGATGAGGGCGAAAAACTACGTAAAAATGGACATGAATTTGGTACGACTACTGGACGTCCAAGAAGATGTGGTTGGTTTGATGCAGTTGCTATGCGTCACGCAGTACGCGTGAATGGTGTAGACCAAGTATCACTTATGAAGCTTGACGTGCTGGATGGTTTTGATGAGGTAAAGGTATGTGTAGCCTATGAATTAGATGGTAAAGAGATTAATTATGTACCTTACGAATTAGAAGATGCAAGTCCTATCTATAAATCTTTTCCTGGCTGGGATAAGACAGAAGGCGTGAGAGTGTTTGATGACTTGCCTGACACTGCAAAGTCTTACATTAAAGCACTAGAAGAGATGATTGGGACAAAGATGGGGATTATCTCCACAAGTCCAGAACGTTTAGACACAATTATAAGATAACAGGAGCATACTATGAGATTAAAACCACAACAAACAGGATACGTCGCTACTAAAATTGGGATAGATTTAGCCAATGCACCTTTTATCACCATGCCTAAGGGTAGAGAAGCGGTGGTTGAAGCGTGTAAGATGATTATAGATGCTAACCTTGCAAAAGAACATGCACTTGATGAAAAAGTAAAAAAAATCTTAGATGAAAACTATGATGAGATAGAGTTTCAGCACGCAGATGAAAGACAACTTTTCTTTATGATAAAGAAAAAAATGGCAGCAGAAGCAGGGGTTATCATGAATTATGATGACCGTTATAACGATTTGGCTCACCTTATATTGGATGAATTGTATGAAAACTACTTAGCAGAATATGAAGTGAATGAAAACCAAGTTAAAAATGTTATTTTCAAAGCTTTTAAAGCCTTTGCAGATGCCTATGATGAGATAGATGACATCGTTTATGACAAGATACGTGGCATGGAGAAAGAAGTGGTTCCCGGTTCTCAAGACTATGAGCTTCTTTATGAAAGATACTACCAAGAAGAGCTTTCTAAAAGAGGAATGCTTTGATGCAAAAAGTTTCAATTTATTTTGAAAATGGAGTGCTACTTGAAGCCAAAAGTTTTGGGGCTGATGGTACATCGGTGGGCGAATGTGTATTTAACACCTCACTTACTGGCTATCAAGAGATAGTCACCGACCCCTCGTATGCAGGGCAGTTTGTGACCTTTACTATGCCTGAGATTGGCAATGTTGGCTGTAATCCACAAGATATGGAGAGCAAAGGGGTACATTGTAAAGGTGTCATTGTTCGTACTTATCAGGATAGACCCTCTAACTTTAGGTCCAAAGAGACACTAGCAGAACTTCTTCAAAAGAATTCGGTACTTGGTATTTGTGAAATAGACACAAGATACATTACTAAAATGATTAGAGATGAAGGTGCTATGATGATGGTAGCTTCAACTGAAATACATGATGAGCTAGAGCTAAAAAAAGTCTTAGATGCATCTTCACGTATTGAAGAGATAAATTATATAAAAGAAGTAAGTACAAAAGAGACTTATGTACACAAAGAAGCCCGTTATAATATCGAGAATTTTTCTTATGATAAGCCTAAAACAGCTAAAAAGATTATAGCACTTGATTTTGGCATTAAAAGAAACATACTTAATGAACTTACCCATGCTGGTATGGAAGTGACTGTTGTTCCCAACAGCATATCTTCTGAAGAGATATTGTCCAGAATTGAAAGTAAAGAGTTTGATGGTGTATTTTTATCAAACGGTCCTGGTGACCCACTTATTTTGAAAGATGAACAAGCCAAGATTAAAAAATTAATAGATGCTAAAGTACCGATGTTTGGTATCTGCCTTGGGCATCAATTGCTTTCTATCTCTCATGGATATGATACGTACAAACTTCAGTTTGGTCAACATGGAGGCAATCACCCCGTGCAAAATCAAGAAGATGGAACGGTAGAAATCACAGCCCAAAATCATAACTACAATGTGCCAAAAAGCATAGAAGCAGTAGCAACGATTACGCACATCAATTTATTTGATAATACTATCGAGGGAGTGAAGTACAAAGATGCACCTATACTGTCGGTACAACATCACCCTGAGGCAAGCCCAGGCCCACATGAATCAGCATATGTGTTTGAACAATTTGCACAAATGCTTTAAGGATATAGAATGAATATAGCAATACTCTTTGGAGGTTCAAGTTTTGAACATGAAATCAGCATCGTTTCTGCAATTACTTTAAAAAAAGTACTTAAGAAATCAATCATCACTTATATCTTTGTAAGTCAAGAAAGAAAATTTTATCTGATAGACAGTGACAAAATAAATTCTAAACTATTCTCATCAGGAGAATATAAAAAATCTAAAGAACTTACTTTAAAAAGTACTGGATTTAGCATAGATGGAATATTTGGAAATAAAGAAGTTAGATTTGATGTAGCACTTAATCTCATACACGGTAGAGATGGTGAGGATGGAAAGATATCTTCTATGATGGAATTTTTTAACATTCCTTTTATCTCTCCTCGTATGGAAGCTTCCGCACTTTCTTACAACAAACTGTATACTAAGTTTTTAGCAGAGTCTTTAGGTGTGAAAACTGTAGCATACGAATACCTCTCTAAAAACGATGAGCGAAAAGTAGACATGGATTACCCAGTGATTATTAAGCCTGTACGTTTAGGGTCTAGTCTTGGGGTGAGTATAGTAAAAGTTGAATCAGAACTTGATTATGCCCTTGATGTCGCTTTTGAATTTGATACAGATGTCATTATAGAGCCATTTATAGAAGGCGTTAAAGAGTTTAACCAAGCAGGGTGCTTTACCGACAAATGGGAACTTTCCATCGTTGAAGAACCTCAAAAAGAAGAATTTTTAGATTTTGAAAAAAAATATATGGATTTTTCTCGTGATTCACAGGTATTGGCAGCAGACATTAGGGACGCACTTAAAACCAAGATACAAGATAGCTTCAAGAAAATCTACAACACACTTTTTGCAGGAAGTATTATACGTTGTGATTTCTTTGTAGTTGATGGAGAGGTTTTACTCAATGAAATAAACCCAATACCAGGTTCTATGGCAAATTATCTTTTTGATGATTTTGAGGGCATGCTTGAAAGACTGGCTAGTCATTTGCCAAAAGAGAAAAAGATTTCTATTGACTACCAATATATCCATTCTATCCAATCTGCAAAAGGGAAAGCTTAGACTGGTCCTTAACAATATTACTTTTTATGTACCAACAGTATAAAATTAGTATACCCCATTTTTGTTACATAATGGTATAGGTTGCGTGCTAGTTGTTGATTATTGCATACATTTTATTACCGTTTAAGTTCAAATATTCTAATATTATAGGTGTATTTTTCTAAATATATGAAATAAAAGACAAGGGGCATGCATGAGAAAACTTTTAATATTTGTATTCTTAACGCTATCAATACAAGCCAATACGCTTGGTATCAATGAAAAGTTAGGAGACATGGTTCCACTAGACCTTACATTTATTGACGAAAAAGGCAAAAGTGTAACACTGAAAAAACTCATGGATGGGAAGCCAGCTATGATTTCTTTAAATTACTTTCGCTGTGCAGGCATTTGTACCCCACAACTTAATGACATGGCAAAAATGCTTACCCGCCTAGACTTGGCAGAAAACTTTGACTATAAAGTGATTACGATTGGCTTCGCTGAAGATGAAGGCTATGAACTAGCAGCTTCAAAAAGAAAGACTATGTTGCATGCGATACAAAGACAGTTTGTATCAAACGCTTGGCGTTTTGTGATAGGCGAAAATAACTCTTCAGGAGTATTTGCAGACAAAGTTGGTTTTTCTTTTGAAAAAACAGTATCAGATGCGGGAGTTGTAGACTATATTCACGCAGGTGTATTGATTATGCTTTCTCCAGAAGGCAAAATAACACGTTATCTCAATGGCATTGAACAGCTACCTTTTGATGTGAAGATGGCAGTAGTTGAGGCAGGTGAAGGTAGAGTAGGTCCAACAGTAGCAAAAGGTTTGCTATATTGTTTTGCTTATGATCCAAAAGCAAAAACATACATTTTTAAATGGGAAAAGGTAGCCGCAACAGTAATGCTTGCGATTATGTTAGGTTTTTTCATTTATTTAGTAAAAACAAGTAGAAGAGATGAAGATGATGTAAGTCATCCACATCATCCAGACAATCCACAAAACAAAGGAGAAGAGAAATGAGTAAAAGTTATTTCGACGAAACACACTGTGCCATAGGGCACCCAAAAAGTACATTCATGCAGTGGATGCTTACAGTTGACCATAAAAGAATTGGTCTTATGTATGCAGCCGTTATGTTTACGTTCTTTTTTGTAGCAGTAGCAACTGCATTTTTAATGCGTTTAGAGCTATTTGCACCAGGCGCTCAGTATATAGATGGAGATACATTTAACCAAGCATTTACATTGCATGGGGTTATTATGATTTTTCTTTTTATCATCCCAGGCGTTCCTGCGGTACTTGGAAATATTGTTATGCCATTAATGATTGGTGCGAAAGATGTTTCTTTCCCTAGACTTAATTGGTTTACATTTTGGCTTTATATTGCAGGGTCTCTTATCGCACTTTCGTCACTTTTTACGGACGCTGGATTTGCTGACACTGGCTGGACATTTTATGCTCCATATTCCATCAATACAAGTACAAATGTTATTATGACACTTGTAGCAGCTTTTGTTCTTGGAATGGCGTCTATACTTACAGGTCTCAACTTCCTTGTAACTATTCACAGACTAAGAGCTCCTGGTATGACTTTTTGGAAAATGCCTTTGTTTGTATGGGGTATCTATGCAACGGCATGGATTCAGCTTCTTGCTACACCAGTTGTTGGTATTACACTTATCTTGGCTATTATGGAAAAATATTTCGGTATTGGTATATTTGATCCTGCTAAAGGCGGAGACCCAGTATTGTTCCAACACTTATTTTGGATTTACTCTCATCCAGCTGTTTATCTTATGATTTTACCTGCATTTGGTATCATGTCTGAGATTATCCCTACTTTTTCAAGAAGAGAAATATTTGGATATCGTTCTATTGCACTTTCATCGGCATCTATCGCAGGTATTGGTTACTTAGTGTGGGGTCACCATCTTTATACTTCAGGTATGGCAGATACTGCTAAAGTAGTGTTTTCATTCTTAACATTCTTTGTGGCTATTCCAACAGGTGTGAAGTTTTATGACTGGGTAGCAACGATGTATAAAGGTAAAATTATCCTTGCGACACCTATGTTATGGGCTTTAGGAACTATTATTACCTTTACTATTGGTGGTTTAACGGGTGTCACTATTGCTATGATTGGTGTAGATATACACCTTCAAGATACTTACTATACAGTAGCTCACTTTCACTATGCGATGCTTGGTGGAGTTGTATTCTTGTTCTTTGCAGGACTTCACTACTGGTTTCCACTAGTGAGTGGGAAAATGTACAATGAAAAGCATGGTAAAATCTCTTTTTACATGCAATTTATAGGTTTTAACTTATTATGGTTCCCTATGTTTATCGCAGGGTACTATGGTATGCCAAGACGTTATTTTGATTATTTACCAGAATTTCAAATCTACCACCAGTTTTCATTTTTTGGTGCAGTACTATTTATCGCGGGGCTTATCTTTATGTTTGTTGTCTTTTTTAGAGGCTGGAAATACGGAAAGCCATCTGGAACAAACCCTTGGAATGCTACAACACTTGAATGGCACATGCCTTCGTCACCACCACCACTAGAAAACCACTCTAAGGTGCCTTATGTTGACTTTGAACCATACGAGTATCACCATGGTGAGCCAGTGGTTAAGTTTGATTATGAAACTATGAAAAGGATAGACTAATGTCTCACGAATATGTACCTGAAATCGCGATTGACCGCGATGGAAATGAACATGAGGTTCAAGGTTGGCAAGATGATTTTTATGGTGGGAAACTAGGTTTTTGGCTGTTTATGTTTACAGAAGTTCTAATGTTTGGTGCTATGTTTATGGTACTTGCATATTACAACACTTTGCACCCGCAAGATTTTTTAGATGCATCCGCGTCTTTAAATAGACTACTAGGTGGAACAAATACGGTTATATTACTCGTGTCAGCACTTACAATGGGTCTTGGGTTACTTAAGATGAGAGTAGGCGATGTTAAGGGTGCTAAGCTTATGATATGGGCAACCATATTATTGGCTATTGCATTTTTGGTCATCAAGGGTTTTGAGTGGTCTGCTGAGTATCACCATGGTATCTTTCTTATGCATGATCAACTGTTAGCTGAGTCTCCATTGCCATTTGGTCAAAAGTTATTCTTTGGAATGTACTTTACGATGACAGGATTACACGGTTTTCATATTATCATAGGTATTGGACTTATGCTTTGGTTGCTTAAACGTATTAATGCGGATAAAGTAACTCCAGAGCATCACATACTATATTGGAACATCGCTTTGTATTGGGATATTGTACACCTTATTTGGGTATTTGTATTTCCGTATTATTACATGATTGGGGCAGGAGGAGTTGCAGGTGGACACTAAAACTATTGATTATAAAGAAGAAAGATTAAAATATTATAAAGTCCTTATAGGGCTTTTATTGCTCACAGCAGTAACATTTGTGCAACCACACATGTTTATGACCGAGTCAACATTTTTAGCACAAATGCTTATAGCAGTAGTTAAGGCATGGCTGATTATTATGTACTATATGCACTTAAAAGGTGATAAACTCATTAGTTGGATGGGAGTTTTTTCACTCTTTATCGTATTGACATTTTTTGCGATTGTTATAGGAGTCGATATACAGAATTTCCAGTTTATGGAAGAAAGTCATATCACATCTTCAATCACACCATTACATGCTGAAGGTCACGTACCTGAAGTAAAAACAGCACACTAAGGAGGCAACATGGACGTTAACAATACAGTAGATGTTAATAATACACTAAATGGTTTTAATTCAATGGCAGCAACCTTTGCTTCTGATTTTGACCAAGCATTCTGGATAAATTTTTGGATATCAATCGTACTGGGCTTATCTGTACTTGTACCAATGTTTTATTTTGCATGGAAATATAGAGAGAGCAATGTAAAAGATGAGGATATTAAAAACTACTCACACAACACGCCGCTTGAAATAGCTTGGACTTTGATACCTACAGCATTAATGATGGTACTTTTTTACTATGGGTATACGTCAATGAAAACATTTAGAACAATGCCAGCAGAATCTGAGAGTATCGTGATACAAGTTGAGGGCTCTAAATGGAAATGGAAATATGAATATCCAGCGAACAAAGCAGGACATGTCCATAAAATCACTTCTGTATATAAGAAAGATGATGGAGTTAAAAGTGGTTTAAATATTAAAAGAGGATTATACGTGCCTAAGGGGCAAAAAGTTATTTTGGAAATGACAGCACCGATAAATGATGTAATTCATGCATACTTTGTACCAGCATTTCGTATGAAAGAAGACGTTGTACCTGGTCGTATGACAAAACAATGGTTTCAGTCAGATATCGTAGGAGAGTATGCAGTAGAATGTGCAGAGTACTGTGGAACCGCACACTCTTATATGTATTCTAAAATTGTTGTAATGGAAAGAGAAGACTATGATAAATGGTTTGAAAGTACTGCTAAGTCTCCATTTGAAGATGCATCAGCAGCACAAATGTCTAAAGGACAATCTCTCTATGAAGACAATGGTTGTGCAGGGTGTCACTCTATTGATACTGATTCAACACTTGTGGGACCAACACTCAAAGGTATAGGCGGCAGACATGACGCAGTATACTTAAAAGATGCGATTGTAAATCCTGATAAAGATGTACCAGAAGGATTCTACCCAGGTGTTATGCCACCATTTGCACTTCCAGATGCAGATGTAGCAGAACTTGTCAAATACATGCAGTCAGCCAAATGATGATAAAAGACTTTTTTGTAGTTACAAAATTCGTTCTCTCGTTTGCGGTAAGTCTTTCCGCACTCTTTGCCTATATTATGGCAAAGGGAGAGGTAGGGTTTGATATGATTTTTGCTACCTTTTCTGTATTGCTTGTAGCCATGGGTGTCTCAACACTTAACCAAGTACAAGAATATAGAGAAGATGGCAAGATGGAACGTACTAAGCATAGACCTATAGCTGCAGGGCGTATGACGCCAGGTACAGGCTATATTATATCTGCGGTTTTGATAGTACTTTCTATGGGACTTATTTATGGTCTTTTAGGATTTATAGGTATAAACTTTTTTATGTTCGCTTTTATTTGGTACAATCTTATGTATACACCTCTAAAGAAAAAATCAGCCCTAGCTGTAGTACCAGGGGCTATATTGGGCGTGATACCTCCTGCTATTGGCTGGATGGTTGCTGGAGAAAGCTTGATAACCTTAGAGTTTATGGCATTGGCAATTTATTTTTTTATATGGCAAGTTCCTCATTATTGGTTACTTGTAATGCTTTTCCATGGTGATTATAAAAATGCAGGTTACCCGACTGCTATGCGTCTTTTTGGGCAGGCATCTTTGCAAAGACTAACATTTGTATGGTTAGTATTTACTATACAAGCAGGTATCTTTTTGGTAGCTGTTTACGAGCCTTACATAACGACTATCGTTCTTTCTATTCTCATTGGTGTTTGGGCATTTATATCTTCACTTGAATTACTAAAAGAAAGTTTTGATCTTAAAAATGCTCGTTCAGTATTTTGGAAGATTAATGCTTCATTTTTAGGTATCATTATACTTTTGAGTATAGACGAATATGTCAAACATCACATATCCTAAGTGAAGCAAAGGACTATTATGCAAGAAAAAAAATATCCACTTGAAGTCATATTGGCTACATTGGTAAAAACAAAAGATGTTACAGTAAAAAAAAGACTCATCTTTAATCAGGCTCCTATAGGTGGGATTGGCTCTGTGTGGGTGATAGTTTTTTTCATCTCTTTACCTATTTTATTATACATTGGCATTTTTAATCCTAGCATGTTCGCTATGCTTGGTATCGCTCAGGCTATTATATTTTATATTGTTTTTCTTTCTATGGTCATGATTTTAATCGTTGCCTTAACTTTTATAAATAATAATAAAGTTACAAGAGAAATTCAAGAATCATGGAGTAGCTATTTCCCTGATATAGAGCTATCATTAGTTCTTTCATCTGGTGTATCACCGTTTAAAGATTTTTTTAGATACTACGGTGAAGGGCTAGAGCAAAATATCGAAGATGATAAACTGCATACATTTTTCCTGCAAGCATTTGAAGAAATGAAAGTAGAAAATAAAGATTTACTCGAAGCTATGAATAGAGACAAATCTAGTAGAGATACAAGGAGCAAAAGTGCATAGAAAACCGTTGATTGTATTTTGTATTTCCCTAAGTTTTCTTTTTGGATTTGATAAAGTAGCGTACCTTAACAAGTGTAAAAACGATAATATCGATGCATGTTACACCCTTGCAGTGCATTTAACTACTGGAAAAAATATTGACAACCAAGAAAGCATGAAAGAAGGCACAGGCTATATGAGAAAAGCATGTGTATATGGCGAAGAAAAAGCTTGCGACAAATTGGGCGAAAATTATTTTGCAGATAAAAGCTATGGTGCTGCAAGACCCTACCTAGAAGCTTCATGTAACAGAGGCGTCAAGATTGCTTGTGAATCTGTTGGAATCATTTATCGTGATGGACATGATATTAGACAAGATGACATTAGAGCTAGAGAATATTTTGAGAAGGCTTGTGCTTTGCAAAGTGGTGATGCTTGTTATAATGTTGCCATCATGTATAGAGGAGGCTTTGGCGTCACAAAGTCAAGAAATAATGAAAAGTTATTTTACAAAAAAGGCTGTACTGCAGGACTCAAAGCAGGTTGTGATAGATTTACCGAACTTGACAATGAAGATAAAGGCATAAAATCGGGTATTATGGCGACAATACAGTCTTGGTTCTAATTGCTTACATCCACTTTTTATCATATTTGAGATAACTTTACTGCTATTTTAATCAAATAAATTGATGATAAAAAGGAAAATATTGTATGTTTTTAAAGTAGATATACCACGTCATATCGTATATTTCGCTACAAAAAATCACATATATCAGCTTTCTTAATGCAGATTAAGCTTTTGACCTCTTAAATAGTCCTATACTAGTTTAAGAATGTTGTTTATACGGCACATTGATTTTACATAAGGGGGCATGCATGCAATCAAACGCAGCATTGGAATATGACTACTCGTTGGCAAAAAAGTTTACATTTCTGACTATCTTGTTTGGTATTTTAGGTATGTTGGTGGGTACGCTTATTGCAGCTCAAATGGCATTTCCTGAGCTAAACTACTTATTTGGCGAATATGGAACATTTTCTAGACTTAGACCGATTCATACAAATACAGTAGTATTTGGATTTACTGTTTCTGGTATTTTTGCTACTTGGTATTACCTAGGACAAAGAGTGCTTAAGGTCTCCATGGCAGAGTCTAGATTTTTGATGATTATAGGCAATATCCAATTTTGGCTGTATCTTATAGGTGCACTTTTGGCAACCGTATCTTTACTTTTTGGGGTGTCTTCATCTAAAGAATACGCTCAGTACGAGTGGCCATTTGATATCGTTATTGTTATCATATGGGTACTTTGGGGCGTAAATATGATGGGACTTATAGGGATTAGACGTGAAAAAGCACTTTATATCTCTGTATGGTATTACCTTGCGTGTTTTCTTGGTATCGCTATGCTTTACATCTTTAACAATATGGCAATTCCTACTTATTTTTCTACAGAAGGCTTAGGAAATCCTTTGCACTCTGTTTCTATGTATGCAGGAACAAATGACGCCCTTGTACAGTGGTGGTACGGACATAATGCAGTTGCATTTGGATTTACTGTGCCAATTGTTGGTATGATTTACTACTTCCTACCTAAAGAATCGGGTCAAGCAATTTACTCGTATAAATTATCACTTCTTTCTTTTTGGGGACTAATGTTCGTATACCTTTGGGCTGGTTCACATCACCTATTGTGGTCGACTGTTCCAGACTGGATGCAGACTATGGGTTCTGCATTTTCCATAGTACTTATCTTGCCATCATGGGGATCGGCTATTAACATGCTTCTTACTATGAAAGGTGAGTGGAATCAACTTACTACCAATCCAATCATTAAGTTTATGGTCATAGCATCTACATTCTATATGCTCTCAACTATTGAAGGGCCTATACAAGCGATACGATCGGTAAATGCCATCGCACACTTTACAGACTGGATTCCAGGTCATGTACATGATGGTACTTTGGGCTGGGTTACATTTATGATAATGGCATCTATCTTCCATATGTCACCACGTATGTTTAAAAGAGAACTTTACTCAAGAAAACTTATGGAGTGGCAGTTTTGGCTACAAACAACAGCGGTTATACTCTACTTCACGTCTATGTGGATAGCAGGTATCACGCAAGGAATGATGTGGAGAGCTGTAGATGAATATGGTAATTTAATGTATTCATTTATAGATACGGTCATTGTACTACATCCTTATTATACGATTAGAACACTTTCGGGTGTTATGTATCTGGTAGGATTCCTGATGTTCGCTTACAATATCTATAAAACTATGACTTCAGGTAGAGAACTTACCGAAGAGCCACAGTTTAAAACACCTATGGCATAAGGGAGGTAAATATTATGTTTTTTCATTGGTTAGAAAAAAATCCGTTCTATTTTGCTGCTATGATTTCGATTGTTATTTCATTTGCAGGACTTATAGAAATTGTTCCGAACTTTAAACAATCTGGTAAACCCCTGATAGATATGACACCACGTACAGTACTTGAACTAGCTGGTAAAAATGTTTACAAGAAAGACAATTGTATATCGTGTCATTCACAAATGATTCGTCCATTTAAGTCCGAGACAGATCGTTATGGTGAGTATTCACTCTCAGGCGAATATGCGTATGATAGACCTTTTCTTTGGGGTTCAAAAAGAACAGGTCCTGACTTGCATCGTGTTGGTAATTATCGTACAACAGATTGGCACGAGGCTCATATGTTAAACCCTCCTGCGATTGTACCAGGTTCCATTATGCCTGCTTATGATCATCAGTTTGAAAACCTTGCAGATATAGAAACTGCGTATGCAGAAGCGGTTACGGTCAAGAATGTTTTTCATACACCTTATGGTCCTGAATTCAAAAGAACAAGAGCCTCTTGGGATGCACACAGACCAAAAGTACTTGCTGATGCAAAAATGATTGCTGCTGATATGAAAGACCCTCGTATCAAAGAAGCAATAGATAGAGGGGAAGTTCCTGAAGTTGTTGCACTTATTGCGTATCTAAATAGTTTAAAGTAGGAGACAATAAGATGGATATGGATCTTAGAAATCTACAGGGATACGCAAATTTTTTTCTGACCCTATTTGTGGTGCTTATGTTGTATTGGTACATTTTGCACCTATATAGATCTGAAAAAAAAGGTGAGCGTGATTATGAAAAGTATGGAAATATTGCACTTGATGATGCAGTAACAAGCACTCCTGTAGAAGATAGACATGCCGGAGAAAGAGATTACAATAAGGAGAAAGAAAAATGAATGGATTTATGATAAAATCATTGGCATTTTCAGCACTATTGATGGGTGCGACAGTTTGGGTAGTTATCGACCTAGAAATTGATATTTTTAATGACTTTGTAAATGCCATGACTATGGCAGGTGCCTTGGCAATTGCTGTGATAACATCTATTGTTACAACTAAATATCTATATCAAATGAAGACAGATATGCCAAGTGGAAAACTCGCAGATGAAAACTGGGATGGCATAGGTGAATATAAAAATGAACTTCCGTCAGGTTGGGCATACTCGTTTTTAGCTACGCTTATATGGTCTATGTGGTATGGTTTCTTTGGTTATCCTATTAACGCATATTCTCAGATAGGCGAATATAATGAAGAAGTGCTTGCATATAACGCAGAATTTGAAGAAATGTATAAAAATACAGATGTCGCAACACTGAAAAAAATGGGTAAATCTATCTTTCTTGTACAGTGTTCACAGTGTCATGGTGCAACAGGTGATGGACTTTCAGGTATAGCACATGACTTCACAACAGTTGGAAATTTTACAAAAGAACAAGTACTCTATGTCATTAACAACGGTCAAAATCAACTTGCTTACCCTATGGGTGCAATGCCTGCAGGTATGGCGTCAGGAAAAGATGCTGAAGATATAGCAGTGTATGTAGCTTCTGGCATGAAAGGTGAACGTCCAGCCATGTTTGCTGCATGTACCTCTTGTCATGGTGAAGACGGTAAAGGTATGGGTGGCATGTCTCCTAACCTTGTTACCTATGACGAAACACTGATAAAGCATGTACTAAGAAATGGTAAAAAAGGTATATTGGGGACAATGCCAGCATTCAATACCCTTATCACACCTATACAAGAAAAAGCATTGGCTGTTTATATCCAGTCACTAGCAGACAAGGAGTAGTTATGGCAGAAAATACAAAAAGATCAGTATTTGGATTTCATGGTGTATTTGGGGTCTTAATCTCCATAGTAGGACTGTTGTTTATTTGGGCGGTGTTGATGTCTCAGGCTATTCTTGTGCAGAGAAGTTCTACCCACCATCCTTACGACCCAGCACCGATTAGAGATATAAATAACTTGAAAATGATATCAGTTGACAATAAAAATTTTGCATTTTTACCAAGACAAGAAAAGCAAACAAAGGATAAAA
>CAZNEJ010000023.1:0-14717 GCA_964571975.1 uncultured Sulfurovum sp. | reverse complement strand
TGCAAATGTTGCAGTACCATTTAGTTCTATCGTTAATGCTGAGGCGTTAGATACTGTACCAGCATTAGCAGGCATAATTTCTGAATATGCTGGTCCTGATGTATACATGGCTCGAACAGTTGTATCACGTCCTACTGCCACAAATTTACCATTTCCATATGTGACTGATAGCCACTTGGTCTCAAAATTTGAATCAGCATGAACCCAAGCAATGCCGTCATAAGAATACATAACATCTTGTATGGAGTTAGCACCTGCCCCTTGTTCCGCAACTGCCATAAACACACCTCCCCCGTAGGTGACATCTCTCCACTGTGCATCAGCATTGTTTCCAGTAATTGCAACACCTGTACCTGAAGTCCAATTTATTCCATTTGAAGAATATGCACTCTGAGGTAAAGGAGAACCACTGTCACGTGAGACTACAACAAACTTACCGTTTCCATAAGTGATAGAGTTCCATTCTCTCCCTCCTACAACAAGTGAGCTACCAGTAGTCCAAGTGCTTTCACCATCCAAAATATGCTTTATGTTATTAGCAGCACCATCGAGAGAAACTGCAACAAATCTACCGTTTCCGTAGGAGACCTCAGTCCAATTCTGACTTCCAATATTTGATGATGTCCAATTTGACCCATCTGTAGAGTACATTGCTCTCCTATTGCCATTGGTTCCAACTGCCATAAATCTACCATTTCCATAAGCTATACCATGCCAACTTCCTCCTGTTATAGATTGAACAGTTGAGGTTGCTTCAGTCCAAGTTAACCCATCTGCAGAGGATAAGGAAACTACATTGTTATTAGGCTCCCCAACTACTACAAATTTGCCACCCCCGTAAGTCACAGCATTCCATGTGCTACTATTTATTATATTTCGTGTTGCCGCAGTTGTGTTGCCCTCTACGTTTACATTTGTCCAATAAATCCCATCTATAGAGGTCATAATCCTATTATTGCCGCCGCTTGCAACTGCGACATACCTACCCATGGCATAAACAACTGACTGCCACTCGTTGTTCTTTGATATATTACCAAGCCCTTTTGTCCATTGACTGATATCTGCACCAGATGTGTAGTCCAACTCATTTGCATGCGTCATAGACGCAAAACCAACTACCAATAGTAATACTTGGAGTATAGTAAATCTTTTTCTTAACATAAAACAACCTCTTGTCTTTATGTAGCTCGGCGGTCTAAAATAAAAAGTGTTGCCTGCGTTAGTAGATCACAACACAACACTTCCAAAGATCCGTAGCTTTCCGTCCCATCCTCACGAATGGTTTGGCTTTATATGTACTCTTTTAGAAAAGTACTATCTATGATAGTATTTGGACGACAATGACAATTCACTCCTGCCACCATAAATCACTTCAAATACAAACCATTACAAACTATTACAATAACTTATCAATCATCTGCTTAGGGTGACCTTATTTATGTGCTTTTATTATTGAAATAGTGAGGATTAGGTTATTTTGGATCTTCTTCTAATCTAGTGTATGACTTTACCGACACTCTTAAAAAACACCGTCAAAACATCAGTAAAACAAAGTAAACCCTTAAGATTTACCAAAATAACAACTGACAAACATTAAGAATGAACATTGCTATAAACCCTACTTTGTAGACCATAAATTCGTTACGTTCTATAAATGATTTACTTTTATCAAAGTATGGTTTTACTTTTTCTGGGTTGCTTATCTCATACTGCATTTCTGAGTAGTTATGGTAGCGTTTGCTTGTATCTGTTTCTAGAGCTCTTAGCATCACGGACTCTAGCCATGCAGGTATCTTTGTATTTAAACTTGTGGGTACCTTGATGCTTTTATCAAAAGCTGGTGTTTGAAAAGGCTCTATCTCTCCAAAGGGATATTTTTGTGTCATCGCTTCATAGAGTGTCACTCCTATGGCATAAACCTCTGTTTGTTCATTTACTGGTGACTGACTAAACCTTTCGGGGGCTAGGTACGATGGCGTACCCGCTCGTGATACATTGGAGTACGCTTCTGTGATACTTCCAAAATCAATCATTTTAAATATTAACTTGTTTTTACGTTCTGTGATGATAATATTTTCAGGCTTAATGTCTCCATGTACCAAGTCATGCTTGATGAGAAACTGTGACATTTTGAGTAGAAAAATGGCTAACTCCACAGAGAGATCAACAGATAGAGGCTTTTTAGCTGTAAATTCTTTAAGCGTATCTCCCTCCACATACGCCATGATATAGTAACGGTGCGTACGGTTTTTGGGTACTGCTGATTTAGGGAAAAACCCTGCTTTAAGACGTTTTGCCATCCACACTTCTTTTACAAATAAATCTAACTGCACCTCATCATCTACAGCCTCAAATGGTATAAACTTTATAACGTACTGCATGCCTCTTTTTTCACACAGCCACGTGCGATTGTTTTGTATAAGTGGTCTTATGAGTGCATATCCATCTATGTTGTCCCCTACACTATAGTTCTCTTGTACCTTTAGGTCTGAATGTTTAAACTTCAGTCTTGGATCTAGTTCTTTTATCTCCAATACAACTGCTGTAGTATCATCTGGTAAATTATCATTATGTTTTTTAGAGACTTTTTTTACCAAATGTGATGCACCCATATGTATACCATCTGCTAACTCATCTTGAGAAAGCTCTGTATAGAGTCCATCAGAACATAAGAGTATCTGGTCTCCTGCTTGTAAGTTGTTTTCAAAGTAATAAGGAGAAACATCAACTTCAAGCCCCATCGCAGAAGTCAAAACATTTTCCATACCAACTTCATCCATACTGTGGTCATCAGAAAGCTGTGCAAAGTATGCATTTCCAAGTTTGCCATTGCGATGTAGATAGATACGACTATCTCCAACATTGACGCCATAAAGCCTGTCACCTTCTATCACTATCATAGCCAGTGTTGTCAGCAACTCTTCACGCTCATAGTCTTCCATAGACTCTAAGTAGAGTACTCTATTGATATTTTTGATAAAGTGTAGTATAGACTTTTCCATGCTCCATGACTTTGGACGGTTCTTAAGTGAGTGCACCAAGAAGTTAGATGTTCGTTTTGCAGCTTCTGCTCCCATAAGAGCTGAACCTACACCATCGCATACCACTGCAACGGTGATGTTATCTAAGACCTTAATCTTATAAAAATCATCTCCTTTTAGTTGTGTACCCTTTGCAAGAGTAAGTCCTGAGGTTTCTATGTTTTGTCTTGACATGGCACGCCTTAGTATTGTATTGCAGATATTATAGCATTTGATTTTGATTTATGTATTGTGTCATTGCCTTGGGAAACATATAGTAATGCAATCAGAAACTTTCATCATTATTTGGCTAAAATCACGCCATCAAAACACAAAGGATTCTTATGAAAGTTACAGCAGAAAAACTAGATGACATCAACATCATCATCTCTGGAATCATAGACAACAACATGACTGAAGATAAGGTTGCCCAACTCAAGGCACAAGCCTCCAAAGACAACAAAGACCTCACAAAAGAGATGGAAGATGCCATACAACAATCAGCAGAAAGTACGATACTTAATGCATTTATAGAAGCAGGTCTCCATGATGCTGGCGTAGATGTAAAAGATATTTTGGGACAACCAGGATTTAAAAAGTATGAAAAAAGAGACAATGGTCTCTTTCTTGAGATAGCAGTATCAACCAGCCCTAATGTAAATACAGACATAGACTATGCAGATATCATACCTACTTTTACACAGCCCAAAGCTGCCACTAAAGATATAGAAGCCAAACTGCAAGAAATGGCGATACAACAAGGTACCTTTGCCTCCATACCAACACCTAGAGAGGTTCAAGATGATGACGTTACACTCATAGACTTTGAAGGTTCTATTGATGGTGTAGCCTTTGATGGTGGCTCTGCTGAGAAGTTTAACCTAAAGGTAGGTTCAGATTCATTTATACCTGGTTTTGAAGAACAACTCATCGGTATGGTATATGAAGAGACTAAAACAGTTACTGTGACATTTCCTGAAGAGTATTCATCTGCTGACCTAGCAGGTAAAGAAGCTAAGTTTAAAGTAAAACTTCATGAAATTCAAGCACAAGTGCCTAAAGAAACAAATGATGCCTTTGCTCAATCTATCTTGGGTGACGAGAAAGCGACTATAGACACACTCAAGGCAAAACTAGCAGACCAGATAAACTCACAAGCCCTGTCACAATTTTACAATGATGAACTAAAGCCTATACTTACCAAAGGTCTTCTAAGTAAGTTTGACTTTACCCTTCCTCTAAATATCGTAGAGCAAGAGATAGACGCAAAAGTATCTGAACGTATACAGCAGATGAGTCAAGAAGAAAAAGATGCACTAAACAAAGACAAAAAGCTCTTTCATACACTAAGAAAAAGTCTTGAAGAAGAAGCAGGGTACTCCATTAAAAAAGTGCTTATCATAGAGGCGTTGGCTAAAAAAGAAGGTCTTGAAGTAGATGAACAAGAGATACTCTCTGCTTTATACTATCAAGCTATGATGTCAGGACAAGATGCAGAAGAGCTTGTCAAATACTACAAAGACAACAACTTAATGGAAGCTGCCAAGATGGGGCTTACTGAAGATAAACTTTTTGGCAAAATACTTGGACTAGACAAGAGATAAACACAGCAGAATCTAAATCATCCCTCCTGAACTAGCTCCCCATGTGGTTCTCCATCTGGTTTTAACCAAACCAAGCCCTACTATGGCAATGAGTGTAACCACAGCAAAGATAAGAAACCCAACCGTATAACCATCAAAAACATCTTTGCTCCATCCCAGTGTCTTGATGAGTGCTGTACCACCTAGACCACCAGCAGCTCCCACGATGCCCACCATCACACCTATATCTTTAGAAAAACGTTGGGGTACCAACTGGAAGACTGCACCATTTGCCATGCCAAGATTTGCCATAGTGATGAAAAATACTAAGATTACTAAGGCAAAAGGTAGTGTAGCTATAGCATTGATAGCCACCATAATCATAACTGTAATGAAGAAAATATAGAGTGCTTTTATCCCACCTATTTTGTCAGCGATTGCTCCTCCTATGGGACGCAGTATAGTCCCTGCAAAGATGCACAAGGCAGCAAAATATCCTGCTGTTATCTTTATATTGTCTTCTAAAAACCAGGCGAGACCAAATGCATGCATCTCCTCTGGATATGTATCGGTAAGGTAAAGCTTTAAGAAAACACCAAACCCTACAAATCCACCAAATGAAATGGCATAAAAAAGATTAAACCACCATGTATCTTTGTCTTTAAGTAACTTAGCATAATCTGCAAGCTTTTTCTTCCTAACTTTATACACTTCAGGTGGAGCGTCTTTGGCTATGATTGCGTACACAACAAACATTGCCGAGGCAAAAATAGCTCCACTCAAAAATACTGCCTGCCATCCGTATAATTCTGCAATTTTGGGAGAAAATATAAAGCCCATTGCTACACCAAAAAATGCACCACCTGCGATACCAAGCACCAAGCCTTGTAGTCTAGGAGGATACCACTGCCCAGCCTGAGGAAGTGCTACAGCAAATGATGCACCTGCAAACCCAAGAAAAAGTGCAGCTATGAGTAGTTGATTGTATGTGATGCTCTCGCCCAAAAGATATACATACAACAGTGAAGCGATGACGATAAGTTGAGAAACTAACGCTGTCTTTTTAGCTCCAAACTTATCTACAGAAAACCCAAGCACTATGCGTAAGAATGCTCCTGAGAGTATAGGAAGAGAAAGTAATGTTGCTTTTTGACCTGTGGTCATAATAAACCCTGCCAATGCAAATGATTCTACAATCTCTGAAGAAAGTGGGCCTAGTATGGTCCAAATCATAAAACTCATATCGAAATATATAAAAGCTGCGAAAAGTGTAAGGGCATTCCCTTGACCCTTTAATGCTTTAAAACCTATCATATTTTTCCTTTGAAGTAAAAATTTGACAAATTATACACTAAATGTATGCCATATATTTACATAGATTGATTAATTTTTAACCAGCAAGTATTCCTTTGTTGCCAGCTATAAGTTAAAATTATTACTGCCTACTAAGCCCTTGAGTGATTATTTTTTAATCACTCAAATATACAAAAACTAACCTATATAAGCTATAATCACAATAATTAGTAAAGCCACAGGAAGAGAAGACATGACGATTTTAGAAAAAGCACTAGAAGAAAGAAGTAAAAAAGTAAACAAAGTTGAAATCACAAAAGCACTCAAGATACCTATGGATGTACATGCAAAGCTAGCAGATATTGCACAATCTGGCTATGCAGGCTTAGCCAAAGAAGATTCTGCTTACTTTTTAAAATGCTTTGGACTCTTTGATAAGGGTGAAAACTTTATGCTTCGTGTGCGTGTGCCTGGTGGACAACTAAACAACAAGCAAGCCATACGCATAGGTGAAGTGGCTAGAAAATATGGAAATGACTACATAGACCTTACTACCCGTATGCAAATTGAGCTACGTTACCTACAAATAGCAGACATCTCTAAAGTCTTAGCGGCTTTAAAAGAAGTAGGTATTTCTACTTTTCAAACAGGTGTTGATAATCCACGAAATATCGTCACAGACCCACTAGATGGCATTGCATACGACAACATCATAGAGTGTATGCCCCTTATAACACAACTACAAGATATATTTATAGAAAACCCTGAGTGGATTTCTGCTTTACCTCGTAAGTTTAACACCGCAGTGCTTGGTTCACTTTCCAACTCCTGTAACATTTTTGGGCATGACTGCAACTTTGTACTAGCCCAAAAAGATGGCATATTTGGCTTCAATATTTACCTAGGAGCTAGAGTAGGCATGCAAGCACAAGATGCCAACACATTTGTGACCATAGAAGAAGTACCTACTTTCTTCAAATCACTGCTAAACATCTTTAAAAATTATGGATATCGTGACAGTAGAACCAAGAATCGTTTGGTATTCTTACTCGCAGACGTAGGCATAGATAATTTTATAGATGCAGTTAAAGCTGAGGCAGGTTTAGACTTTGATACAGCAGGTATCACCATGGTACAGTCTCAAAACATTGCCTTGGGAGCCAGTAAAGTACTAGGACGCAATGGAAAATATAACTATAAAGTCATCGTGCCATCAGGTATATTTTCAGGAACAAACCTCATAGCTTTAGCCCAAGTAGCTTCGACCCAAGGCGATGGGAATATTCGCCTTACTTATGACCAAAACCTTTACATCATAAACATTGCTAAAGAAAACCTTGAAGCCTTGGCTTCTACTGAAGTTATCGGTCATTATGCACAGTTTAACAACCTCTACTTTGCCGACATGATAGCCTGTGCAGGAACTGCCACCTGTAGTTTTGGGGTCATCCCCAACAAACCAGATGCCATAGAGATGGCACATTTTCTTAGCTCAGAAGTAGCCATAGAAAATGCTAACGTTCGCATGAACTGGTCAGCCTGTCCTAAAGGATGTGGTGTGCATGGCATTGCAGACATCGGATTTGAAGGATGCAAAGCAAAGCTTAGTGACGGTACTCGTGTAGACGGTGTACACCTATTCCTGGGTGGGAAAATCACCCGTGAAGCACAAGAGGCACATGTATTACTTAAAGCACTGCCTATAAGTGAAGCTAAACACCATGTAAAGTATCTACTCAAAACGTACGCCATGCATAAACAAAGGGCTGAGACCTATGAGGCATTTGATGATAGATTCTTGTCGCAAAACTATAGCTTTCAAGCTTTGGGATTTTTTACTAAAATCAACTATATACTCAATGAAAAACTGGGTCTAAATGTCATGCTAGAACTGGAAGCAGAACCTAAAAGTTCTAGGCGTGAAGAATATGAACTCTTTGGGTTTGGCTTAAAACTCTACAGGCTCTTAACCGGAGAAAAACGTTTTGATTCTGTACTGGGACTAGATGTCAACATGCTTAAGCCCAAAAGCATAGAAAGAGCTACTATAAGCAAACTAAATGACAAAGTGCCTATCAAACTTTCTGAAGTCATTTATAACATGACCCATGAAAATAAAAAAGAAAGGGCAGTAGTTTTTTCTGAGTTGCTAGTCGCCCTAAAAGAAGTGTAATGCCAGTAGAACCCCTAACGAAAGATACGCCTCTAGCAGACTTTCTTAATCACAAAACCAACACAGGTATGCAGTGCGGAAACTACAGTATAGACCTCCCTGAACTAAATGAAGGAGAGCAGTACCGTTTTCACTTTGACATGAATGCTTGCGTAGGATGTCACTGCTGTGAAGTAGCCTGTAACGAACAAAATGCCAACCCTGATGACATCAAATGGCGTAGGGTCGGCGATATGGAAACGGGTGTTTTTCCAGATACCTTACAACTTTTTAACTCTATGTCTTGCAACCACTGCCTAGAACCTGAGTGCCTAACAGGCTGTCCAACCGAAAGCTACATCAAGTTTGACAACGGCATCGTGTGGCATGATGACCCTAGTTGTATAGGCTGTCAATACTGTACATGGAACTGCCCCTATGAAGTACCCACCTTCAATGCAGACCGAGGCATAGTCACCAAATGTCATATGTGTGCAGACAAATTGGAAGCTGGGCAAAGCCCTGCATGCGTGCAAGCTTGTCCAAGTAACGCCATAGAAATAGAAGTATTTAATGTCCAAAAATGGAAAGAAGAAGACATGGCTAAAGAAGGTGTAGCCCCACATCTAGCAGACATAGACATCTGTAAACCAACCACACGATATACACTGCCTGAACTAAAAGAGGGAGAGGAGTTTCGCATCGCAGATGAGCATCTACTCAAGCCTGCACATTCTGAACTACCTTTGGTTTTTATGACCGTATTAACACAAATAAGTTTGGGTGCATTTTTTGCTCTATTTTTAGGACAATTACTATTTTCTCTAGGCTTCAACCTACCTAAGCCAACATTCATTATGGCTTTATTTGCAGTCATACCTGCCATGATAGGTCTACCCCTGTCTGCCTTGCACTTAGGTCGTCCAGCCAAAGCTTACATGGCGATGAAAAACTGGCGTACTTCATGGCTGAGTCGTGAAGCCATAGCCTTGGCACTCTTTGTAATGCTAGCATTGCTGATTGTGCTTTTATACTATCTAGAGTTTACAGGTTTTGGCTTGTTTGTACTCGAAGCTATCACGCTAGCTGTAGGCATATACGGCATACATGCCCAAGCAATGATTTATCGTATAAGAGCCCGTCCAAGTTGGGATAGAGCTTCTACTAACAAAAAATTCTTTGGCACAGGTTATGTAGGCTTTTTAATCATAGCCAGCACTCTACTCATGGCCAATGGAACGCAAGGAGTGATGGTACTTTTAGCCATAACACTACTTGTAGGAACAGGTCAAGCACTGGTCATTTACGAAGAAATGACATTTTACAAAAACCTAGACAAAGAAGACCCGCTTTACTACCAATACAACAGAACAAGAACCCTACTTCGGGAACATTTTGCTCATGTAAAAAAGTTTAGAATTTATTCTTTGGCTGTGTTTGCTCTAGGCTTACCACTCTTGGCCATTTTATTTACAGCTAGTGGACTGTTAGGCTTGGCCATTGGTACATTGATTGTGGCTAGTGTTGGTGCATTCATAAGTGAATTGAGTGGACGCTATCTGTTCTACAGAACTGTTGTACCTTTAGGGTTAGCAGGAAATTTCTTTGCAGGAAACCAGAGGAAAGGCTAGAAGGTGTCATAGATAACACCCTCAATGATAGATTTATGCTACCTTAACCCCTCATCAAATCCAGTATCGAGTGAAAACTTAAACTCTATTTTATCTTGCAAAAATCCAAGTCCTTCTTTGGGCATAACATTCACAAAACTTACTTCTTTTCCTAGCCTCTTTTCTATACGTGCTTTAACCCTGTGAAATACCAACACTTCATCTATTAGTATATCTTTGATGCTAGTATCATTGGCTATAAATATCTTACCCTCGGTATATGGCAATAGTTTTTCTCTACTTATATTTCTATTTGTAGCTACGGAGTTTATAAAATTGTTATATGTTGGCGTAAGGAGTTGCTCCTTTATATACATTCGATCTTTTTCTCCTACTCTTTTAAATAAACTTATAGGTTTCTTGTATTCTCCAGAGCTTAAATCATCCTCTTCTATACCTATCTTCTTTGCAAGCTCTCCTATGTAAAAATGAGGAAGTATGACACCTATAGAACCTACAATCGCATTTTTGTTAGCTATGAGTGGTTTGATAGCCGAGGCAATATAATACCCACCTGAAGCTGCCATCCCTTGTATGTACATAGTTACATTTTTCTCTTTAGTATAGTCTTTCAAGTACTCTGAAAGCTCTTCAGAAGCTGTAGGAGAACCACCAGGAGAATTCATGACGAACAAGACTTCATGATACTCCTTATCCTCCTTGACCTTGTCCATATTTTCCATTATTTTATTGACAAACTTTTGAGTCACTGGTTCGTTAAAGTCTACAATAGCCACCTTATGCCCCCTTGGCACACCCTCTCCTATGAGTCCGTAAGATTTCGCAACAAAATAGATAATTGCTATCTCTGCAAAAAGAAATATGAGGATAATAAGTGTTTTTAACTTAGAACTGCGAAGCTCCCAGCTTACTTTTTTTTGTTCCATTACTTCACTGTCTTCTTGTTTTCCAAATAATCCAAAAAATGCCATAGCTAAATCCTTTTACATACCAATAGTTTCATCATCTCACACCACTTGCAATAATCTCTTCTAACTCAGAAAAGGCACTATCCATAGCATATACTATACTGCCTGCATCAGAACCTGTGGCTACTGAAGTGGAAAAAAGTCTTGCTTTTACAGCACCTGTTCTCATGTTTTTTACTTGCCATGTAGCATCCAAATAGACTTTATCACCCAAGGCTATAAATCGTGAAATCTCTAGTTTCACTTTTGAACTTGGTTGCTTGTCTAGACCCCAAGGGTAGCGATGCACAGAGGGCTGATTGAACTTCTTTTGCAAAAAGCTTATAAGCCTTTGTGTTAGCCCCGTATCTATGTCTTCACCCCAAGTTGCATTTGACAACAGACGTATCTGGCTAGCACTCTGTGCAACTGCTACCCTACGCTTAGAAAGATACTCTGGCACAGTGACTGTCTCTACACCTATACTCATATTGCTATAAGCATAAGTATGTGTAGGTTTAGATGGGGTTGAGAGTACATAATAGTTATTTGACATGCACCCTGCTAGTATCCAAGTACTTATGATGGTCACAAGTATTATCTGTATTTTATGAGTCATTATCTGTCTCCAAATATAAGTGAGTTTGGTTTGCGGTTAAGCATTTTTAAAAAGTGTTGCATTTCTAAGGATGTTTTACTAACTACTTTTAACGTTTGTGCTATCTGCTGAGTGATAAGTGAATTATTGCCATATCCTTTGACTACTTTCTTGGTAGCTTTGAGTGTATGCGTTAATTCTTTTAAGGTTTTGTTGACCTCATCAGGCATGGTAGTAAAAGACTTTTTGTTTGTCATTTTATTGAGATTATTTACCGTTTCTTTCAGGTCTTTTAGTACTGTAGCTAAAGGCTTATCTACGCTTTTAACAACTTTTCCTGTGTCCAAGACTACCTTACCTGCATCTGCTATCACTGTGTTTAGAGAGGTCACAAGTTCCTCTAGTGGAAGTTTGCTTAGCTTAGCTAGCATAGCTTCTACAGTATCTATAATCCCACTTTCATTATGTGCAATAGTAGGCAAGATAGGGTATTTACCTCCATGGCTTATGCTTTTTGTATGGTTACTATCCTCAAAAACCAAATCAACAAACAACATGCCAGTAATGGGGTTAGAAGGAGTTACCTTAGCTCGTAAGCCCTCCTCAACTGCTTTATAGAAGTTTTCTTCTCCTGTATGGTTAAGGTCACTATCATCTCTAAAGGATGAAGTATCTATCTCTAGAAGTACCTTGCCTAGCATCTTGTGCAAACCTACATCATAGGAGAGCTTTATCTCTTTTACATGCCCCACATCAAAGCCATCGTATCTTACGGAAGCATCTCGTTTGAGTTTGGCTACAGAATCTTTTACTACAATGCTAAACTCTTTAATGGCATCTCCACCTTGACCTATCTTCTTTCCATCTGCTATAGAACCGTTTTTATAAAGATGAAACACAAAAGTACTTGGTATAGTATTTATATTGTCTTCTCCAGTAGAAGAAAAGGCAATGCCTCCATTTAAAATATATGATAGGGGAGCTACATTAACGTCTAGTCTACCATTAGATAAATCTACATCCAAAGCAGATGTTACCCAAAACTTAGAAGTACTATGCACATAAGGCACATAAAATTTTTCTATAAATACAACAAAATCAATAGAAGAACCATCTAGTGATACATTCATATATTCTACCTGACCCACTTTAATATTTTTAAAATATATGGGCGTACTCTTGCCTATATTGTAACCTATAGGTGCTTTTAGATGAAAGTATTCTCCATCATTTATCTTCCTATAGGCATGCCTCATGCCACGAAACTTCTTTTTTAACATAGCGCCTTTTTTTGTATACATATCTATGTATGTACCGGAGATAAGTGTATCCAAGCCTGAGACACCAGACATGCCCACTTCTGGCTTGACTATCCAAAATTTAGTATTTTCGTTCATGTAGTTTGTTGCACTTTTATCCATACGTGCGATGACAGCTACCCCTTCACCGTCTTTTTCTAGTTCTATCTTCATCACTGTGCCTATAGGTACATCTCTGTATTTTATCTGACTCTGTCCTGCTTTTAGACCTTCATTCTTAGGAAATACTATACGTATCTCAGGGCCTAACTGTGAAAAATACTGATAGGCAAGCCAAGCCGCAATAATGACTGCAATAAAAGGGACTATCCAAATAGAAGTAATAAAATTAAACTTGCTTGATTCCTCTACTCTAGGTATTTGTCTGGACATTTATCTATTTTCCTTTATCAGTCTTTTTGTCACAACAGGACGTAAATGAGCAAAGCACATCTTACTACGCTGACGCTGTGTCCACTTCAGCAGTGGGCTCATGCAACTTGTTGCATCTATCATCTATTTTCCTTTATCAGTCTTTTTGTCACAACAGGACGTAAATGAGCAAAGCACATCTTACTACGCTGACGCTGTGTCCACTTCAGCAGTGGGCTCATGCAACTTGTTGCATCTATCATCTATTTTCCTTTATCAGTCTTTCATCAAAGGCGTGAGCTGCAAGCAGTGTAAAAAATACTGATGTTGCAAAAGCTGTGGCTGCTGTACCTGCTATTATCTCTACATTGACTAAGTGTATGAGTGCTGCTAGTATTGCTACTACAAATACATCTATCATAGACCAAGGCCCTATGGCTTCTGTCATATAGTAGAGTTTATGTTTATTTACTTTTTTGTCTTTTCCTATAGGGTATTTTACACTAATAAGTAAATAAATCAATATTAAAAATTTCATCATAGGTATAACTATGGACGCTACAAAGATTATGGCAGCGATAGGATATGAGCCATGCTCCCACAACATCACCACACCACCAAGTATGGTACTGCCCTCCACTGCCCCAAACTGCTTGGTGATGAGCATGGGGTAAAGATTGGCAGGAATATACGCGATGATAGCTGTGATGAGGTATGCCCAAGACTTCTCTGTAGAAAAGTTTCTGTGCTTATAGATGTCAGAACCACAACGACGGCAAATATTTTCTTTGCTTTTATCTATGTTTACAGCTTCACAGATGGGACAGCGCATAAGTTGCTCTTCACCTACCTCTATCATCTATGACCTTTCTCCAGATAGACTCTCTTGCGTAACATCCACATCTCAGAAACATGTATAGTCTTAGTGATATACAAATCTATAAGAACAAAAACCATCAATGCCCAAAAAGCTATGCCCATATGTATCTGTGCGTAGCCTATGAGTTTAACAAGTGCCACAAGTATGGAGATAAGAAATATATCAGACATGCTCCAAGGTGTGATATGTGAGAGCATTACCAGCAATTCCTTGCTTAGCTTCTCTCCTTTTTTTGCCTTTAAAAGTGTAAAAAGTAAAATATTGATGCCAAATATCATAAAAGGAAAGATAAAGATAAGAAATGCACACAACAAACCAACCACATAAAACCCATTGTCAAACAATGCCATAAATGTTTTAGGTATGGTGACAAACTGCTCATGCCCAAGTAGCTCTATCTTTACCAACGGAAAGACATTTGCAAGTACAAAAAAGATGAATCCAGTGATGCTTAGTGCTAGCCCATACTCGATAAGTTTAGAGTCATACCTATAAAGTATGCCACCGCATTCAGCACATAAAGCTTTTGTACCATCCTTTATAGGCACTTCAGCATGTAGAGTATAGCACTGCTGACAGATGATAAGATTATCAAGGGCATCTTCATTTTCAAGTTTCATAACTATAATTATATCCAACACCAAGAGACATTGGTTGAATTACCAATAGAATCGGATGAGGACGTGCTTACGGTAAGAGAAAATGCTTTAAACATAGTCACTAAGTGTAAAGATAACCCATACCATCTTGAAAATATTGTTTGATTTTATTTTTTATACCATACTCTTCACTATCAACATTAAAGCACCAAGTGTAGCCATACCAAGGACTACTGGTTTAGTATACTCGGGATTCAAATATATCAGGATAATCCTGAGTATTTTAAGATGAATCCTGAGAGTAAGTCTTTGGGACTAAACACTTAGGGCTATATGGTAGATGC
>CAZNEJ010000022.1:2688-15727 GCA_964571975.1 uncultured Sulfurovum sp. | reverse complement strand
TATATGTTATGAATGGACTTGGAGGTAGGGGGTTTGTTTTTGCACCCTTGATGGCAAAGGTATTGACAGCATATATCATGGAAAGCAAAGCGTTAGATAGAAGAATCAATCCAGATAGATTGTTTTTGAAGTGGTGTAGAAAAATATCTTAATTTTCTTTAGACCATGATTTCCAGTCTGGTTTTTCAAAGATGCGAGGGTAACCATCTAGTATCTCTATGGGACCAAAACCTTCTTTGTATTCAAAAGCCTTATATCCGTCTACCCAGTAGCCCATATATACCCAGTCTAGTCCTAGGTTTTCTGCTAGTTTTATCTGGTATAGTAGAGAGTATTTGCCTAGAGAATATCTAGGGTAATCGGGGTCATAGTAGCAATACACAGAACTTATGCCATCATCAAGTATGTCTATGAGGTCAACACATACTAGTTTGTCGTCTATATAATAAAGTAGCTCTTTACCGAATTCGTTAGCACCATCTACATAGGTTTCATAATACTCTTGCATGTCTATGTCGTGGTGTTTCCAGCCATCTCTTTTTGCTTTGTAGACATGGTATTTATTGTATAGGTCTAGGTACTCTTGCCTTATGCTAGGGTCTTGTATGTGAATCTTTGTCTCTTCATTTCTATTGATAGCTTTTCGTTGAGACTTGGAGTACTTGTAGTCTTTTACTTTTATGCGTAAACTTTTACAAGCAGTACATCCATAGCACATGGGATATATAAAATTCCTACCAAAACGTCTCCATCCTCTTTGGGCTACAGCAGTAGCAAATGTTTTTGACACAACATCGACTTGTTTGTAGTTCATTTTTACATATTTTCCTTCCACATAGGAGCAGGGGGCATCGCCCATAGAAAAGTCTGTTGATTTTGGGCTCAATAAATCTAGGTCATTTTTATCATACATAATATGTGATTATAGCCAATTAAAGGACAAATAGCTAGGTTCTCAATATGCCTCTGTATCAACACCAAACATACGCTCTAGTTTTTTGCAAGATTGCCAATATAGCTTGGAAAGTATTTAGGTTTTGCTTTCTAGTGTGATGTTTAAAAAAGCGAATACTCTTCTTTGATTGTATTTAAAATACTCTTGTCTGCATTGTATATGAAGGCATAGTTAAAGAGTGTATTTTTAAGTATTTGTCTTACTTCTTCTTCATTTTCAAACCAATGTGGTCTGTCTATGCCTGGAACTTTGGTTTTGGGTGGTGTGATAAAGATGCCTTTTACCCAAGTGTTTGTGCGTCTTATGTATTCTCTAGCTTCAACAATATCTGCTATGTTGTCTGTAAAGATAGCAACTTGGTCACTTTGACTAGAGCGTGTACTTTTTAGTTGTGCATCTATGAACACAGGAGTAAAGTGCTTGGTGTGCTTTAATCGTTCTAAGTCATAGGCCAAAGCGTTTTCGTTACAGAAGTGTATAACACGCAAAAGGTATTCTAAATGAAAAGGTATAAGATCTTTTTCTTGGTATACAAAGCCTCCTACCTTAAAGGTAGTTTTGAACAGAGTATCGGAGACTACATAGCCATCTACTTCTTTTTCAAGCTTTTGTATGTCTGGCTTTATAAGGTGCATCAAGTCTTTGTCAGTGCCTACAAAGAGTGAGTCTTGAGCATTTAGTATCTGCTCAAATGCCTTACGCCAATCGCTAGATATGAAAGAAATGTTAGTTTTATGTGTGAGTATCATCTTCATAAAAGTAAGCTCGTGCTCTGCGATATAGAAAAATTGTGCTTCTTTTTTGATGGTAGCATAACGTATAAGCTTAAAGGC
This sequence comes from uncultured Sulfurovum sp., assembly GCA_964571975.1. Classification (GTDB taxonomy): domain Bacteria; phylum Campylobacterota; class Campylobacteria; order Campylobacterales; family Sulfurovaceae; genus Sulfurovum. The sequence continues at coordinate 13,939 of CAZNEJ010000022.1, read as the reverse complement.
TGCAAGCTGAATATCTGAGACTTTTATCCATGCTATTTCATCATCTTTTCTTTCTATGTTCTCATCGTCATATATGATGGCGTAAGCTCCATTTGCGAGTGCTTGGTCTATCTCTTCTTGGTTTGAAGAGAAAAAAATGTCACCATGTTCTACTTTTGAAACAAATACAGTAGCAGATTCTATAGCTTTTATCTTAGGTGTGTTGCTGAGTTTACCCTCTGTGAGGTTTAATATATCTTCTATTTTCATATAAACTCTAGCTTATTGGAGTGCCAGCCATTTTAGGCTTTTCTGGGCGTATCATACAAAGTCCATCTTCATCTTTGGCTGCTAGAAGCATACCTTCAGACTTCAGTCCCATAAGTTTGGCTGGTTTGAGGTTGGCTACTACACAGACTTGTGTATCTAACATATCTTCGTGCGAATACCACTCTTTGATACCAGCTACAACTTGCCTAGGTTCATCTTCACCTATGTCAACTTGAAGCAAGAGAAGTTTCTTGCTTTTTGGTACTTCTTCTGCGGCTACAACTGTACCTACCTTAAGAGAGGTTTGGAAAAATTGGTCTATACCTATGAGTAGTACACCTTCTGTACTTTTTTCACTTTTGCTATCTTGAGTTTTCTTTTTAGGTTCAAGTTTTTTGTCTGCTGGTTCTATCTGTTCCAAAAGAGGTTCTTCTATGCGTGGGAAAAGAGGGTCTACTTTTTCCAATACAAAAGGCTCAAGTAGTGCATGCTCTTTGATCAGGCTATTCCATGAAATATTGTCTATAGTAAAGTGTAATGCTTCAGATATCTTCGTACACACAGCAGGCATCACAGGATAAAGCATAATAGATACTTTTGCTAAGATGGCTGCTATGAGACCGTTGAGTGCCATGGCTTCTTCTTCTTTGCCATTTTTCATCAAGTTCCAAGGCTCGTACTTATCTATGGCTCTGTTTGCCACAGTTAGTGGTCTCCAAAGCTCTTCTAAGTAACGGTGTATTTGCATTTCATAAAGTAGAGGCTCTAGCTTTTCGAGTGAAGCGTGTACTTCATCTAGCTCAGTTTGATAGTGTTTGCTAACATTTACTGAATCAACTTTAGCCTCAAAATACTTTCCAGACATACCTATGACACGGTTGAGTAGGTTTCCAAGGTCATTGCCAAGGTCAGAGTTGATGCGGTCTATGAGGGCTTTTTGACTAAAGTCTCCGTCTCCTCCAAAAGGAACTTCACGGAGCATAAAGTAACGGAAGTTATCTAGGCCGTAGGCATTTGCCACAGCTCTAGGGTCTACCACGTTACCTTTGGATTTAGACATTTTTTCCCCATCTCGTGTCCACCATCCATGGGCCGCGATATGTTTTGGTAGAGGCATATCTAGGCTCATGAGAAATGCTGGCCAGTAGATAGCATGAAAACGTAAGATGTCTTTACCTATAAGATGCACACGTGCAGGCCAAAGGTCCATTTTCTCATCATCTGTACCGTAACCCAATGCCGTAAGGTAGTTCATGAGGGCATCTAGCCATACATACATTACGTGTTTTGGGTCATTCATGTCTTCTGGGAGCTTTACGCCCCAATCAAAAGAAGTACGAGTGATAGATAGGTCTGTTAGCCCACCTTCTACAAAGCGTATGACTTCATTTCTCTTGCTTCTTGGCAAGATGAAATCTGGGTTGTCTTCATAGTACTGCAAAAGTTTGTCTTGGTAAGATGAGAGTTTAAAAAAGTAAGACTCTTCTTCTACCACAGAGGTGCTTTTTCCACACTCTGGACAGAACTCATCATCTACGAGTTGGATAGCAGGAAAGAAAGTCTCACATGAGATACAATAATGACCCTTGTAGGTGTCTTTGTAGATGTCGCCGTTGGTATGCATAGCCGAAAATGCTTTTTTCACACCTGCTTTGTGGTCAGCGTCAGTTGTACGTATGAACTTGTCATAAGAGATATCAAACTCATCCCAAAGGTCTTTAAAGGTAGCTGAGATTTCGTCTGCGTATGCTTGTGTGCTTTTACCTCGTGACTTTGCAGCTTCTTCTATCTTTTGTCCGTGTTCATCTGTTCCTGTAAGAAAGAAAGTCTCAAGCCCAGTCATGCGAGAGTATCTAGCTAGTGTGTCTGCTATGATAGTAGTGTAGGCATGTCCTATGTGGGCGATGTCGTTTACATAGTAGATTGGAGTAGTGATGTAAGCTTTTTCGCAAGTGTCTAGCATAATGTAATTCCTTAACAAATGAGTTTTGGTTTACTTGAAGTGAGTAAATTATAAATGAAATTTTATCCAAATAATACTGTGGTAAGGGTAATGATAAGTTAAAGTTAAGGTATAAATTAATATACTTTAATATCAAACAATATTTTAGGGGGGATTTGAGTATGTCGCTTGTGTATAATAGTCCAACAAATAAAATACTCATTCAGCAGTATTGTAAAATATCTACATACTTTAACATGTATGATTTAGAAAAAAACTAATCACTTTACTTTTCTCTTATGTATTATGTATATATCCTTAAGTGTGCCGATGAGACACTATACACAGGCATAACTACCGAAATAAATCGCCGCATAGAAGAACACAATACTTCAGGGAAAGGTGCGAAATATACACGTGCTAGACGCCCTGTGTTATTGGTTTATAGTGAGGAATACCTAGATAGAAGTTCTGCATCTAAGCGTGAATATGAGATTAAAAAGAAAATGAGTAGGGCAGACAAATTAAGACTGATAGAAAAAAATATCTAAAACTCAAACCCTCCGCCTTTTCCTTTACTCATGGAGTCGTACACGGCCTTTACGTATGCTTCTTGTATGGGGCAATGAGGAAAGTCTTTGCAATCCATCTCGCTTTTGATACCTTGTTCCTTCATGTGTACTTCAAGTGCAGATTTTTTTTCTATAAGAATCATTTTCCACTCATCGATTATCTGTTCAGACATTATGGTTTTACTGCATAAGCTATTTTGAGAGCTTCTATCTCATGGTTGGAACCAAAAAAGCATGGACTTGTATCGTGCGGATGAGAAGGGATTAGTTCCATGAGTCTCTGACCTTTGTCATCGATGGCTTGTCCTCCTGCTTGTTCATACATAAAAGCAAAAGGTATAACTTCAAAAAGTTGTCTGAGCTTTCCATTTGGCTTGTCTGATGTTCCTGGATAGGAGAAGAGTCCCCCGCCTTTGAGCATGATTTGGTGCAAGTCAGGTACCATTCCACCAGAGTAGCGTAGACGGTAGCCCTTAGAAAAAAGACCATCTATAAATGATTTATGATGCTTTGCCCAGTTTTGCTGTGTTCCACCTGGTGCATTTAGTTTCCCTTTTTCGTCCATATAGATTTCGCCTACTTCCCTAAAGTCATTGCCAAATGCACGAGAAAGCATAGGTTTTTTACCTTGTTCTGCGATGACAAGTTCTATGCGTGGCCCATATACCACATAGACCGAAGCCATAAGGTTTGAACCTCGAAGTTCTCCCTTATATATGCCAAATATTGACCCCACGGATAGGTTTACATCTACCAAGCTAGAGCCATCAAGAGGGTCATAGCAGATACTGTACTTTCCTTCATCGTGGAGTTCCACTACTCCTTCTTTTTCTTCACTCACTAGGTTTTTTACCAGAGGTACGGAAGCAAAAGCTTTTTCTATGATAATGTCTGAGAGAACATCTAGTTTAAGCTGGTCTTCTCCAGAAGAGTTTTCGCTAGATGCGTAGCCTAGGTCTGCTTCTTTTATGGCCTTGTCTATGTCAAATGCGATTACCTTGATGGTCTCAAATATTGTTTGCATTGTTTTCCTTTTATACTGTTTTTGCATGAGTGTCTATCCACTCAATTATTTTCTGTGTATTGTTTAGATCAAGAATCGTTATATGCTTTGGTATGACATAGGCATCTAGGTCAATGCTATCATCTATGGCAATAGCTTCAGAACAGTCAAAATAACTTTCATCAATCTCATGCCTAAAGATAGCGATACGAGGCAGGGGAAGCGTCTTTAGACCTTCTACTAGTAATATGTCGAATTCACTAAGCATAGACACAATTTCCGAAAGTGTTTTTCCTCTTTTAGAAAAATATGTAGTACGCGTAGGCGAGGTTATAACCACCTCTGCACCAGTTTGTGAGAATAGGTAGCTGTCTTTTCCTTCTACATCAAACTTTGCCTTATTTTTAGGGTCATTTTTGATGATGGCTACTTTTCGTTCTTGTATCAATATACTGGAAATTTTTGCAACCAGTGTTGTTTTGCCAGAGCCAGATGGTCCTGTAAATGCAACTGCAACTCTTTTACTCAAGATAAACCTTTGATGTTATTGATGGGATTATACATTATTATTTATTGAAACTATGTTAAACTTTTAGGAAATATATGGAGGGTCTAACTAGTGAAAATTATAACAGTACTTATTGTTACAGTACTTCTTGTTGCTTGTACTTCTAAAGAAGAAAAAGCATTGATGAAAAAATATGAGAAAAATAAAACTTATCATAGACTTTTGCAAAAAACAGAAAAAATACAACTTTACGAAGATAAAGTTACCAAAGTATTTCTAACCGCAACTTATCTATATGTTTCAAGCGAAGAAAAAGAGAAGAAAAAGGATGAAGTTTTTGTAGTGGGACTACATACAGAAGGCTTAATGCAGGAAAATTTTTCTTTAACACTAGAGGGTCAAAATGCTAAAAGCATAAAGACTTTAGATAGTCAAAGTTGTTATCTAAAATATATATCTTTCAAATCTGAGTGGAGTCAATTTTATTTGGTACATTTCCCACATACAGATAAAAAATATATAAAACTTGTGCTAGAAAGTAAAAGTTATGGCAAAGGCGTCATGCACTTTTCCAAAGTTGCCAAATATGTCTTAGGAAAAGAAGCCTTTTGATGAGATTCTTACTTCCTAAATTTGTCAGTTTTTGATGGTGTAGCTAGAGTTTTTATGTATGAAGTCATACGCGTGTTCACCCCTAACTTATTGAGATAGATGACATAATTTGATAAGACCTTTTTCCCATATTCTCTTGCTTCATTGTTTTTCATACTTTCTATACTCATATAAGGTTCATAAGGTCCATTTCTAAAGTTTCTATGGTTGCGAATATGTTTTTTAGTGAAGCCTATGCCCGCATTGTAAGCATAAGCTATAAAAAGTGGATGATAGAGGTACTTAGTCAGGTAGTCTAAGTGATAGTCCGCAAATTCAATGGCCCTGTAAGGATTAAACATTTCATCTAAGTCCATACTATAGCCTTTTTCTTTTGCTATATGCTTCACTAAAAATGGCATAAATTGCATCATGCCAAGTGCAAATGAACGTGATACAGAGGCAGGTACAAAACGACTTTCTTGTCTAGCTATGGCGTATATGAGTGCTTGACGTTGAGCAGACATACCTTTCATGGCATCTCTGTAAGGCATTGGGAAGTAAGACTTTTTATGTTCAGAGGCTTTGGCTTTTAAGTATGTATAGATACCTATACTCTCTTGTGAGGCATAATCATCAGCCAAGTCGTCGATTTGGGAATTGGTTGAACGCTTCATCTTTGCTTTTATCTTTGCCCAAGTAATGGGGTTTTTAACATCAAACCCATAATTACTTCTTCTTCTAAATGCTTCGGTTATAGTCTTAGGATAACGCCCCTTTATAGTATCTGCTGCTATGAGTGTATATATGTTCGGACTATGGCTAACTTGTAGGTGTCTTAGGTAGGTATCATTTTTGGTACTTAGATAAAGCCAAAAGAGTGCCTTATCAATCTCATGCCGTTTTCTGTAGTGCTTGCGTGCCACATCAAAATAACTTGCAGCTAGTTTGGGCTTTCTTTGCCTAAGTAGCGAAAGACCTTTTTTGAAGTGCTTATTTGCTTTGGATCTATTTTTCCAAATGTGATCTGGGGTAACATCACGCACAGAAGTAACCTTGGGTGCATTGGCACCAGTCTTCTTCTTGTACGCTTTGCGTAGTTTTTTATTGAGGTTATTGGCTTCGCGTATGATGCTTCTAGCTTCTGAAATGCTGGTACTAGGATGAGAAAGTAGACGCCATATGTAGAAATCTTTCTCCACAGATTTTGGCATCTGATGTACTTCTTGGAAGCTTTGTCCTTTAGCATCAAGTGTGCTATGTGCTATAAAAAATATGAGTATAAGTAGAATTTTCATTTTCATTTACCCCAGCAATGCTTTCATCATAAAGTTGTCAACTAGCTGTAGTCCTATAATAACAACAAGGGGAGACAAATCCATACCTGAAAACACCACAAAAGGCATTTTCTGTCTAATGAAATTCATTACAGGTTCTGTAAGACGATGTAATATTTGGACAATAGGGTTAGATGGGTCTGGTCTTACAAATGATATGAGAGCGGCTATGATGACTATCCATATATAAAGATTGATGACTGTATGTAGGGTTTGCACTAAGGCATAGATGAGGGCATTCATGAGGCTATCTCCAATAAGTATGATTTGATAAGTGGGTAAATGTCGCTTAGTTCTGGTCCATGTTCTGCACCTGTGAGTAATAATCTCAAAGGCTTAAAGAGGTTTTTATCTTCAAGTTTAGATTTTAGCATGATGTGAGATATGAAGTCATTAAACTCATAAATCATTGGTGCATTTTGTATTATTGTTTCCAAAGTTCTCATATTTGTTGACCACTCTTTAGAAAAATCTTTGGGACTAAAAATGGCTTTTATTTTAGTGGCTATCTCCTTGGTGGTAGAGGCTTCTTCTAGGTAGAGTTTGGCTAGCTTTCCTATGTCTACATCTGCAAACTCAAAAAGTGTAGATAGGGATTTGTCGTCCATACGCTCAATGTGTTGACGGTTTATAAAGCGTAATTTGTCTATGTCAAATTTGGCAGCAGACTTAGAGATATTTTCTATGTCAAACCACTCCAAGGCATCTGGCAGTGTAAATATCTCAGTCGGTGCTTTAGCATTACTAAGTAAAAGCAAGTAGTTGATGATAGCATCAGGGATAAAACCTTCTTCAAATAGCCACTGTACAGAAGAGGCATCATCACGCTTGGACAGCTTTTTGCCCTCTGTGTTAAGTATCATGGGCAGGTGAGCATAGATAGTTTCTATATCGAAACCTAGCTGTGTTTTTATGTGTTTTTGCCTAGGTGTATTTGAAAGATGGTCTTCTCCACGTATAATCATCGTGATACCTGAAAGCATGTCATCACAAGCACAGGCAAAGTTGTAGGTAGGATAACCGTCAGCCCTTAGTATAATAAAAGAATCAACTTCACCAGAAGCAGTACTTATATCACCTTTTATAAGGTCATGATTTACTATGTTTTCTTTAGGCTTTTTGATGCGTAGTGCAAAAGGCAAACCAGACTCTTTTAGTTTTGCATGTTTGGATTTTCCAACATCATGACAACGTCCAGAGTACCGGTAGGCAATTTTAGATTTTTTAGCTTTTTCTCTGTCGGCTTCTAGCTCTTGAGGGGTACAAGTGCATACAAAAGCTTTGTCTTGTTCTAGGAGTTTTATGGCCAAAGTTTGGTGCAAATGCAGATGCTCACTTTGATGAAACACAGAGCTATGAGGCAGTGCAAACTTTTCTAAAATCTGCATAATTTCTGTGTCTTTCCCTTCTATGTTACGCTTGGTGTCCGTATCTTCAATACGTACCAAGAAGCCTAGGTTTTTTTGTTTGGCAACAATAAAGTTAAGTATGGCTACACGTAGGTTACCTATGTGCATATTTCCTGTAGGAGAAGGGGCAAATCTTAGCATTGTGTGTAGCTCCAATGTGTCTTGTAGTGTATTGATATATTAGATAGAAGTGGTGGGTTCTCGGGGACTCGAACCCCGGACCTTCCCGTTATGAGCGGGATGCTCTAACCAGCTGAGCTAAGAACCCACTAGAAACATACAAATAGAAACATACAAAGTGTATTTGTTATTTCTTCGAAATCATGGTGATTTTCGAGTCAGAAGTATATCGACTGTAGTCTTTAAAAGCAATTAAATTTTGCAAAATCCCAAAGATTATAGCAAATATAATAAATGATGTCCCTCCATGACTAAACATAGGCAGTGGTAAGCCAACAACAGGAGCTAAACCTATAATCATATAAATGTTTACGCTCATATAGACAAAGAGCAGAAATGCAAGACCTGAAGCAAAGACTTGTATAAAGTAATCGTTAGCGTGTTTAGCAGAGATGTAGAGCAGATTAAAGACGAGCAGTATGTAGAGTGCTATGACTAGCATCATACCTTGAAAACCAAATCGTTCACCTAGATATGCGAAGATGAAGTCTGTTGAAGATACTGGTAGAAACTTAAGCTGTGTTTGTGTGGATTCATCTTTACTTTTGCCCTCAAGACCTCCTGAACCTATGGCTATGAGAGCTTGCTTTACATGGTAGCTAGGCTTACCCACAAAGTCTGTAACACGCTTTTTTTGGTAAGGTTTTAGTTGTCCGTAAAGCAGAGGTGCGAAAAGCCCAAGCAGAACAAATATGCTTATCCATATCTTCCAGTTTATACCTACTACAAATAAAATACCATAACCCGTGATAAGCAGGACCAACGCCGTACCCAAATCTGGTTCTTTGGCGATAAGAAGAAAAGGTATGATGATAACAATAGAAAGTTTTATAAATTGCCATAGGCCATAGCCTTTTTCTTCTGGAGGTTTTTTGCTTATAAGGTATCCAAGCATCATGATAACAGAGACTTTTATAAACTCTGAGGGCTGTATGGTGAACCCTAGGCCAGGTATTTCTATCCATCTTTGTGCACCTAGTATGGTTTTACCTATAAATTCTACTGCGATGAGTAACCCAAGGTTGGCTACATAAAAGATGGGTACAAACCACCACATGATATGTCTCCAAGGGATAAAAGCAGAGATAAAAAATGCAATAGACGCAATGAAATAATAAATCATTTGTTTTTCATAAAGTTTATGATTGATTTCATAAACTAGATAAGAAGAGATGATAAGAAGAGGTATCATCTGTATCATTAAGAGGTAAGAGAATTTTTTGAAGATACTTTTATCAAAATTGAACATATATTTTACTATTCTCCATATTTTTAGGATATTATATCAAAAAGAATCTAAGGTCTGTTGTGGTTAATTTTTATCATTTTGAAAAATTTAATAATATATCTATCTGTAGGCATGCAGTAACAACTAAAAACTCTAAAGAACCTTATGCTTTTTCTGTGGCATTACATACAGGAGAGGACGTAAATCCTATAGTCGCCAATAGAAAAAAGATAATCTCAATGCTTGCATGGAAAAAACCCATACATTTTGTACTAGCCAACCAGACTCATAGTGACCATATAGTAACCATAGGTCAAGAAGAGAGTAGAGGCTGGACAAATCAAGATGATTCCGTAGCAAACTGTGATGCATTAATCACCAATAGAAAAGATGTGGTTCTAGCGATATTGACAGCAGATTGTGTGCCCGTGTTGTTGCTAGATAGTAAAAAGAGTGTTGTAGCAGCAGTACATGCAGGCTGGAAAGGTACGAAAGAAGCAATAGTAGCTAAGACGGTTATAAAAATGATAGATGTTTTTGACTGTAAAGCTGAAGATATCATAGCAGGTATAGCACCATCTATAGGTCGCTGTTGTTATGAAGTAGGTAAAGAGGTTGCAGAAAACTTTGATGATATACCCGATGCACATGATAGCATAGGCAATAAATACATGCTAGATTTACCACTTATCAATAAAGAGCAACTCATAAATGCAGGGTTACTAAAGTCAAATATAGAGATGAGTGGTATATGCACAGCTTGTGAAGCAGAGAGGTTTTTTTCTTATAGAAAAGAGCATGGCTGTTCAGGTAGGTTTATGTCTATGATTGGGTTACTTGAAAAAGAGTAAACTCATATCTCTTCTACTTTTCTACTTGCATCTGCACCCATTTCCATCACTTTCCACGGCAAACCTTGTTTGTTTAGCTCTTCCATAAAAGGGTCTGGATCAAACTGCTCCATGTTAAAGACACCTTTGCCTTGCCATTTTCCTTCTAGCATGAGTTTTGCCCCTATCATGGCAGGTACGCCTGTGGTGTAGCTAACTCCTTGGCTTAGTACTTCTTTGTAGCACTGTTCATGGTCGGTGATTTGGTAAATATAAACTGTTTTTTCTTGACCATCTTTTATACCTTTAGCAAATATACCAATGTTGGTTTTTCCTTTTGTGCGAGGCCCTAGACTTGCAGGGTCTGGGAGCAGGGTAGCCAAGAATTCCATAGGCACTATTTTAATACCTTTATGTTCTACTTCTTTAATGCCTAGCATGCCAACATTTTCTAAGCACTTCATATGTGTAAGGTAGCTCTCTCCAAAGGTCATAAAAAAGCGTATACGCTTAAGTCCCTTAATGTGTTTAACGAGTGACTCCATCTCTTCATGATAGAGTAAATAGCTGTCTTTTTTTCCTATTTCTGGGTAGTCCCATACTTGTTTTATAGCCATTGGTTCTGTTTCTATCCACTCACCTTGCCCATCATTGTTCTTTTCCCAATATCTTCCTTTGGCGGAAACCTCACGTAAATTTATCTCTGGGTTAAAGTTAGTAGCAAAAGCGTAGCCATGCTCGCCTGCATTACAGTCGAGTATGTCTATGCTATGTATCTCATCAAAGTAGTGTTTTTGTGCATAAGCACAGAAGACATTGGTCACTCCTGGGTCAAAACCAGAACCCAATAAAGCAAAGATATTTGCTTTATTAAAGGCTTCATCTCTTGCCCACTGTTCTTTGTACTCAAACTTAGCAGTGTCGGGATGTTCGTAGTTGGCAGTGTCTAGGTAGTTTACACCTGTTTGTATGCACGCGTCCATGATGGTCAAGTCTTGGTAGGGAAGTGCTACATTTATGACAATGTCTGCATTTACTTTTTTGATGAGTTCTATAAGTTGAGGTACAAAGTCTGCATCTATAGTGCTAGTTTGTATTTGTATATCTACTTTATCTTTAATATTTTTAGCAATAACATCACACTTGGAAAGCGTACGGCTTGCTAGGGTAATTTCCCCAAACGTTTCAACATTCATAGCACACTTAAAAGCCACTACATTTCCAACACCACCAGCACCGATGATAAGGGTTCTTTTGTTCATGACAATTCCTATAAATTTGATTTATCTATTTGATTTTATTGACCGTTTAGCTAGGAGATAGGTTAATTGTACTGTATTTAGATTTAATTTGCTATTAATGGGGCTTACTTGATTTTGAGTTTAGGCTATTATGTTCAGGT
>CAZNEJ010000022.1:0-2588 GCA_964571975.1 uncultured Sulfurovum sp. | reverse complement strand
AATTTGCTATTAATGGGGCTTACTTGATTTTGAGTTTAGGCTATTATGTTCAGGTGTTTATGGTTGTTATTTCGTTCCATGGTCGATAAATCGACCCTACATGCAATCATTTTATGTACCTCGCGTAGAGTCGGTTTGCCGACCATTTATTTTATTGACAACACAAAATCAAAAGAAAAAGCCATCCGCTATAAGAACCTCATAAAGATACTAATTCATCAGTTTACGACAGATAAAATTCATTATAATGATAAAAAGTAGACCTACGGTAGAGCTCTTGTGTGCATTCACGCGAACATGGTGAACTATGAAAAATTACATTTTTATCACTGGTGCAGGCAGAGCTAGGGTGCATGTATAGTGTGTATTATCATAGCTATAGTCTATGTTACCTTTCATAAATGCAATAATTTCTTTGCCAAGTTTTAAATCTAAACGATTTTCTTCACTCATTTTAGATTTTTTTTGTTTAAACATGCTTTTGAAAAAACTATTTTTTGACTGAACTGAAGCTATAAATTCTATGCTTAAAATTTTATTTGCATAGCTAATATCTACGGTTATATCTTTATCGTAATCAACAAAAAGATGAAGATCCAGAAGTAAATGAAATATGACGCTCTGTAGTTTTGGAGCATCCATGATCAATGAAGCAGGCACGCTTTCATTTATGCTTACAACAATTGACATACTGTCTATAAAAATCTTACTTTGACATTTTTTAATATGCTTGACTAAAGCATCTGTACGATACTTCTCATTATGTATTTTCAAATTTCTTTTAAAAGCATAAGCTGCCACTATCTCTTCTAGCAGTGTTGATTTTTTTAGATGACTTTCGACATAGTCTAATCCTTTTTCCGAACCAATAGTATAAAGAATAAGTTCGAAAAGTATATATGTATGTCCATAACTAGACAAGTCACTGTCTATATGCTGTAGAATATGTTCAATATTTGTATCAATATTATTTTTACTATTGCGTATTGGCATTGATTTTTCTGATTTCATATCTTTAGCATTTTTCTTCTCTAATTGTTGCCTCAATTCAATATTTTCTTTTTTTAAGATCATTGCTAGACTAGTAGACTTTTTCGATTCTTTATGTGCTTCTTTAAATTTTTCCTCAAGTGCATCGTGCTTTTCTTTTTTATCGCTATGAATGCGTTCTAGCTTAATAAAATCTTCTTTATACCCCCGAAGTAATGCTTCGTTTTTGGCATACTTCAGGTTTTTCTTTGACAGGTTTTCACATTTTTCTTCAAGTTCCTTAAGTAAAGGGGTGTCTTTTTCTGTCTTTTTCAATTTTGGAATGGGTATTTGTTTAGATTCATTCTTACTAGACGACTCTGCCTTCTTGTCTCCTGTCACAGCCAGAAGTTCTTCTTTTTCAATCACTTTTGATTCTAGTATGGAAATCAAGAAAGGATCAAAGTTAGACAAAGTGGTTCCATCTTTTTTAGAAAAAGTTTTTTTATGTTTAGTGCCTCTAGATATTTTTAAAACAGCAAGAACACGACCCTCCTTTATAATAGGGTATATTATCAATGCTTTCATTTTAAAATTTAATGGATTATCAATTTTAGAGCTATAGTATTTATTGCTAGTCACATGGTTTTCATATATGCAATGTTTCCCATATATAGCTTGATTGGTTAAACTCAAGTCGAGCAATATTGTATTTTCTAATTCTCTAGCTATAAGCTCTATGCCATTAGTGCGGGGATTGAACCGCCACAGCCTTACTTCTTCTGCATCAAAAAGTGTTTTAAGATTATTTTCAAGTGCTTCCATGTGTTGCAACTCTTTTGTTTCCACGTACAGATTTGCTAACTTTGTCACTTCTTCCAAATGCGTATTTAAATCATATCCCATACTACTACTCCACTTCTTTTTTTCTTGCTAAAGTAGTGCGTATCTGTTTAGGCATATAGTATTTAAACTGTTTGGGCTGTATGAAAAAATCTATATTCCCGCACTTTTCACCAATCTCACTCCAAGACTCAATATCTAAATTTATTGCCAATACTCCTAGGGTAGGTAATTTAGGAAAATTATCTTCTATTAAAAAGTTTGCAAATTCTGTTAGCTCTGGATTGTGACCTATGAGAAATATAGTCTCATAGCTATCGTCTTGTAGGGTCAATACATTCATCAATGTTTCAGGACGTGAGTTATATAGTTCCTCCATATAGTGTATACGTCCAGCATAACCTATCTTTTTAGCCAGTTGATCCGCTGTTGTTTGAGACCTAAGTGCAAGACTTGCTAACATTAAGTCTGGTGTCAACCGTTGCAATGACATGTAAGAAGAGATGGCATCAAGGTCTTTGTGTCCACGCTTTTTTAAGCCTCTTTCAAAATCACTTAAAGAGCCATCGCTCCAGTCAGACTTAGCATGGCGTATAAGATATAAACTTTTCATAATAAATTCCTAAAATTAAATATTCAAACAAACCCAATATAATATTGGGTTCTATTGAAAATTTAAAACCAATACAAAATTAAAGTGCAGCCATTGTCTTAGACATGTCTTGTACAGTTTTTTCCATGATCATCTTACCAAGAGCAACATTGCCATCATCTCT
>CAZNEJ010000021.1:0-16009 GCA_964571975.1 uncultured Sulfurovum sp. | reverse complement strand
CTATAATTTACATATCAAGTACAGAAGGAAAAATGTGACATTTAATACAATAAAACAACTGATACATGGTCTTTATCTGACCAATAGTTTTGGGTTTAGGCTTAGGAATGAAAAAGACCCAATGGAGATAAAAAGATTAAGACTGGCATATTCTCGTGCACAACTTGATGCCTTGAGTATAACGGTTGATGTCGAAAATAAGGAAAAGTTACCAAAAGATGGACAGTACTTAGTGGTTATAAATCATAGAGGCATCATAGACCCGCCTATCACTGAAGTTGCACTGGAGCATACGCAGATATTTGGTCCTTGGATTTCAAAAAAAGAGTTGTATAACTCTTTTTTCTTTGGACTTTTTGTACGTAACGGAGGCTCTATACTCTTAGATAGAGAAAAGAGTCAGATGTCTGGTTTTTTTGCAGACATAAAAGAAGCAGTAGTAAGAGGAGAGTCTATCTTTATATTTCCAGAAGGGACACGCAACAAAACAGATGAATCTTTGACCTCATTTAAAGAGGGTGCTAGGATTATAGCTCTTAAAAATAGATTGCCTATCTTGCCTCTTTATATCAAAACAGATTCAGGAAAAGCTTTGAAGAATGCCTTAAGTGATAGTGGTTTGGCACAAGTAGTGACCATCGTTGTAGGAGATGTTATAGAGTATAAAGATAAGACGAACTTGGAAGAAAACTATAGAGAAAGATTTGGACTTTAGAGCTTCTCATAAGGCAGTTTTTAATACTTCATGAAAGAATGTTCTTTTTCTTTAAGTGCGGTGATTATTTTTATTATATTATTTTTGTTTTTAGTGCTAGATATTAAAACCTGAGTGGTATGTGTAGTAAGAGTAGAAAATTTAATATTAATTTCTTCTTTATCTATGCGTAGATATATGGACTTTTCTTCTTCATCTTTTTCACAAATATCAGCGATATTTTCATGATGTATTGCATTTAACGAGACCTCGTAAGCCATCTCTTTATCCATTAGGATCATAAAGGTTTTCACTATATAATTAGGAGACTTCATAGACTTACTGGTAGAAGTTCTTTTTGTGGGACTAGCTGTCTTTTTGTGTTTTTCTGTTTTGATTTGTTTTGTAAAATTATTTTTCTGAATAGCACGAAAAATAAGTATGACAAGAGCCATGATGGAAGAAAAGGCCACAGAAGCTATTACGCCTGTCAATATGCCAAGTTTTACAGCTTCGTTAAAGTCAAAATCTATAGAGAAGTAGCCAATGGCAATGCCTGTAGAGATGATACTCAAGGGCATCACTAAGGTTAAAAATATATTGATATATGCTCTCATGTTCTAATGCCTTATATAAAAATTTCATCTAAAATGGTATTGATGTAGTCATTGGCTTTAAATGCTATGAGATCCTCAGGCTGTTCACCTGTGCCTATGTAGAAAATCGGCATTTGAAGTTCATCTGCTATGCTAAGAATCGATCCACCCTTTGCGGTGCCATCAAGTTTCGTAATAATTATACCATCAATTCCTATCATTTTATCAAATGCTTTGGCTTGGTTGATAGAAGAGCTTCCTTGTGTGCCATCAAGTACGAGCAGTTTGCGATGCGGTGCACCTTTTAGTGCCTTGTCGGCTACTCGGAGCATCTTTTTGAGTTCTTCACTAAGGTTTGTTTGTGTATGTAGTCTACCTGCTGTGTCTATGATGACATTATCGTAGCCCTTGGCTTTTGCAGATTCTATGGTGTCATAGACTACTGCTGAGGGGTCATGTCCTTGCTGTGTGGCGACGATAGGTATATCCAGTTTTACAGCCCATCGGCTTAGCTGTTCTATGGCCGCAGCACGGAATGTATCTCCTGCACCCAAGATTACTTTTTTGTTTTCTTGGCTATAGTGGTAGGCTAGTTTGGAGATGGTGGTGGTTTTACCTGCACCATTGACACCGATTATCATCTCTACAAAAGGTTTTGTTTCAGGTTCTTTCCACTCTATGTTGTATTGAAAGACAGAAATGAGAGAGTTAAATACTTGAATCCTAGAGATTTTGCTAGGTAAAGATTCTAACAGTTTTTCTATAAGTTCGTAATTGACATCTGCTTCAAGCAGTATCTCTTCAAGTTCATCTTTTGAGACTTTTGTTTTTTTAACAGGTGAGACTTCTTTGATGGCATCATTGGTTTTACCCAGTACTTTTTTAAGTAAATTGAACATTGTTTTATTGACCTTTATTTTATGTGACTTGTTTGTATGGCATGTGTTATCATTTCTATAGGTGTGGCCCCTTCAAAATGACTATGATATATTCCCTTATTGTAGATGATGTTTAAAGGCAAATTTGTATTTTTGTTGATTTGAAGTGAGTCAAGAACTTTAGATACCAATGTATGATTATCGGTACTATTTGAGTCATATGAGATAAAATAATTTTCTTTTTTTTGTCGAGACAAGATATCTGTTTTATGTGTATCTGTTTCTTTAGTCCAAATGGAGATAATAAAAAGATTTTTTTTATATTTCTTCTGTAACCTTGAAAATGATGAGAGTTGTGCTATGCAAGCAGGTGAGGTATCTGAACAAATATTGAGTAAAACTAAAGGTAAATCTTGTGTATACATAGAAAGAGTGTTCTTTTCGAGAGAAAACTTGTGAGTAATCCCTTTGGTGCCAACTAGAGTAATAGTGTTTATCGTCTGCGTGTTTATTTTAGTTTTAGGAAGCTTTTTTTTGTTATGATTTTGCTTGTTTTTTTGCGTATATAAATTTGTTTGTGTTAAAAATTCAGTAGTATTTTCTATAGGTGTAGAATCCTTACTAGATGCTTTTTCTTCACAGCCTACTAGA
Source organism: uncultured Sulfurovum sp. (assembly GCA_964571975.1). Classification (GTDB taxonomy): domain Bacteria; phylum Campylobacterota; class Campylobacteria; order Campylobacterales; family Sulfurovaceae; genus Sulfurovum. The sequence continues at coordinate 13,190 of CAZNEJ010000021.1, read as the reverse complement.
GATATCAAAAGTGCGAATAAAAGTATAGTATAGGTGGTTTTCACAGTATTCCTTCAAAACTTACGGTATAATCGAGTATATTATACCAAAAGAGAAGCAATTATGAAAGTAATGCCCAACAAGAAACAAGATTTTAGACAACATTGCTTAAAACGTTTGAAAAAAGTGAGTCATCTTCCTGCTTACAAAAAAGATAAGATAATTTTAGAGAGTTTGTATCAGATTATAGAAGAGAGTAGGGCTGAGGTTATTCTTCTTTATTTGCCCTTGAAGATAGAAGTGAACCTTTATCCTCTTATCTTGAAACTACGAAAAGAAAAAAAGCAGCTCTATGTGCCATTTATGGAAGGTAAAAGTTTTAGATTGGTAAAATATAGATTGCCATTGTATAGAAAACAATTTGGCATAAAAGAACCAAAAGATTCAAAACAATATAAAGTTAAAAATATAGATTTAGCTATCGTGCCTATGGTAGGGACAGATACCTCTCGAAGACGCGTAGGGTTTGGCAAGGGCATGTATGATAGATTTTTTGAAAAGAACCATAAAAATATAAAAAAAGTCGTTTTTGTAGCACGTGAATTATGCTATAGCAAAGAGATAGTTACAGATTATTATGATGTAAAAGCAGATTTGCTTGTAAGCACATAAAATTATGAGATAAGCGGCTTAAAGGAAGAGGTATGTTAAGTACGATAGTAGCAGGTGTGGTAGGAGTCGTGACTGGGGCAGGTATGGCTTATGTATGGACAAAGAGTGCAGTTAAAAACAGTTTCGCACATATAGAGTTGGAAGCTAAGGCTAAGGCTATAGCCATAGATTATGAAGCACAATCACTTCTCAAAGAAGCAGAGCTTAAGATAAAGGAAAATGCTATAGCTCAGGAACATGACTTTGCACAGCGTGTGTCCAAAGTGGAAGCCAAGAGCCGTGATATGATTTTACAAAAGAAAGAATTGAGTGTCCAAGAAGAATGCTGTGCACGTTTAGAGGAAGGACTTATGCGTAAAGAGTCTCACCTAGAGATGCTTGAAACTAAAAAGCAAGAAGAGATACAAGCTACTATAGACAAGATGCAAAATGTGGCTTCTATGACAAAAGAAGAAGCGAAGATATATATCTTGCAAAAAGTAGAAGAGCAAAGCCGTGCAGAAGTAGCAGGCATAGTACGCAAATATGAACAAGAAGCTAAAAACGAAGGTGAAAAAAAGGCAAATTACATCTTGTCTCAAGCTGTCACGCGTTATGCTGGTGATTTTGCAGGTGAAAGGCTTATCAATCTTGTGAGCATTCCTAGTGATGATCATAAAGGACGCATCATAGGGAAAGAAGGAAGAAATATTAAAAGCCTTGAGATGATTTTAGGCGTAGATATAGTAGTAGATGAGACACCAGGGGTGATACTTGTATCTTCTTTTAATCTTTATAGGCGAGCCATCGCTACGCGTGTCATGGAGATACTTATAGAAGACGGACGCATACATCCTGGTCGCATAGAAGAAGTACATGAAAAAGTAAAGGCAGAATTTGAAGCAAAAAGCTATGAAGAGGGTGAAAATATACTCATAGACTTAGGACTTTTCCCTATGCATGAAGAGTTGGTTACACTTTTAGGACGCATGAAATACCGTGCATCTTATGGTCAAAATGCTTTGGCACACACACTTGAAGTAGCCAATTTAGCATGTGTGATGGCAGCTGAAATGGGTGGAGACGAAAAGCTTGCTCTTCGTGCAGGGTTACTGCATGACATAGGCAAGGCACTAACCCAAGATATGGGTGGTTCTCATGTAGATATAGGTGTTGACCTCTGTCGTAAGCATGGAGAGCATCCTACTGTTATAAATGCTATTTATGCCCATCATGGCTATGAAGAGCCAGACTCTGTAGAATCCGCGGCCGTGTGTGCAGCGGACAAGCTATCGGCTGCAAGACCAGGAGCTAGAAGAGAAGTACTTGAAAGTTTTACTAAACGAGTAAAAGATATAGAAGAAATAGCGACATCAAAAGAGTACGTTACAAAAGCATACGCCATCAATGCTGGACGTGAGATACGCGTGATAGTCAATGCAAAAATGATGTCAGACAATGAAGCTGTACTTTTGAGCAAAGAGATAGCAAAAGAGATACAAGCCAATGTACAGTATCCTGGTGAGATAAAAGTGAATGTTATACGTGAAGTTAGAGCTATGAGTTATGCTAAGTAAATGAAAAGATAGTTATACTTATGGAAATATATTAAAGGATACATAAATGAAGAAAATACTAGCAGGATTATTGGTTTTAGGCTTAAGTCTTAATTTGCATGCAGAAGCAGTGAAGAAAGAAGTTTCAAAAGTGAAAGATTCTATCGTTGTAATAGAGACAAACATAGGAACTATAGAAGTAAAACTTTACCCTAAAGTAGCACCTAAAGCCGTAGAGAACTTTATGACTCATGCTAAAAATGGTTACTATAATGGTATCGTTTTTCATAGAATCATCAAAGGTTTTATGATTCAAGGTGGAGACCCTACAGGTACAGGTACTGGAGGTGCGTCTATATGGAAGAAGAACTTTGAAGATGAGTTTGCAAAAAATGTGGTTTTTGATAAGCCTTATTTGCTTGCTATGGCAAACAGAGGTCCAAAAACAAATGGCAGCCAATTTTTCATAACGCTTGCACCTACTGGATGGTTAAATGGTAAGCATACTATCTTTGGTGAAGTTGTTAAAGGTCAAGATATAGTAAGAAAAATAGAAAATGTTTCTGTATCACGTGGCTCAAATAAGCCACTTTTCCCTCAAGTCATGAAGAAAGTTTACATTAAAAAATAGATGAATTTAGACATATTACGCCAAGAACGCCAAAAATGGCTGACTTGGAAAAACATAGCACCCTACCAAGTAGCTATCAGGGCCTTACCTTCTTTCACAGAAGCTGAACTAAAACTTGCAGATAAGGTGGAAGTACAAATTTCTAGCTTTTCTAGTGATGATACTGTGCAGATAGAAGCAACAGCTAGGCTTATGAAGCCTTGGCGTAAAGGGCCATTTCAAATCAATTCACTTTTCATAGATTCAGAATGGAAAAGCCAAATCAAATACAACTTACTAGAGCCTCATTTTAATCTTCAAGATAAAATTGTTGGAGATATAGGTTGCAATAACGGCTACTACCTCTTTAGAATGCTAACACATAAGCCTAAGAAACTTATAGGATTTGACCCTTCTGCTATTTATTATTCACAATTTCAGTTTATAAACCATTTTTTAAAGTCCGATATAGTATATGAACTTTTGGGGGTGGAGCATGTAGAATTTTATGAACATAAGTTCGACACACTCTTTTGTTTGGGCGTGCTTTATCATCGTTCTGACCCTGTGGCTATGCTAAAGTCATTATGTAGGGGTCTAAATAAGGGCGGAGAACTTATACTTGACACCTTTATGATTGATGGTGATGAAGAGATATGCCTTACGCCTAAAGACAGATATTCTAAAATACCAAATATTTATTTTGTGCCTACAATACCTGCACTCATAAACTGGTGCCATAGAGCAGGGTTTAAGCATGTAGAAGTACTTGAAACGATGGTAACTCAAGCCAGCGAACAAAGGAAAACAGAGTGGATTGATACACAAAGCCTAGAAGATTTTTTAGACCCACAAGACTCTACAAAAACAGTAGAAGGGTATGCTGCACCTAAAAGGGTTTATATTAAAGCAGTAAAATAAAAATTATATCAAATATAAGTCTCGTTTTATTTTTAAATAAGGTACTTTTTGCTATAAATACACTAATAAATGCAAAAAGTGGAAAAACTTTAAGTTTTCTGCTTTTTAAGAATGGAATGTGATGAGAATACTGACAGTAGGTTTTAGTGATGAATTCGTCAAAGAATTAGAAAAAGAATTAGATGAATATTTTATATGTATAGTAGACAATGCAAAAGATTTGTATGATGCCACAAATTTTACAGATTTTAGACATTATGAATTGGTCATCATTGTAGATGAGGGCATTAAATTTTCTTTGGAGCGTTATGTCAATGAAGTGAAGAAGAAAAAAAGCGAAACGAAGATAATTATGTTGACTTCTAATATCCCAGAACAAGTTTCCTTTTTCGATTTGGGTGTAGATGATGTCATTTGTAATCACTGTGAGCACCCCGACCTCATAGCTGTACGTGTGCTAGCAAACATGAGACATCTTTTTGGTACACAAGTAAACATAGATAAATTGGTCATAGATATAGCCAATAAGAAAATAGAATATGATAAGAAAATAGTCTCCTTAAATGGAAAGACATTTGATATCTTAGCATACCTAGCATTACGCGAAAAAAGGGTTTTCTCCAAAGATGAAATCATCAATGCACTTTGGGAAGAACCTGAGTATGTGAGTGATAACACAGTAGAAGTTGCTATCAATCAGATACGTAAACGCTTGAAGAGTATTCTTGGTTTTCAGGTGATTCATACTGTGCGTAGACGCGGATATAAGTTTTCGTACTGATGAAAAAATTCTTTATTTATATCATTTTAATATTAGCAGTCTTGGGTACGATATTTACCTATGTGCTATATACAGAAGGTTTCTTCGAAAAAGCACCTGAAAAATCAGACCTCAAACCTTTTGAGATGAAGTGTCAAGCAGGCAAATGTGCTTCTGGTAAGTGTGCGGGCGACAAATAGACGAAGCTCTCACTAAGTTAAGACATGCCCCTAAAGGCTATTTTGCACATTGTTTATCCAGTACGGCATCACTTTCTGCTCTGCCTTGAGGGTAGTACTTAAGCCATGCCCTGGGTAGATGCTGTAGTCGCCCTCTAATTTCATGGCTTTTTCTAAACTTTTTACCATATCTTCGCCTGATGAAAAAGGAAAGTCCCATCTTCCTATGGATTGTTGAAAAAGAAAATCTCCAGAAAACCAAACATCTTCTATCTGTATGATGCTACATCCTGGGGTATGTCCAGGGAAGTGCCTGTACTGTATCTTTACGCCTTTAAGTGTTAAAAGTTCATCTCCTACGACCATGTAGTCTGCTTCGCTTGGAGGTACATTTTGACCTAGAGGACATTTTGTTAGCATAAAAGTATCATCTTTGGGGCAATAGATGGGAATTTTGAGGGCATCTTGCACTTCTTGATTGGACCATATGTGGTCAAAGTGTGCATGGGTATTGAGTATCGCCACTGGGTTCTTGACATTGTCTACTACCCATGTAGTAGCACCCATGCCAGGGTCTATGATGAAGTCTTTTTTGTCAATGGTAACGATGTAGCAATTGGTTTGGGTTCCACCCATGGGTTGCATTTTTATTTCCATATTTTCCTGCCTTATTGTTGGGGGTTTAGTTAAATATATAAAAGATTAATAGTGTATAATTGAGACTATGAATATTTATGATGTATTAGAGCAAGCCATTAGTAGTGATGATGTAGATGTCAAGAAGAAACTGACTGCCCAATGTTTGGAGTATTGTAGCCAAAATGAGGTTAGGGATGCGGATGGTTTTGTTCCTAGGATGTTTTCTGAACCTTCGTATGCCAATAAATGCACTATTGTTTCCCCAAGAGACTTGCGTACACGTAAAGACTTTGATAGCAATGAAGGTCTAGCGACCTTGGTACACTCCATCGCTCACATAGAGTATGCTGCTATTGACTTGGCACTTGATGCAGTGTATCGTTACCCACATATGCCAATGAATTATAAAATAGACTGGCTCGAAGTTGCTTCAGATGAGATACGACATTTTCAGATGCTCAATGTCCACCTAGAGGAACTAGGTTTTTCTTATGGTTGCTTCCCCGTGCATGCTGGACTTTTTGATGCTGCCCACAACACTGCCCACAATATACTAGACCGTATGGCGATTATACCTCGTTATTTTGAAGCATCTGGCTTGGATGTTAGTCCGCAAATACTCAAAAAACTTAACAATAAAAAGAAAATCCCTACAGTGGCAAGGCTTATAGAAATAATAAACATTATCTATGTAGAAGAGATAGACCATGTGCAAAAAGGAGATAAGTGGTTCAAGTATCTTTGCGAGAAAGAAGGAAAAGAATTGAGTGTTTATTTTGACATTCTTCGAAAGTATGATTTGTTAGATAAGCATAGGCCACATGTAAATGTTGAAGCACGCAAGGCTGCAGGGTTTACCTGCATAGAGATAAAAAAACTTGGTGCAAAAGAATGCGTAGAGGTTAGTATATGAGGATGTTTTTTGAAAAGATGTTTTTTTCTCCTAAATTCTATCATCTGCCTATCATTTTTCTGTTCTTGCCTCTGTCTTTGGTGTATGGCTCAATCATGTCATTGCGTAGGTTGTTTGCACGCAGAAAAGATTTCGGCATACCTATACTTTCTGTGGGTAACATCATGCTAGGCGGGTCTGGAAAAACCCCTTTTGTCATCGCTTTGGCTTCACGGTATGAAGAGGTGTTTATCATCTCTCGTGGATATGGTCGGAAAAGTAGAGGGCTAAAAGAGGTCAGCTATCGCGGTAAGGTACTTGTGGGAGTAGAAGACAGTGGTGACGAGGCAATGCTCATGGCAGAGTCCTTGCCTCATGCTTCTGTTATAGTAAGTGAAGATAGGCATCTAGCTATAGCATTGGCTAAAAGTAGAGGGGCAAAACTGCTTATACTCGATGATGGTTTCAATCGTGTGGAGATAAAAAAGTACGAGATACTTTTAGAGCCAGCTAGCATTAAAAACTATCTGCCTTTTCCAGCAGGCGCTTTTAGGGAGTTTTGGTTTGCAAAGAGCCATGCAGATATTGTGGCCAAAGAGGATGAGGATTTTGAACGTTTTCTGACTTACGAAAATCTTACAGAAAATATGGTTCTTATCACCGCTATCTCAAACCCAAAAAGGTTAGATAAATACCTACCTAAAGGGGTGGTGGGAAAGGTGTATTTGGATGATCATGCTTATTTTGATAAAAAAACTTTAGAAAACAGCATGAAGGAGTATGGAGCAACGAGTATATTATGCACCTCTAAAGATAGGGTAAAATTAGATAGTTTTGACTTTAGGCTCTCCGAAATGAAGCTTAGACTGACAATAAATGATGCTATAATGACGAAAATAGATAAGTACATAGAAGGACATAGACATGCGTGACAACATAGAGGTAGTCAAAACTTTACTTGAGGCATTACCGTACATTAAACGCTTTGCCAATGAAAAGATAGTTATCAAGTATGGTGGGGCAGCACAGACCAGTGATGCCCTAAAAGAACAGTTTGCCCAAGACATAGTACTCTTGCATCTTGTAGGCATGAAGCCTATTGTAGTGCACGGTGGGGGAAAAAGTATCACAGACATGCTTTCTGATTTAGGCGTAAGCACTAGATTTGTAGATGGACAACGTGTTACCACAAAAGAAGTGATGCGTATAGCAGAGATGGTACTCTCTGGCAGCATCAACAAGGAGATAGTCTCACTGTTGGACAACCATGGCTCTAAGGCTATTGGTATCTCTGGAAAAGATGGTGGTTTTTTAAAAGGGATAGCTAAGGACTTTGATAATTTTGGATATACGGGAATCATAGAACATGTTAACCCAGAGATAGTCAACAATATCATAGAAGATGGTGCAGTTCCAGTCATAGCACCTATCGCAGGAAGCTCAACTATGGGGCATCCTGGGTTCAACATCAATGCTGATCTTGCTGCTTCAAAAATAGCAGTAGCCATGGAGGCACGAAAAGTACTGTTTTTGACAGACACGCCTGGTGTTTTAGATAAAGATATGAAGCTTATGACCAATCTAAGCATAGAAAAAACAGAAGCATTGAAAGCAGATGGAACCATACAAGGTGGTATGTTGCCTAAGGTTGATGCCTGTATAGAGGCTTTACGTGGAGGAGTTAAGAAAGCTCACATCATCGATGGTAGGGTTGAGCACTCTTTGCTCCTTGAGATTTTGACTAGTTCTGGGGTGGGGACATGTATAGAATTGTAAAATTTATGAAAACTAAGGTTATATTGATAGATATATAGATACTATACTTTATGCGGTTATACTGTATTGAAAAAGCCAAATTCATCGCGAGGTGAACACGGAAAGTTATGAGTCTCTCGTAGATTGTCTGACTACCAATGGAGATATACAAATTATCATTTCTTGTGATAATTTCTTTTTTCTACATTATTTTTTAACTTGACTTAGTTTTTTATGTTTAAGGTGTCACTTTTATGAATTGACATTCTTTTTCCCTAAATATACTTAATGCGTATCGGTGACACCTTTACCATGAACAACTAAGTTTTACCCATTTTACCCAATCAAAACAATATATCATTGTATTTTTTAGCTATAATACTCTATATAAATATAACAGATTTACAGGATAGAATACATGCAATTTATTGAGACCAGAGGGAATGATGGACACAAACCATCATCTGTTCCTTTTTCAGAAGCTATACTAAGTCCTAGTGCTAGCCATGGCGGACTATATGTGCCACAAACACTTCCCAATATAGGGAAAGATTTTTTAGAAAAACATCTCACATCTAACTATAAAACTCTAGCATTGGATTTTTTACTAGCATTTGATATAGATATAGAAACAGAAGTATTGGAAGAGGCATTAAAAAGATATGATGCCTTTGATGACCCTTCGAACCCCGTACCCATTTCTCAAATAGAAGATGATTGCTTTGTTGCAGAACTGTATCATGGACCCACGCGTGCTTTTAAAGATATGGCTTTGCAGCCTTTTGGTTATATCTTGAGTAAATTGGCTCAAAAAAGAGGCGAACATTATCTTATCATGGCAGCAACATCTGGAGATACTGGACCCGCGACATTGGAAACATTTAAAAACCAAGAGGGTATACAAGTAGCCTGTCTTTACCCCTATGAGGGAACGTCAGATGTGCAAAAGTTACAAATGGTGACTGAAGATGCATCAAATTTAAAAGTCATAGGTGTCAAAGGTAGTTTTGATGATACGCAAAATACACTGAAAGACCTACTGGCTTCTGAAGACTTTAAGGCAGAACTAGAAGAGAAAAGCATTAAGTTATCTGCTGCAAATTCTGTAAACTTTGGACGCATTATCTTTCAAATCATTTATCATATTCATGCTTATTTAGAATTGTTAAGAAAAGATAATATTGGCTCTGGAGAGAAGATTTATCTTGTCATACCATCTGGTAATTTTGGTAATGCCCTAGGTGCATACTACGCAAAAAAAGCAGGTCTTCCCATAGAAAAGATACTTATTTCTTCAAATATGAACAATATCTTGACCGATTGGATAAAAACAGGAACTTACGATTTGAGACATAGGTCACTTGTCAAGACAGAATCTCCAGCAATGGACATTTTGAAATCATCCAATATCGAGCGTATTATGTTCGATAAGTTTGGTGCTAAGCGTACCAAGGAATTGATGGATGATTTAGCCAATACAGGAAAATCTCAATTGGAAGAAGAAGAACTAGCCTCACTAAGGGAAGACTTTGATGCATCTTTTTCAGATGATGCAGAATGTAAATCGGTGATTGGTCTTTATGCCAATAATGGGTACATAATGGATCCACATACGGCTACATGCATGGGAGCCTATGGGAAGCTACGTGAGGCAGACTTGAAGACTATTATCTATTCTACAGCAGAATGGACAAAGTTTTCTCCCGCAGTATCTAAGGCCTTGGGTCATGAGGTAAATGGTGACATAGAGGCATTAAGCTATGTAAGTAAACATGCAAATATCCCTGTACCATCTATGATTACAGGGTTATTTGCTAAGCCTATCATTCATTCTGTAGTGGTTGAAAAAGAGTATATAAAAGGAGAAATGTTAAGCTTTTTATAGTTTAACATTAAATCATGATAAAAGTTTACTTGGACAAATTATTTTACGTCATATTTTTGCTTGTTTTTATGCACATAAGTATCAACGCAAAGGGTACTGTAGAGTGTGCAATGGGCACTGCACCTGAATGCAATCCATACGGTGGAAAGCTCATGTATGCTAAGCAGATGTATCACGATAGAGATAGAAAAAAACTTATTGTCCAAAATACATTTTCTCTCCCCCAAAAACCAAAATCTATTTCTGTTGCAGATATGATAGAAAAATATGTAAAAATAGAAGATTCTCTACGCTTTAAAAGAACATACCATCACCCTTTAGAGCTAGAAGTAGAGGATAAATCTATAGATAAAAAAATAATACAAGACATTGTTGAGTCTATTGATACAGCAAGACAAGACAAAGAAGACTTTGTTGATAAAAAGGTAAAAATCAATAAATCTCCAATAGAAAAAGTTATCGCAAAAGAAAAAGTATATGGTGCTTATAAAGTAGTCTCAGGGGATTTCCTTGGAAAGATAGCAAGTAAATTTGGGCTAAGCATAAAAGAATTATCGACATTAAACGATTTCAATAAAACACAGACGTTGAAATTGGGTCAAAACTTTAAAATACCGTTGTCTCAAAAAATGGTAGATTCCATTTCAGATGCAGAATATAGTATAGAATCTGGGGATACTCTCAATACCATTGCATATCAATTCAAGCTTGAACCAAACCAATTGGCAAAGTTTAATCATATAAGCCCCAATGAGATACTTAGGGTTGCAAAAAAATTGAAATTACCACTGCCTTACATACTTAAGAAAATAGAAGCTGAAAAAAAGGTTTTGCTTGCAAAGAAAAAGTTAGTAAAAAGACAAAAAGAAGTAAAGAAGAAGTTACTCAGGAAACAAAAAGAAGTAAAGAAGAGAAGTAAGCTTGTAAAAAAGAACAAAAAAATCAAATTTATTCGTGGATTTGGTAAACGTAAACTACGTGTTACTGCTACAGCATACTCTTCGCATAGTGGACAAACAGATAGTACGCCATTTTTAGCTGCATGGAACAATCGCTTACGTCCAGGCATGAAAATAATCGCAGTTTCTCGTGATATGCTTACTCGGTATGGCATGCGAAATGGAACTAGGGTACGCATAGGTGGTCTACGTGGTTACTATACAGTAAGAGATAAAATGAATAAACGCTACAAGAAACGTATAGATATTTATATGGGGCTGGATAGACGAAGAGCATTACGCTGGGGCAGGCGGAGTGTTACTATATACTATTGATTGACTACAGGACTTCAAAAAGTTCTAGTACCTCTAGGTATCTTTCAGTTTTTTCTTCATAGAGGGTCTCAAGTGTAGATAGTTCTTCACTTAGGGCAACTAAGCCCTTGTCTTCATAGCAGTTAGGGTCGTATAAACATTTGTTGATTGCTGCTATTTTTCCTTCTAAGGCTTCTATCTCATTTGGCAAATTATCGTAATCTTGTTGTTCTTTGTAGCTTAGCTTAGTTTTACTTTTTTCTTTGTTTTCATTTTCTTTTTTGACGTTTTCTTGCACTTCTTTATCAAGATCTGAAAGTTCTTTCATGTCTTTTTCTATCTCTAGGTATTCTGTATAGGTTTGATAAGACTCTTCAACCACACCCTCACCTTTAAAGATGATAAGCTTAGAAGCTATCTTGTCTATGAAGTATCTATCATGTGAGACGAAAAGCAATGCTCCTTGAAAGGCTATGAGTTTGTCCTCCAAGATAGTGATGGTTTGGATGTCTAAGTCGTTGGTAGGTTCATCGAGTATGAGACACTCTACATCTTTGGTAAACAAAAGAGCTAGGGCTACACGGTTTTTTTCTCCACCACTTAGTTGTCCTACTTTTTTAGTCATGTACTCAGCAGGAAACAAAAAGGTTTTAAGGTAGGCAAAAACGTGCATATGCGCACCTTGTACATCCACATGGTCTCCTCCATCTGGGCAAAAAGTTTCTATGAGGGTTTGTTCATCACTTAGCATCTCTCTGTGTTGGTCAAAGTAGCCTATGCGAAACTCTCCTTTGCTAATGAGTCCTGCGTCAGCTTTAAGACGACCAAGGAGGAGTTTGAGCAGGGTAGATTTACCTGCACCATTTACACCCACGATAGCAAGTTTGTCACGTTGGAGTATACGAGTAGTAAAGTCTTCTATGAGTAGTTTACCTGCTATGGAGTAGTTTAGGTTTTCTATATCAAAGAGCATTTTTCGTTTTTTTAGCCCTTTTTCTCCTCTCCAACTTTTTTTCTCACGTTCAAGCTCTATTTGCATTTTACGTATAAGTGTAGGGTTCTTCTTAGCTTGTTCTCTTAGCTCAAAGACTCTTGCTTTTCGTCCTTGGTTACGTTTTTCTCTAGCCCTTACACTTTTGCCTAGCCACTCTTCTTCACGTTTGAGCATTTTTACTAGGGTGTTGTGGCTTTTTGCAAGCGAGAGCATACGCTCTTCTTTTTGTAGCAAATAGTCACGGTAGCCACCCTTATATGAGACCAGTCCTTGGTTCTCTACTTCTATGACACGTGTGGCAATGGTGTCTATGAAGTGTCTGTCGTGAGAGATAAAGAGTAGGGTAAACTTCTCTTTTAGGAGTATCTCTTCTAAAAACTCTACCATGTAGACATCGAGGTGGTTGGTTGGTTCATCTAGCAGTAAGACATCAGGTTTTTTAAGTACCAAAGAGGCTAGGGCTACACGACGTTGTTCTCCACCAGAAAGCGAGATGACTAAACGTTCTTCATATTCTTTGAGTTTAAACTCTTGCAAGATGCGTTCTATCTTATCATCTATGTTCCAAGCATTGTGCTGGTCAAGAAATGAACTTATATTTTCTAGCTTAGTAAGTAGTTCTTCATTCTCAAAGTCTTCTGCGACTTGTAAGCTAAGACGTGCGTGTTCTTCTTGGGCAAGTTTAAGTTCTTTTAGTTCGTTGAGTATGGCATCACGTACAGTAAGAGTTGCATCAAAGTGTGGGTTTTGGTCTAGCATTTCTACTTGCAGGGTGTTACTCACAACACGTTTTCCTTCACTAGGCTCTTCTGTACCCAAGGCTATCTTCATAAGCGTTGACTTGCCACAACCGTTTTGCCCCACCACAGCGATGCGTTCCCCGCGATTTAGATGAAAGTTCACATCATCTAGCAGTAACTTGATGTCATATTGTTTTTTGATGTCGAAGAGGTCTATGAGTGCCATATTGTTTCCTTGCTGTCTATTGGTGGAATTATAGCAAAATAGCTATATATCTTCCAAAGTGTATACCATCGTTAGTAGTCTCACCTGTAAGATTCTCCTGCCAAGTTAAAGTTATTTTAATATGATACCGTATATAATACCACTATGATA
>CAZNEJ010000020.1:0-16592 GCA_964571975.1 uncultured Sulfurovum sp. | reverse complement strand
ATGAAAGTCATCGCTCCACTAGATACTAACTGTGACCCAGATGTCATCGATTACCCGATTCCTGGTAATGATGATGCTATCCGTTCTATAAATCTTTTCTGTAAAGAAATGGCTGAAGCAATCATAGAAGGTAAAGCAGCGTACGCAGAAGCTAATGGTTCTGATGTAGATGAAGTACCAGCAGGTGAAATGGAAGCACTTATGACAGAAGCATCTTCTGAAGCAAAAACTGAAGAAGTAGCGACACCAGCAACTGCAACAGAAGTAGCTAAACTTGTAGAAGAAAAAGCAGCACCTAAAGCTGAAGCAAAAACAGAAGAAGCAAAAACTGAAGTAATTTCAGAAGATGCAAAAAAAGAACCTGCAAAGAAAGCAGACGATAAAAAAGGTGATGACCTTACTAAGATAGTTGGCGTTGGTAAAGTATATCAAGGCAAACTAAACGATGAGGGTTTCTATACATTTGATGACGTAGCAAACATGACTGCAGAGCAAATCAAAGTAATGGAAGACAAATATTCTTTCAAAGGTGACTTTAAAGACGCTGTTGCATCTGCTTCAGAGTTGGCAGGAGCGTAGTCGTGGCAAACTTTGGACCAAAAGACATCAAGACACTCAGAGAGATGACTGAAGCAGGAATGATGGATTGTAAAAAAGCCCTTGTTGCTGCGGATGGCGACATGGACAAAGCAGTTGAATGGCTTAGAGACCAAGGTATGGGAGCTGCTGCTAAAAAAGCAGGTAAAGTAGCTGCTGAAGGTGCCATCGGTGTAAGAGTTGAGGGTAAAAAAGCAGTCATCGTTGAGATTAACTCGCAAACAGACTTTGTAGCACAAAATGAGAAATTTTTAGCAGTGATGGCAGATGTAGTTAATCATACATTTGATAGCAGTATCGCAAATGCAGAAGCTATCAACGCTTCTGCCATAAATGGTGCACCTTTTTCAGAGTACATCTCTCAAAAAACTGCAACCATTGGTGAAAAACTTGTTGTGAGACGTTCTGCACTTATAGAGGCAGATACGCATACAGCAGTGAATGGTTATCTGCACTCAAATGGTCAAAATGGCGTTATCATAGAAGCTAAATGCGACTCTGAGGCAACCGCAGAAGCAATGACTTCTGTGCTTAAAGATGTTGCTATGCATGCAGCAGCGATGAGTCCATCTACTCTATCTTACAAAGATTTTGATGCTTCTTATGTAGCAGAAGAAACCAAAGGTAGAATAGTTGCTATAGAAAAAGAAAATGAAGAGCTTGTAAGACTTAAAAAGCCTCTTAAAAATGTACCTCAGTATATCTCAATGTCGCAACTAACAGACGATGTTATGGCATCTGTGGAAGTGACACTTAAAGAGGAACTTGCAAAAGAAGGTAAACCAGAGAAAATTTGGGATAAAATCCTTCCAGGAAAAATCGCTAGATTTATCTCAGACAATACAACTCTTGACCAAGAACAATGTCTTCTTGACCAAAAGTTTGTAATGGATGACTCTAAAACTGTTGCCCAGCACATTGCAGATAAAGCAAAAGCAGCAGGCGGTACAGCTGAAATTACTAACTTCACTAGGCTTGAAGTGGGTGAGGGTATAGAAGTAGCAGAAGAAGACTTCGCCGCAGAAGTAGCAGCCCAACTAGGCTAATAGTTCTTCTATTTTGTCACATCTTTGAAGGAGTGAGTTCAGTCATGTACTGACGTACACTCCTTCATCACAACCTCCAAACCTGCAACAAACTAGAAGACTATTTAGGATATGCTCCCAAACAACAACCCTCAAATCTACAATAAATCAGAAGACTATTGAATTATCTAAGACAATTTCTTTAAAAACTTCCCCACTAACTTTTTTATGATAAAATACATATAATTTAATTTAAGGTTTATTATGTCTAATGCTCTTTTGGAAGCTACCAGTATATCTCACTCTTTTGATACTCTTTTATTTTCAGATGTTGATTTTACTTTAGATGCGAAGCAGAGTAGTGCTATTATAGGACGTTCGGGTTCTGGTAAGTCTACTTTGCTGCATATTTTTTCTACATTCATCAAGCCTGATGAGGGTTCAGTAAAACTTTTTGGTAAAGAGCTTTATGCACAGAATGATGATGCCATAGAGTCTTTACGTCGTTACGACATAGGGATTATCTTTCAGTTTCATTACCTGTTTAAAGGGATGTCGGTCATGGATAACATAGATGTAGCGACTATGCTTTCAGAAAGTACCATAGAAGAGTCATTATTGGAAAAGCTAGAGATAAAAGAACTGATGCAACAGCGTATTGGGGAACTCTCTGGAGGGCAACAGCAACGTGTGTCTATCGCTAGGGTGTTGAGTAAAAAACCACGCATCATCTTTGCAGATGAACCTACGGGCAACTTAGACAAAGAGACGGCAAAGTTGGTGATGAAAGTTCTCTTAGACTATGTAAGAGAAAATGAAGCAGGACTACTTCTTGTGACACATGATGAGCAGATGGCAGGTTTATGTGACACGGTGCATAGATTGAAAAACAAGGAACTGACCTAGTTAACTTTTTGGCTACTTCGCCTGAGCTATAAGTACACCCTCTAAAAGCTTATCTATATCACCATCAAGTATGGCATCTACATTGGAGTAGGGTATGTTGGAACGTGTGTCTTTTACTTGTTGGTAGGGTTGCATTACGTAGGATCGTATCTGGTGACCCCAGCCGATTTCTGATTTTTCTACACCATCTAAGACTGCTTGTTTTTTAGCCATTTCGTACTCATAGAGACGTGATTTTAGCATCTTTATGGCTGCCGCCTTGTTCTTGTGTTGGCTTCTGTCGTTTTGGCATTGGACGATGATATTTGTCTCTAGGTGCGTGATACGTATAGCAGAGTCTGTGGTGTTTACGTGCTGCCCTCCAGCTCCACTTGACCTATAGGTATCTATGCGTATGTCTTTGTCTTCTACGACGATGTCTATTTCATCATCAATTTCTGGAGAGACCATGACGGAAGAGAATGAAGTATGTCTCTTGGCATTGGAATCAAATGGTGAAATGCGTACGAGTCTATGTATGCCATTTTCTACCTTGAGGTAGCCATAGGCATTGTCACCTTTTATGATAAAACTCACATCTTTTAGTCCCGCTTCTTCGCCTGCTTGATAGTCAAGACCTTCTACTTTAAATCCACGACGTTCTGCCCAACGCAGATACATGCGGTAAAGCATAGAGGCCCAATCTTGACTTTCTGTGCCACCAGCCCCTGGATGTATGGAGACTATGGCATTGTTGCTATCGTGTTCACCGCTTAGCATCATTTGTACCTCTAAGGCATTGGTGCTGACTTTGAGAGAAGATGCATCTTCATAGAGCATTTCTAATGTTTCATCATCTTTTTCTGACTTTGCAAGTTCAAAGTATTCTACTGCATCCACTACTGCATCATTTGCATTATGATAGGTGGTTAGTATTCGTTCTGTTTTGGTTTTTTCTTGAGAAATTTTACCTGCATTTCCAACATCAGTCCAGAAGTCTTGGTCTTGCTGCATGATTTCTATATCTGTGAGCCTAGTTTGCAGGACGTCTGGCTTGACAATATGGGCGATGTTACCCATCTTAATGGTGAGAGATTTTAAAAGTTCACTGTATTCGTATGCATCCATAATAATTTCACTACTTTTTTGGTATGATTTTAGCAAATAAAAGTGAAATATGAGGTTAGAGATGATTATTGCTAAGACGATAGAAGAATTATTAGAAGCAAAAAAAGAGCTACATGGACCTATAGGTTTTGTACCAACGATGGGAGCTTTGCATCAAGGACACATTTCACTCATAAAGCGTGCAAGAGATGAAAATAACCATCTCATAGTCTCTATTTTTGTAAATCCTACACAGTTTTTGCAAGGCGAAGATTTAGATGCATACCCACGTCAAGATGAAGCCGACATCAAGATATGCGAAGTGGCAGGTGTGGATATACTTTTTATGCCAAAGATAGAAGAGATGTATGAAGAAGATGAATTGTGCATAGGTGCTCCAGCGGTGCGGGGATACGTGCTAGAAGGAGAAAAGCGTCCTGGGCATTTTGATGGCATGCTTCAAGTGGTCATGAAGTTGCTAAATCTGTCTGGGGCTAGCAACGCTTACTTTGGCAAAAAAGATGCCCAGCAGTTGGCACTCATCGTTCAAATGACAAAGAACTACTTTATGGATATCAATATCGTACCTTGCGAGATAGTAAGAAACGAGCAAGGCTTGGCACTAAGCTCACGCAATGTCTACTTGGCAGGAGAGGAAAAGCAACGGGCTTTGTGTCTTTCTAGCTCACTCAAAAGTGCTAGTAAACTCATCATGTCAGGAGAGCTAAATGTAGAATTTATCAAAAAAGAAATGCTTGATGTCCTAAAAGACGCAGACAAAGTAGAATACATCGCTATAGTAGACAGAGCATTTAATACACTAGAAACGGTAGAAAAAGGAAACACTATCATCTTAGTGGCTGCTTGGGTAGGGAAACCTAGATTGATAGACAATCTTTGGCTTTAAAACATATCTAAATCTTTAAACAAATCATTGGGCAGTTTCTTCGTTGCAGGTTTGGGTTTAGAATGTACTTCAATCTTTAATTTTGTCTTGTTTTTTTGTCTTTTTGTCTTTTTGTGCGGTTTATCTTTTATGTTAAAAAGTGATTTGACTGTTTTTTTCTTTTTTCTTTTTTTGGTCTTTTTCTTTTTTTTCTCCACAATCTTTTTCTTTTTTGGATGCATCTTTTTCTTTTCTATTTTTCTTTCTTCTACTTTATGGTTTTTTTCTTTTTTGGGTATGTCTGCTACGTAAAGTGTTTCATCTATCTTCTCTTGTACCATCTCTTTTGGGTCTGGCTTTAGGTGCTTTTGTGCTACTAGTATCTTGAGAATGTTTTTAAACGTTGGTACAGCAGACTGTGAGGCGTAGTATTTTTTCCATTTTTTGGCACGTATGACTAGGACACCGATGGTATATTTGTTGCCATGTTTGTCGTTGGCAAAGCCGTAGAAGCTACTGTGGTATTCAGATACATAGCTCCCATTTTTGGCGATGTGTGCTGTACCTGTTTTGCCTCCTACTGCTAGCCCTGGGTATCGCGTGGCTCTTCCTGTGCCACGCTTAACTACCTCCAGTAATATATCATGTATTTGATTTGCAGCTTTTTTGCCTACAGCTTTTATGTCGCCTACTCGTGGCTTGAGCTTGTACTGTTTGCCTTTACCGTCTGCTAGGTAATTTACGATACGAGGAGTGACAGCGATACCATCATTATTGAATGCAGAGTAGGCTTTAAAAAGTTGTGCAAATGTTAATAGCATGCCATAGCCGAAGGAAGAATTTGCCCTGTGCATTTTGTGTTCCAAGATGTGCTGAGGTTTAAGAGAGCCTGGAAGGTCACGTGAAAGGTCAATGCCTGATTTTTTGGCTACACCAAATTTAAGTAATCCATCTCTAAATTCTTTACCAGTTAGCGTCCATGAGATTTTAGATGTGCCTATGTTTGATGAGTATACGATGATATCAGCAGCTTTTAACGAGCTGTGAAAGTGGTCATCGTTGATGGTTTGACCTCCTGTGATATCGAAATTTTTGTATCCAGTTTGGAAGGAAGTGTTTGGGGTAATCTTCTTTTGGTCAAGGGCAATGGCGATGACTAGTGGCTTCAGAACAGAACCTGCTTCATGTGGGTATTCTGCAAATTTTGGGCTAAGCTTTAGTACATCTTCTTGTAAGATGTGCGTGGGATCGTAGCGTTCTGTACTTGCGAGTGCAAGTACCTTACCTGTCCCACTTTCCATGACGCCTACAAGTATCTCATCTGCGTCTATCTTTTGTTTCATGGCATCTATCATGAGTTCGACTCTTCTTTGCAATGCCAAGGGAATGTTGAGGTGTAGGTTTAGACCATCTACGCGTCCAGAATTGATGCTGTTTTTGTCATGTATGACTGCACCTAGTACATCACGCTTTCCTTTAAAATAACCATCTTTTTTTGAAGTGATATGTTCGTTATAGTTACGTTCAAGTCCTTTTTGACCTTTTGGTCTTGTGTATCTTCCATCAGATTCTTTACTCACATATCCCAGTATGGGACTCATAACATCTTTAAGGGGGAAACGTCTAGTCTCTCCATTTTCTATGATATCAAGACCAAAAAGCACATCTATACCAGAACGTGTTTTAATGGAGCGAAACACACCAAGTCTACGAAGCTTGATAGCAAGAGATTTTAGTTGCATAGCAGTACTCGAGCCAATAGTCTTAGAGAGTATGATATTGCTTTGTATAGGTTTACCTTTACGCTTAAACTTTTTGAGGATTTCTTCTTCTGGTATATTGGCGTAGATGGAAAAAAGACGCACAAAAGTTTCTTTCATCTCTGGTTTTATACTTGCACCTCGTATGACGGCTTGGTAGGTTTTGTTGGAGCTAGAAAGCGTATAATTATCAGCAGAGATGATAGCACCACGAAAAGAGCGGTCATGTATGGTTTTGTTGTGGGAGGGTATGCGTCTTTCGCTTGTGATAGTTTTTAAAATTGAAAACAAAAAGATACCCATGGCAAGCACAAAAAGTAAAAATAAAACAGGAATCTTGTAGTTTCTTCGGTGTATTGCTTTGTTTTGTATATGTTGATTCATCTTTTCCTCTTACATGAGTGTAATTTTATATTAATTTTGATAAAATACTAATTAATATTACAAATGTATTTTATGAAAGCGAATTTAAAATGATAGACAAGCCTCTTTTAGCAGGAGTAATGATGCTTCTAACGTTGTCACTGGTGATGAGTTATTCACTCTCCACATACACAGTGGTGCATTTTGGATATACAGATTTTCACTTTTTTATACGGCAGGGTATGGCGATTTTTATAGGGTTTGTTACTATGGCTAGTTTGACCAAGTTGGATCCGGATGTATGGTTCGTGCGTGTTGGATTGCTACTTTTCTTTGCCTTCTCTCTCTTGATGATAGTCATGCAGTTTTTACCATCATCACTGGTAAATGCTGCAGGAGGTGCGAAACGTTGGATACGCGTAGGCCCCATGTCTGTAGCCCCTGTGGAGTTTTTTAAAGTAGGGTTCGTTTTCTTTTTGGCGTGGAGTTTTTCACGTAAACTTTTAAACAAAGAAAAGATGGGTTTTTTTGAGGAAATACGTACATTTTTCCCATATATTGCTATCTTTCTTGTCGCAGTGGTGATTATAGCAGTCTTCCAAAAAGACTTGGGTCAAGTAGTTGTATTGGGTGCAACATTGATGGTACTTTTCTTGTTTATAGGTTCTTCTTTTAGATTTTTTCTTATGATGCTTTTGGCTGTACTTTCGGCATTTGTAGCACTTATCTTTTTTGCCCCTCATCGTATGGCACGGATTAAGTCTTGGTGGGGAACGGTGCAAGAGAATATTCTTTCTGTATTGCCTTTTGAGCAGTTGCAATCCTTACGCGTGGAAGCATTTAAGGAGCCTTATCAGATTTCAAACTCACTTAATGCCATTCATAATGGAGGCTTTTTCGGGCAGGGTTTAGGAAATGGTCAGTTCAAATTGGGGTATCTGTCCGAAGTGCATACTGACTTTGTCTTAGCGGGAATCACGGAGGAACTAGGGTTTTTAGGTTTAGCATTGGTTGCGTTGACTATGCTTTTTATTATATTTCGCATATTTAAGATAGCAGCCAAAGTCAAAAACCCTATGTATTATTTATTTTCTATAGGTGTTGGGTTATTGATAGCTTTTGCGTTTATACTTAACTCTTATGGCATCTCTGGCATTACGCCGATTAAGGGCATAGCTGTACCTTTTTTATCTTATGGTGGATCACATATCTTAGCGTCATGTATTGCTATAGGTATGGTCTTGATGGTTTCAAAAAAAGTACCTCGTGATGCTAAAGGCGACATGATATAAAAAGGACAAATATGAGCATACTTATGACAGGTGGTGGTACGGGTGGACATCTTGCTATCATAAAGGCGGTTAAAGAGCATCTAAAAAATGAAGAACTCATCTATATAGGTTCAACTTCAGGACAAGACAGACAGTGGTTTGAAGAAGATGATGACTTCGCCCATAGATACTTTTTTGATACACGTGGTGTGGTAAATCAAGGTAAGCTGGGCAAGGTAAAGTCACTTTTTATGATGGCTTCTGCTATGTTTAAAGCTATGAAACTTATACGCAAACATAAGGCAAAAGTAGTCTTTTCTGTGGGAGGATTTTCAGCTGCTCCTATGGCGTTTGCTGCGAAGCTTACTTTTACGCCCTTGGTTATACATGAACAAAACGCCGCACTGGGTTCGCTTAACAAACTATTGAAGCCATATGCAACACATTTTATCTCCTCTTACTTAGAAGAAAGTCCCATTAAAGCATACCCCATAAAAGAGATATTTTTTGACAATGCTAGAGCGAGAGAAGAAGTCAAGACTATTATTTTTCTAGGGGGGTCACAAGGAGCAAAGGCTATCAACGCTTTGGCACTTGATATCGCGCTAAGGCTAAAAGAAAAAGGCATACGTATCATACACCAAGCAGGTGTCAATAACGTAGAAGAAGTACAAAAAGCTTATGAAGATTTAGGCATTGAAGCAGAAGTTTTTGGTTTTACGACAAAACTTGCTAGCTACATGCATGAAGCAGATTTTGCCATAGCACGTGCAGGGGCATCTACTCTTTGGGAACTCTCAGCCACAGCTGTACCTACACTATACATCCCCTATCCTCATGCAGCTTCTGACCATCAGTACCATAATGCACAGTTTTTGGTTCAGAAAAACCTTGCATGGCTTATGAGAGAAGGTGAGATTGATAGTGCTAAAGTGCTTGAATTACTCAATGAAGACTTGTCTATGATTAGCCAAGGGCTTATGGATAGTATAGAAAAAAATGGAAGTGAACAGATAGCTAACATACTATTGGAGGAACTCTAGCCCACGAATCCCTCACGATTTACTGTCATACTTTCAAGAAGACTAAGATCTCTTAAAGGAGAAAAATATGATAAAAAAAATACTATTATCTTTAACAGCAGCAGTAAGTGTTTTGATTTTGAGTGCCTGTAATGGCATAGACCATAGAGATGGATATATGGCTAATCATAACAATTACATAGGTCACGGTGGAAATAACTTTGCCAATAATCTTACCACACTATTTTTATCAGATGAGCGTGGACTTACTTATGGGGGCATACCTTACATCTGTGACTCGATGCGATCTTGGGATACAACAATGCCCAATGGTGCATTCTCTTTTATAGAGCCTGATACCTGTGAATTTGACTTCAATGGACTGGAGGGAGTGTATGGTGATGATTTTGATGATATTGTCCGTATTGTGGACTTTAGAGACCATGGGAAAAGAGGCATAGGATATGAGTGTGCTTACTTTGGTGCTTCGTCTACCTATGGTGATGGTAGCTTTGATTATGACGAAGATGATATTTGTACTTTTTACCTTTAAATAACCACATTTTAGGTAAAATATCTCTAATTTATTTTAGGATTATTAACTCATGGATATTAGAAAATTATTTCTAGACTTTTTTCAGTCTAAGGGGCATACACTCGTACGTTCAGCACCACTGGTACCATTGGATGATGATGGCACTCTTATGTTTATCAATGCTGGCATGGTACCGTTTAAGAGTATCTTCACAGGCGATGCTCCTATCCCTAAACCTCCTCGTAACACTTCTTCTCAAACATGTCTTAGGGCAGGTGGAAAACACAACGACCTTGACAATGTAGGCTACACAGCACGCCACCACACGCTTTTTGAGATGTTAGGTAATTTCTCTTTCGGAGATTATTTTAAAGAAGAAGTGATGGCGTATTCTTGGGAGTTTATTACTTCAGAAAAGTATTTGAATTTGCCCATAGACAAGATATGGGTTACCGTACATGAAGATGACGATGAAGCTTATGAATTATGGCAAAAACACATTGCAGTTGACCGCATTGTAAAGTTTGATGACAAAGAAAACTTCTGGGCTATGGGAGAGACTGGTGCCTGTGGACCTTGTTCTGAGATATTTTACGACCAAGGCGAAGAGCACTTTTCTGGACCAGAAGACTATATGGGTGGAGAAGGAGATAGGTTTTTAGAGATATGGAACTTGGTATTCATGCAGTACGACAGAGATACATCAGGTAAGCTAAATCCACTACCTAAGCCTAGTATAGACACGGGCATGGGACTAGAGCGTGTAATAGCCATAAAAGAGGGCGTACTAAACAACTACCACTCTTCACTTTTTATGCCATTTTTGGCTCAAATTGGGGAGCTTGTAGGTACAGAGTATGACTATGATGTGACCAATTCAGCATCATATAGGGTGATAGCAGACCATTTACGTTCTACTTCATTCTTATTGGCACAAGGCGTAAATTTCGACAAAGAAGGGCGTGGATATGTGCTTCGCCGTATCATGAGACGTGCCATACGTCATGGGTATCTACTAGGTTTACGTAAGCCATTTATGCATGAGATGGTAGATACACTTGTGGCTACTATGGGCGAACAATACCCTTATCTAGGCGAGAGAGCAGAGTCTATCAAGGTTTCTATGAAGCTAGAAGAAGAGCGTTTTTTTGAGACCATAGAAGCAGGGATAAAACTTTTCAATGAAGAGCTTGCAAGAATGCATTACAAAAAAGACAGAGAAGTTAGCAACAATAGTAGACCTTATGGATTTAATGCACAAAATATGCTTAATGCATTGGAACAAAAACTTGAAAATGAACCTAAATGGCTTGATTCTGAAGTCTTTAATGGAGAAACGGCTTTTAAGCTTTATGACACCTATGGTTTTCCACTTGATTTGACACAAGATATGCTAAGAGAAAAAAATATAGCATTAGATTTAGAGGCTTTTGATGGGGCCATGGCAAAACAAAAGGCACAGTCCAAAGCAGCATGGAAAGGCACAGGAGATGCAGCGGCTACTGGTGACTTTAAAGAGATAAAAGAAGAACATGGGATAAATACTTTTATAGGATACGACAAAAGAAAAACTTCTACAGTTATCTTGGCACTTTTAGATGAAGACTTTGAAGAGGTAGATTCTGTAGATGGTACAGGTTGGGTCATGTTGGACCAAACACCTTTTTATGCAGAGTCAGGAGGTCAGGTAGGTGATACTGGCTTCATTGAAGATGCTAGAGTGATTGATACTCAAAAGTTTTTAGAAATGAATCTATCTAAATTTGAAGGCTCTTTGTCTGTGGGAGATGTGGTAGATGTAGGCGTCAATGACAATAAGGTAGAAATAGAAAAACATCATTCTGCAACACACTTACTTCATGCAGGGCTTTTTGAGATACTAGGAGACCACGTGGCACAAGCAGGCTCACTAAATGATGACAAAAGACTGCGTTTTGACTTTTCTCACCCTAAAGCAATGACAGCTGAAGAGATAGCAGAGGTAGAAGCATGGGTAAACAATAAAATCTCTTTAGGGCAAGTAGCACAAACACAAGAACTCAATATAGATGAAGCACGAGAGCTTGGTGCCAAGGCACAGTTTGGAGAGAAGTATGGCGACAGTGTACGTGTGGTAAATATAGGAGAATCTTCTATAGAGTTATGTGGTGGCAATCATGTAAAAAACACAGCAGAGATAGGTCTGTTTATGATAAGCAAAGAGTCAGGGGTGTCTGCTGGTGTGAGACGTATAGAAGCTGTGTGTGGTCAGGCCGCTATAGAGTCTGTAAATATGCTAAGAAATGAATTGAGCGATATAAAAGCAGAACTTAAAAATGTAAACCCTTTAGCAGGCATAGCGAAACTCAAAGAGCAAGTAAAATCTCTAAAGGCAGATGTACAAGCAGCACAAACTGCCACCAAGACAGAGCTAAGTGCTACAGAGCTTAAGAGTTCTATGGTTATCGTGGAAGAAGTAGAAGCAGGAGACATAAAAGAGCTTATAGATGAAGCGAAAAACAAATACCAAAATGTGGCGATTATGCTTTTTCAAAAGAAAGGAGACAGGGTGCTTATAGCCTGTGGTTCTAAGCAGACCAATATAAAAGCAGGAGACTGGATAAAAGAGATAGCTCCTATCTTGGGTGGCGGCGGCGGCGGTCGTCCAGATTTCGCTCAAGCTGGAGGGAAAGATAACTCTAAAATAGCAGAGGCAAAAGAAAAAGCTATGGCATATTTGGAAAAGAATTTATAATGACAGATTTTTTTGCTAACAACGCACAGTTTATCGTTTTTATACATGTACTCTCAGCCATCATTTGGGTAGGTGGCATGATAGCCATGAGAGTAGCAGTGCATCCTGTAGTAAGCCGTGGAGGAGTGACAGCGGAACAGATGTTAAGGTCTGATGTCATGGTAGGGATGCTAGAACCAAAACAAAGGCTAGGCATCACTTTGCAAAGTATGGGTAGGTTATTTAATCTTGTCATGCCCTTTATAGTACTTTTGTTTGTCACGGGACTCATCATGGCTATAGCAACTGGTGGACATAAAGGTGCGTTAAGAACACTTTTTCTTTCTAAAGAAATAATCTGGACTATCATGGTTGTAAACTACACATATATGTATGTTAGACGTGTTAAAGCATGGAAACTTTTTGAAGCAGGAAAAGTACCAGAAGCAAAAGCAAAGATGAAATGGATGGCAAATGTACTTTTACCTCTAAATATCGTACTTGGACTTATAGCTCTTTGGATGGGTGTGAGCCTTAGAGGTTTCTAATGATAGCACTTTGTTCACAGTCAGAATCTCGTGCATTACTGCTTCGGAAATTTGCTGTGAACTTTACACAAAAATCTTCAGCCTACGATGAAGAACAAATCACTACACATATAGCAAAAGACTTTGTCTACACAGCAAGTAAAGGGAAGCTAGAAGTAGCAGTTAGGGAGTTTGGGCTTGATGTACCTTTACTTTGTGCAGATACTGTCATCGCATCAAGTGATGGTACTATATTGCGAAAAGCCAAAGATGTTGCAGATGCTAGACGTATACTAAACATCCAAAGTGGTTCTACAATTTCCATCATCTCCTCACTTCACTACAAGTCAAAGACTTTAGCATTTTCAGACATATCTGCAACGCATTACCATTTCTCAACATTTGAAGAAGAGGACTTAGAAGATTATTTAGAGTCTGGCTTGTGGCAAGGAAAAGCTGGAGGGTGTATGGTAGAAGGTTTTTGTAAAAAGTACATCAAATCTGTTGATGGTTTTGAGAGTACGGCTATGGGGTTACAGGTTGAGGTATTTTTGCCGTGGATAAAAGCTTAAAGATGTACGAAAATGAACTAAAAGCCCTAAAAAAAGCAGGTCGCTTCAGAGAACGTAAGATTTTTGATGTTACTTTGGATGATTTGGCATCCAATGATTACCTAGGGTTGTCACGCAATAAAAAACTCTTTAAAAAAGCTGTGAAACTTGTCAATGAATATACTATAGTAAGTTCTAAAGCGTCTATGTTAGTCAATGGTTATCATCCTATACATAAGATATTTGAGCAAGAGATGGCTGAACAAAACGGCTTTGAAGAGGGACTTGTAGTAGGTTCTGGGTACTTGGCAAACATGGCACTTATAGAGGCTCTTGTTCGCAAAGGTGATATGCTTTTCATGGATGAGGAATATCATGCAAGCGGAGTGATGGCTGCAAATCTATTGGATGATAGGGTGGTGAAATTTAAGCACAATGATGTTGAAGACTTGGCTAGAAAGTTAGATCAGTATCCTGCAAAAAGACAAATCATTGCTGTAGAGGGTGTCTATTCTATGGGTGGAGATTTATGCAAAAAAGAGATATTTATATTGGCAGAGGCACAACAAGCATTGATGATAGTGGACGAAGCACATTCAGCAGGCGTAGTGGGCTTAAACCTTCTGGGTATTTTTGAGTACTACGGTATACAAATTAATGAGAGACATATAAAAATGGGAACTTTGGGCAAAGCATATGGCTCTTATGGGGCGTATATCTTGAGTTCAAAACATATCGTTAGTTTCTTGGTCAATCGTGCTAAGCCCATCATCTATTCTACTGCACCTTCTGTGTTTGACACGGCATTGGCGTATGTGAATGTGAAGCATATACGTAAAAAAACTGAGAAGTATAGAAAAGCTATTTTGGAACGTCAAATGATGGTGCAAAAAGAGCTAGGTATTCGTTGCGAGAGCCTCATATTTCCTATGGAGATGTCTGACAACGAGAAGACCCAGTGGATGCAAAAAGGTTTGATGGCACAGGGGTACTTGGTGGGAGCTATACGCCAGCCTACTGTAAAAACTCCTATGATGAGGGTCATACTAAATCTTGCCGTATCTACAAAGAAAATCCGTCATGCACTTGCACTAATTGAGCACAATAGGGTACAATAATGATAAAGGATACACGTGTTTAATGCTTTAGTAAAAGGCTCCAGCATACTAGCTATTGTTTTCACTATAGCCTTAGGAATAGCATTTATCTATACCTATGAACAAGTTTCTTTGGATGCAGATAAACTCATAAACTATAAGCCTGAAACGTCTTCTGTTATCTTGGATAGAAATGGTAAGAAATTAGCCTATATTTTCAAAAAACAGCATCGCCTTTATGCCTCTTATGATGAAATACCAGGATTTTTAGTAGAAGGTCTTGTGGCCATGGAAGATACAAGATTTTTTGAACATAATGGCGTAAACCCAGATGCCATACTTAGGGCTATAGTTAAAGACATTAAAGCAGGTGCCTTTGTAGAAGGTGGCAGTACCATAACGCAGCAACTCATCAAAAACAAGTTACTTAGTAATGAAAAAAAACTGATGCGTAAAATAAAAGAAGCCATACTTGCATTAAAGATAGAACACGAACTTAGCAAAGAAGACATCCTAGAACGATACCTCAATGAAATCTCCTATGGCAATAACTATTTTGGTGTAAAGACAGCAGCAAACGGATACTTTCATAAGGAAATGCACGAACTTAGCCATAAAGAAATGGCGATTCTTGTGGGGCTGCCTAACGCACCTAGTTTTTATAATCCACTACGTCACTACAAGCGTGCGTTAAATCGTGCAAATAATGTATTGTATCGTATGAAAAGTATAGGTTGGATGGGAGAAAAAGATTACCTTAAGGCCGTTAAAGAATCGCCCAAGGTATATAAAACTTCTTTAACACAAAATATTGCACCGTACATTGTTGATGAAGTCTTGCGTCGTTTTAAAGGGAAGCTAGGAGACATACGTACGGGAGGGTATAAGATATACACTACGATAGACATGAAACAACAAGCCATTGCTCGTGATGCAGTAAGTCACAGCTACGATAAGGTATTGAAAAAGTATAAAGAAAATCCTGATAAGACTAGTATTAACGCTGCATTTGTAGCAGTAGAGAGTCACACGGGAGACATACTGGCCATGGTAGGGGGAGAGAACTACAAACGTTCAGCTTGGAACCGTGTCACTCAGGCAAAGCGTCAACCTGGTTCTGCTTTTAAACCTTTTATTTATCAAACTGCTTTAGACATGGGGTATAACCCTGCAACACAATTGACGGATTTGGCACGTACTTTTGAATATACATTTAAAGGTCAAAAGAAGGTATGGGCACCACGAAATTATGAACGTAATTTTAAAGGCTTTATCTCTTTACGTGAGGCACTGGTACATTCACGTAATTTGGCAACCATCAACTTAGTAGCAGACTTAGGTATAAATACCATACGAGACAGACTGTCATTTTTGGATGTAGCACATATCCCTAAAGATATGTCTATAGCTCTTGGAAACCTAGGGCTAAGTCCACTTAAGATGGCACAGATATTTTCAGTATTTGCAAACAAAGGGCATATGATAGAACCGCGTTTGGTCAGTAAAATTATCGCTAAAGAGGGTGCGGTTATTTACGAAACACGCCCAAAAGAGATAAGCAATTTCACTAGCCCTGAACAAGCATTTATGATGACAGATATCTTAAAAGATGTTGTCAAGCGAGGAACAGGTAAAAATGCAGCTGTGACTGGTATAGAATTAGCAGGGAAAACGGGAACTACCAATAAAAATATTGATGCATGGTTTTGTGGCTATTCTCCTAGTATAGAAGTCATTTCATGGATGGGAAGAGATGACAATAAACCCATAGGTAAAGGGGCTACAGGTGGGGCTTTGGCTGCACCTGCATTTGCTTATTATTTTAAAGAACTCATCAAGCTTTACCCTCAGACAAAACGTACTTTCGATATACCTCAGGGTGTGTTTATGGGAGAGCATGAAGGCAAAGCAGAACTTTATACTAAAAATTCTCCACTGCCTTTAGCAAAAAAACCTGTGAATGTTTATGAAAAATACTTGCATGAAAACAATGAAAGCATTAATACAGAAGAAGATATAGGATTGATGGAAACCATACATATAGAAGATGATGTGGAAGAGGAAAGAGAAGGAAGTGCCTTGCACCCAAAACGTAAAGTACCATTACGTCCTGTGTCTGAAGATAGTGGAGAATTATTTTAGCAATTGTTGTAATTTTATCTTTGTATTGCTATGTATACTTGTTTCATATCTTTGGATATGAAACAAAAGGTTTTAACAAGAATAAGTAGAAATATACTCAAATGCTGTTGG
>CAZNEJ010000019.1:0-17033 GCA_964571975.1 uncultured Sulfurovum sp. | reverse complement strand
CTTGACAGTCAAAATGTTATCCAGATACTCAGTAGCATAGTCTTCACTACTTGCTACTTTCACGTCTATGATAGCTCTTGTCTTTTCGCATCCTCTTATCTCTGTGCCTTGTATATCATACGCTTTTTTTAATTTTACTAAAATTTCTTTAGCAATTGCCTCATCCACCAATAAAGTCTCCAATGCCCCACAGATACCAGTACGACGACACTTGGCATTTATAGAGATAGCCAAAGCTTTATCAAAATCTGCATCTTCATCTATATAGGTATGGCACAAACCTTTGTCATGTTTCACTACAGGCACAGTAGCGTTTGAGGAGACATACTTGATGAGTGCTTCACCACCACGAGGAACTATGAGGTCTACATAAGCATCTTGTTTTATGAGTTTTGCCACACCTTCGCGAGAATAATCTGGCAAAAGAGCTATGGCTGCTTTAGGTAAATCATGTGATTTGAGTACATTTTGTAACACTTTAGCTATAGCTTGGTTAGAGTGTTCTGCTTCTTTGCCACCCTTGAGTATAGCAACATTTCCAGACTTAAAACACAGAGCCCCTACATCAGATGTGACATTGGGGCGTGATTCGTATATAACACCTATAACCCCTATAGGAACAGAGACTTTCTCTATCTTAAATCCAGCATCAGCATACCAGCCATCAAGCACACGTCCTACAGGCTCTTTTAGTCCCGCTATTTGCTCTATGGCCATAGCCATGCCTTCCACCCTCTCCTTATCCAACAGAAGCCTATCTTTAAGTGCTGGGCTAAGATTGTTAGTACTAGCTGCTGTCATATCTAGGGTATTGGCTTTTAGTATCTCTGCACTACTCTGACGGAGTCCTTCTGCCATGGCTCGAAGTACAGTATTTTTTTGTGTACCACTTAGCGTTGAGAGTACTCTGCTTGAAGCTTTTGCTTCTTGTAAAAATGCTTCCATGTCTATTCCTCATAATAATTGGAATCATTTTAACAAAGTTATCCTAATAATGTTATAATCTAGGCAATTAAATACAAGTGAGGAATATATGAGAACTATCACATTTATAGGCAACGGAAACATGGGGCTAAGTATAGCACGAGGTCTTGTAGGAAAATACCACATAGAAGTAGTCGGTAGAAACATGAAAAACCTTGATGTTTTTGAAGAAAAACTTGGCAACAAAATAGACAAATATCTCCTTGATGACTTTGACGTTTCAAACAAAACCTTACTTCTTTGTGTGAAACCAGGCAATACAAAAGAAGTATCGGAAAAACTTCAAGGCAAAGCTGATTTGCTCATCTCTGTTTTAGCAGGTATAACAGTAAAGATACTAAAAAAGCACTTTAAGCCTAAGGCTGTTATACGCTCTATGCCAAATCTAGCGGCAAGTCTAGCAAAGTCTATGACCACACTTACAGGCGATATCAATGGCAAAGATGAAGCTATTGCTCTACTCGATGCCATAGGTGACACCCTTTGGCTAGAAACAGAAAAAGAGATAGATATTGCCACGGCACTAGCTGGTTCTGGTCCTGCCTACTTAGCATTGGTAGCAGAAGCCCTAGCAGATGGTGCAGTAAAACAAGGTCTCAAGCGCGAAGATGCTATGACTGCCATGAGAGGTTTATTCGCAGGATTTAGTGAACTCATACAAGAAATGCACCCATCTCTACTCAAAGACAATGTCATGAGTCCTGGGGGCACAACAGCTGCTGGTTATGGTGCACTAGAAGATGGTAATGTAAGAGCAGCCTTTATAGATGCTATCTCCAAGGCCGATGCAAAGGCAAAAGAGTTAGCGACTTAGATATATCTTTCTTAAATCGTCTTTTGCAAAAGGCATATAAGTGTGTCTAGTGATGACTACTTTAGTCTTAAAGGTTGACCACTTATAAATAGCGGGTACATCTTTTGGAGCTATGTGTATACAACCGTGAGACATCCATTCTACAGACCCCTTATGTAGTGCATGTCCAGTTGGCGTAAACATCATCATGTAGTCCATATTATTTATGCCACTTTCATCTGGATTTTCTCCAGACATATGATAACGTTTCTTTTTGATTATGGGAAACACTCCTGAGGGGCTTCTAAACTCTGCAGCACCTGAAGTAACTGGACCAGACCACCATACTGTGCCATCTTTATCTACTGCATAAAAACGCCCATCGCTTCCACTTTCTCGCACAGAGACAATCACGAAATCTTTTCCCGTAAGATCAACAATTTTTTCTTTTTTTGTTTTCAAATCACGAACTTTAAAAACTGTTTTAGACATAGGAATAAGTTCATGTGTCAATTTTTTTATGACAATAGGCTTAGGTGATTCATCCTCAAGTATAGGTTCAGCCAGCACAAGACCAGTAAAACAAAACAAAGATAAAAGATAAATTTTAATCAGTCTCATCTATAACTTCCTTAGCTTTTGTTTCGCAATCGTTGCAGATTTTTTACCTGCATAGTTAGCGATAATATTTTCATAAAAAACTTTGGCCTGTGCCTTAGCTCCACTTTTTTCCAATGATACAGCTGTATGTAGCAACAAGGTATCTATGTAGGAAGCCTGATCGTGCAATCCAGCACTTTTTTTAAAGTGGAAAATTGCATCTTCATACTTTTTTGTATAGTAAGCTATCTCACCCAAGTAGTAGTTTGATGCGGCAGGCTTATGCCCTTCTGCATCTGTAATTATAAATCTTTTTTTTGCTTCATCATAACGCTTCTTCATGAAATGCCTTACCCCTTCACTATATAGGCTCTTAGTACTCTTTCCTACTAGTGAGTCTTTGAGTTTTACATCTTTTACTTTGATGTTCTTAGCTGCTATATAGCTGTTTTTAAACTTAAGTGTTTGTTGAAGTTCAACCCTGCTCACATAATCTCCATTAATTTTATCTATCATTGTGCCAAGCTCTTTAAGTAACGCTGAAGTATCAACGCTAGCATCCATTGCTATCTTAGAAGATGCGGAATCTTTCCGTAGCTTATTCACTGTTGCGCTCAGACCCTCCACAATACTCCTAAGACCATCTATGCGTTCATTTTGTTGTGTCATCTTTCTCTTAAGCGTGGCTATAGTCTTTTTGTTTTCCGTAATTGATTTTTTAGGAGCATAAAATACCCCAGAATCTCCATTGCCATATACAGATTGTTCTGCCAAAAGCACGCCCATGCCCAAAGATGCAAAAAGTAATGAAAATCGTAAATATTTCATCTATGTCCTAGTTAACTATACGAAGATCAACTCTTCTATTTTGTGCATAGCAACTATCTGTAGGAGCTGAACATACAGGGTTACTTTCACCATAGGTAATTATAGCTATCTTATTACTAGAAACACCTTGTTCAACTAAGTTATCTTTTACTGCCTTAGCACGTTTAAGCCCAAGTGCATAGTTATACTCATCCGTACCAAACTCATCACAGTTGCCTTCTACTTTTATCTTACCTGTACCTGCTTTGGCTATAACGCTTGTATTGGTATGCATATGGTTTTCCATAGTACCTGAAATTCCATAATTACCAAAACCAAAGTAAATACTCTGTAAACCATCGCTACTGCTGTTGTATTTACTTGTATTTACAGTATTTTTGCCATTGGTGCCATTGGCATTATTGTTGTTCTTAGTATTATTTTCATTACCATAAGCATTTTCATCTATAGATACTGTTTCTTTTGCTATTTGTGTTGCATCTGAGACATTATTTTTACCTACACTTGCACCTTCTAGATCTGCCACCTTTTGTGAACATCCGCTCAAAAAAAGTGCCGATATTGTTGTTACAAATAGTAGTGTTTTATATATCATATAATATCCTTTATAATTATTTACCAATCTATAGATTGTATTTTACGCCCAGAAATAGGAAATAACTGGCTCTGATAGCTTGCCAAATTGATGTATCCTATAGAAGAGCCTCGACCTATGTGTTTTATAAACAGTACCACTGAACCATCAGGTGAAAACCTTGGAAATTGATTTACACCTGTTGTAGTAAGGGGGCGTGTCCCAGAAGAACTAGAAGATGTCATATAAAGATTAAATGTGTTTTTACTTTCTTTACTAGAATAAACTATCTTATCACCATGTGCATCTACTGCATTATTATTACGCCCATGGTGTACCACTTGCGATACAGATGCAGAATGGATGGATTTTTTAAAGATATTTGCATATCCTAGCCTGTTGGAAACAAAGACTATACGACTCTCATCATCAACATACTTTCCACCAACATCAATACCTTTAAATTTAGTGATTCTTGTTTTATCTCCTGTGGCAACATTTAGCTCATAAATATCAGGCTGTCCTTCTGGTGCCATAGTCAAGAGTATTTTTGAGCCATCTTTACTGACATCAGAGCACACCAGCATGCCTTCAGATTTTATCAACTTCTGCTTGGAGCCTGTATAAATGTTCATTTTATACAGTGTAGGCATCAAACCAGAATACGCACTATAATAGAAACTTTTTTGTTCCTTATCTGCCCACTTGGGGAAAAGATTTAAACCACCTTTGATAATCACGTTCTTGTAGCTAAAGGTATAGTCAGCCAAAAGTATCTCGCTTTGCTTAGGTACTGTATAGCGTGAAAATATCACGTAACGGTTAATCCAAGAAATATCTGGATACTTCAAAGCATCATTGATGTCCGATATAGCTT
Organism: uncultured Sulfurovum sp.; assembly: GCA_964571975.1. Classification (GTDB taxonomy): domain Bacteria; phylum Campylobacterota; class Campylobacteria; order Campylobacterales; family Sulfurovaceae; genus Sulfurovum. The sequence continues at coordinate 12,377 of CAZNEJ010000019.1, read as the reverse complement.
TATGTGCCAAAAATGGCATTTTATTTTTCGTAGGGATAGTATATGATTTTTTAAACACTTCTGTAGAATCTGAAGCTTTTATCAAACGGACAATCAACTTACTGCCAGTCTGTTGTGTTAAATCATACTTCAAAACATACTCTTTACTTTTAAATGTAGGCAAAAGATAGTTGGAGTTCAAGTCTCCCTTATGGTGTGTAGTATCTGCTAAAAAATGTCCTGATATCTTAAGGTCTGAGAGTAAGATTTTAAAAAACTTTTTATTTGCTACAGAAGAGGCATCAATCAAAGCAATCCTAGAACGCTGTTCAACATCTTTTTCTATTTTCAATGTAGCATCTACAGCAAAGAGGTTTAAAGATACCAGTAGAAACAACAAAACTTTCAAAATAATCCCTTAATAGTTAAGATATTCAATCCAACATTTTAGTGTATAAAAACATTATATCAAGGCTGTGTTAAATATTCATTAATTAATATTAAACTATCACCACTCACTATTGGTTTAGACATTGGTACTCACTTTAAAATCAAAAAACACCCAAGCGTAGTTGCAAGAAAAAGCATATGTCTACTCTTTCGTAGAAAACTTTACTTCAAACTCATACGAACGTCCTGCATCATGTCTACCAAAACCTATACCTTGAAGCTGATTAAGAAAAACAATAACTGACCTAGCAAAATCTTCATTGCTAGAGCTAGAAGTTACTTGATATTGAAACTTACCTGTTGGTTTGATAAACAAAGTTACGGTAGCCTCTTCACCAAGAAAATCACTCCTAGCAGGCCAAGCCTCTAACATATCTTGCACTTTGGCAAAATAAGCATTTTCAACACCACTGTCTAAATTTTTTTGATTTTTAAGTGAGTCTGAAATACGTTTACTTGCACTCACTGGTGCGTCTGTAAGCTTGATAAGATTACTTTTTGCTTTAACCTCTATAGGCTTATCTGTGACTTGTATCAAGTTTTTCTTTTTAGGTATTTTGATTTTGGCAAACAAGTCTTTGGTTTTCTTTTTTAGGGGCTTAGTTAGGTTTACATCTTTATTTTTGATTTTTTTTGATTTTTTTCTTTTAACAACTTTCTTCTTCGCAATTTTTTTAGGCTTAGGCTTGACCTTTGCTTTCATCTTAGGTTTATTTTTTGGTTTTGGTTTTGGTTTTACAGCTTTAGGTTCAATACGTTTATTTTTTTGCACTTTTTTAGGGGATGATAATGCAACTTGTATACGGTTTTCATTTTTTTTAACATAGTGCTTAGACTTTTTCTTTTCATGTGTATTGAAGTAAAAAATCAAAACACCAACCACAAATAGATAAATGCCTACAGAGACTATACCCCAAATGAATCTAGGGTAATTTCTAATCACCTGAGATACTTTTATCATTCTGTAATAAGCGACACCTTATCGAAGCCCGCTGCTTTCACACTCTTTAAAATATACATCACATGCTTATACTGAAGTACTTCATCTGCATGTATATAGACTTCTAAATCTTTATCAAAGGTAGAAGATTTATTTACAAAATCATCTGCAAAGGTATCTAGCCCATATGTGTCATTTTTAAGATAAATCTTTTTATTTTTATCGATGCGAATTGTCAGTGTTTTGGTTTTTTTTACTTGTTCTGTTTTAGAACCTTGCGGAAGAGTAATTTTTTCTTGAAAGGTAAGTGTTGGTGCTGTCACCATAAGTATAGCCATAAGTACCAACATTACATCCATAAGTGGGGTAATATTTAAGTCTGGACTGTCATCCCAAGAAAATTCTTTAGGCACTAAAGTCTCCTATCTTCCTGTTCATCTACCACAGAAAGAATCACTTCAGACTGAGAAGCCAAAAGAGAAGAGAGCTCGTAAGCTTTTCTTTTTAAAATCAGATGAAATGTATATGCAAAGATTGCCACTGCTATACCAGCTGCGGTAGCCACAAGTGCCTCAGAGATAGCAGGAGCAACCACAGACAATGAAGCACTAGACTGAGAACCAAGCTTAGAAAATGTTTCCAATATACCTATAACCGTACCAAAAAGACCTATAAATGGGGAGGTAGATGCGATTATAGAAAGCCAAGTTAAGCCTTTTGTTGAAACCCTTATGGCATCAGAAGATGCAGCTTCTAGTATGGCTCTATTTGGTTCATCAACACGAGACAAATAAGTGAAGATGAGTGAATTTGATGCTACTGATTGTGATTTTCCAGAATAAAGTGCTTTGAGTGATTGTGATTCTGAAGAAATGCGTGTATTTAAAATATAAAACCTATCTAAAAATACCCAAAAAATAGCTACAAAATATATAGATAACCACAAGAGTACGATAATTGTTATCGCAGATCCTCCGATTAAATAATCAACAAAAGAATCCAAATCTAAAAAGACTTTCCAATTTGATCTACCTTGCTTAAAGCAGATGTAATGGCTGCACTAGAGGCCTCTGTACTTTTAAGCAAATCTTTCGCTGCTTCAAGTGCTTTTGAGAGGTCATTATCATCAGAAGTAAGTGCGACTGCCCCATCTACGATACATGTTGTTTTTTCTTCTTCAACTTTTACATATCCAGAATTAATTGCAACAGCAATTTCCTTACCATCTTCTTTTTCAATAACAATTACACCCGTGTCAAGTAGTGAAACCAATGCCGCATGTCCAGCAAGAACACCAAATTCACCTTCTGAACCAGGTAAATTTACTTGCTTCGCAACATCGTCAAATATGACACCATCAGGCGTAACAATTTCTAACTTTAAAAGTTCCATAATTGTCCTTTGAAGATTTGCTTATTTAGCATTAATCTTATCATTTTTAGCGATCGCTTGAGCAATATTGCCAACCATATAGAATGCAGCTTCATTCATGTGATCATACTTACCTTCAAGAAGACCTTTAAAGCCTTCTATGGTTTCTTCGAGCGTAACATATACACCTGGAGACCCTGTAAATACTTCAGCAACATGGAATGGCTGAGAAAGGTATTTTTCAATCTTTCTAGCACGTTCTACCACAAGCTTATCGTCTTCTGATAGTTCATCCATACCAAGAATCGCAATGATATCCTGAAGGTCTTTATACTTTTGAAGTATTTGTTGAATACCACGAGCTAGGTCATAATGCTCATCACCAACTATTTGTGGAGAAAGCATTCTTGATGTTGAGTCAAGAGGATCAACCGCAGGGTAGATACCTTTTTCTGCGATAGATCTATTGAGTACCGTGGTTGCATCTAGGTGAGCAAATACAGAAGCTGGAGCTGGATCAGTCAAGTCATCCGCAGGAACATAAACTGCTTGAACAGATGTAATTGAACCCTTAGTTGTTGATGTGATTCTTTCTTGAAGTGCTCCCATTTCACGTGCAAGTGTTGGCTGATAACCAACAGCAGACGGGATACGTCCAAGAAGTGCAGACATTTCTGAACCAGACTGTGCAAATCTAAAGATATTGTCTATAAACATAAGAACATCTAGTCCCATTTCATCTCTAAAGTACTCTGCCATAGTAAGACCAGTAAGGGCAATACGGTTACGTGCTCCTGGAGGCTCTGACATCTGACCATAACAAAGTGCAACTTTATCAAGTACGTTTGAATCTTTCATCTCAAAGTAAAGGTCATTACCTTCACGAGTTCTTTCACCAACACCAGCAAATACAGAGTATCCTGAGTGTTTTAACGCAACGTTGTTAATAAGCTCCATAATAATAACGGTTTTACCAACACCAGCACCACCAAACAACCCTACTTTTCCACCTTTTGAGTATGGAGCAAGAAGATCAACTACCTTGATGCCTGTTTCAAATACTTCTGTAGATGTACTTAGTTCATCGAATTTTGGCGGATCTCTATGTATCGACCAATATTCTTTTGCATTTACATCTCCGGCTTCATCGATAGCTTCACCGATAACGTTAAAGATACGTCCAAGAACGGCTTCCCCTACTGGTACTTTTATAGAATCACCAGTAGCTCTTACCTCTTGACCTCTAACCACACCTTCACTCATATCCATAGCAATGGTTCTTACTCTATTGTCGCCAAGTTGCGCAGCTACTTCTAAAACCAATTTGTGTTCTTTACCATCAATAACGGTTGTTGTCTCTAACGCTTCGTTAATTTCTGGTAGATAGTCTGTAAAATCCACATCTAAAACTGGACCTAAGACTTGTACTATTTTACCTGTCATTTCTTCTCCTTAAAATTATTTCAAAACAAAAATGGGCTTTACCCATTTTGCATCCTACTTCATAGATTCCATACCACTGATAATCTCAATGAGTTCAGTTGTGATGGATTCTTGCCTTGCTTTGTTATACTTCACCGTAAGCTCTTTTACCATCTCTTTGGCGTTTGTAGTCGCCGCATCCATTGCTTGCATACGAGCAGAATGCTCAGCAGCTAGTGAATCAATAAGTGCGTAATACATTGTATATTCAACATAACGCTTCACCAATGCATCCAAAAGTGTGTCATCATCATCTGGCTCAATTTCAAGCTCTGAACTAGATACGATATCAAGTTTTAGATTCGAAGAATCAACTGGTAACACTTGATCTATTCTCATCTCTTGGGTGATCATATTTACATAACCATTATGAACAATTATAACTTTATCTGTATCACCATTCACATAAGATTCTGCCACTTCTGATATAAACTCTGAAGCCGTTTTAAAGTCAGGTGTTGCAGAAAGACCAATGATTTCATCGGAAAGTTCAATACTGTTGAACTTATAGTAATCAATACCTTTTCTGCCTACTGCCCTAAGGCGTACTTTGACATCACTGTCTTTATAATCAGCAAGTAGTGCATTCACATTCTTAATTGTCTGAGAATTAAATCCGCCACAAAGACCTTTGTCAGCAGTAACAAAAACAATATCTACTTTCTTAGGGTTTTTAACATCCTTGAAATAAATATTATCAATACCATCTACATTGGCACCTTGCATCTTCTTTGCAATTTCGCTCAATAGCTCAGTCAACTTTTCTGCATATACTCTAGATTTTTTAGCAAGCTCTTCTGTTCTTTTCAGTTTTGCAGAAGAAACAAGCTTCATAGCATTAGTAGTCTTCTGTGTATTCTTAACAGAACCTATTTTACGCTTTATCTCTTTTAAATTAGCCATTTGTTAGCCTTTCTTATGCCGAAAAAGAAGCTTTGAAATCTTCAATCGCTTTTCTAAGTTCAGCATCTGTATCATCAGTAATTTTTTTATCATTTCTGATAGCATCAAAGATGTTAGAATATTTAGCATCCATAAATGGCATAAGCTCTGCTTCAAATTTTGTTACTGAAGCTACTGGGATATCATCAAGAAAACCTTGTGCGCCAGCAAAGATGATAACAACTTGCTTTTCAATAGGCACAGGAGCATAAGGTCCTTGCTTAAGAACTTCTACCATTCTTTGCCCACGCTCTAGTTGACCTCTAGTATAGTCATCAAGATCAGATGCAAACTGTGAAAAGGCCTGAAGCTCTCTAAAAGACGCAAGGTCAAGTCTTAATGTACCAGACACTTGTTTCGTTGCTTTAATTTGAGCAGCTCCACCCACACGAGAAACAGAAAGTCCTACGTTAATCGCTGGTCTAATACCCGAGTTGAACAAATCAGTCTCAAGGAAAATTTGACCATCAGTAATAGAAATAACGTTTGTTGGAATATACGCTGCAACATCTCCAGCTTGTGTTTCAATGATAGGGAATGCAGTAATAGAACCAGCACCCAATTCATCTGAAAGTTTCGCTGCACGCTCAAGTAGTCTTGAATGTAGATAGAAAACATCTCCAGGGTACGCTTCACGACCTGGAGGACGTCTAAGAATAAGTGACATTTCTCTGTATGCAACCGCATGCTTAGAAAGGTCATCATAAAAGATAACTGCATGTCTACCATTGTCCCTAAAGTATTCAGCCATTGTTACACCAGCATATGGAGCTAGGAACTGCAAGGCTGAAGAGTCCGCAGCTGAAGCCGTTACAATAATTGTATACTCCATAGCACCATGCTCTTCAAGCTTTTTAACAGTAGCCGCTACAGTTGATTGCTTTTGACCAATAGCCACATAAATACAAACAACATCTTGACCTTTTTGGTTAATGATAGTGTCTATCGCCAATGTTGTTTTACCAGTTTGTCTATCTCCGATGATAAGCTCTCTTTGTCCACGCCCAACAGGAACAAGTGCATCAATCGCCTTAATACCCGTCTGAAGTGGCTCATGAACAGACTTTCTAGCCATAATTCCTGGTGCCTTTTCCTCAACGAATCTATGCTCCACTGCCTCGATAGTGCCTTTGCCATCTACAGCTTCGCCAAGTGGATTCACCACTCTGCCTATCATAGCATCGCCTACTGGAGTCTTAAGAAGTTCGCCCGCTCTTTTAACGCTCATGCCCTCTTTTATGCCCGTACTGGACCCAAGAATAACAATACCTACATTTGCTTCTTCAAGGTTCAACACAAGACCTTTAGCACCATTATCAAACTCTACAACTTCACCAGCCATAACATTGTTAAGACCATATACTGTTGTAATACCATCTGCGATACCTACTACTTTTCCTATTTCATTGATGTCTACATCAATTTCAAAATTCTCAATTCTTTCTTTGATGATTGAACTTATCTCATCTGCTTGCAATTTAACTGCCACGAATACTCCTTTGTGTTAGATAACTATAGTGATTTCTTGATGAAATCAATTAGTTGTTCTTTAACTCTTTGTTTAGAAAAGTTTACCTCAATACCTAAATCATCTACTGCCACATGCAAGCCATCTAAATCAGACTTTTCTTGTGTAAGCTTGATGCTTGAACCTGTGTACTTCCCAAGTGTTTCCTCTAGTTTGCTCAATGACGCTGCATCTAGTGTTTCTTTACTTGACAATATGCCTTCATACTTATTGGAAACTTTTTGCATATCTGCATTAAGTACTCTTGCAATAGCAGGAATCAAATCAAGTCTTTTATTTTCACCTAAAATCTTAATGAAATTCACTAGTACGCTGTCTGCACTATTGCCTAGGGTAGACAAAATCATTTCTGTTTTTTTATCTGCTGATACAAGAGGTGATCTTAAAGCTGATTTTACATCTGCAGTCGACAATGCACTTGAAAGTACATTTAGTGCATCTGTAATACCAGCGATATCTTTACTTACTGACGAGAGTGCTTTTACATATCTTTTAGCGATTAGCTCTTCCATATTATGCTACCTTCCCGTGTTCAGATTTCTTACTGATAATGTCTACAACTTTGGCTTCATTGATGATAATATCATCATTCGTTATATTGTCACTCAAAATTTTATCAATCGCTTCCCTAGCAGACCTTCTCTCTTCGAAAGACATTTTATCCTCTGCTTGCTTCTGCATATTATCTAAATCATTCTGATTTGATTCAGTGATCTTTTGTGCTAAAAGAATTGCTTCCTTTTTAGCATCCAACATAATTTGTTCAGCTTTTTTCTCAGATTCATTTAGGCGTGATTGAGCCTCTTTTTTCTCATCTTTTGCCGCTTGAAGCTTCTCTTCAATCTCATTCAATTGTGCGGCTATACCTGCTTTACGATTTTTGAAGAAATCCTTTATTGGATTAGCCAATAAATAGTAAAGTAACGATACAAATACAGCAAAATTGAATACTCTAGGAATATAGTCTGTCTCTCTTCCAGTTTGAGCAAAATATCTTGTAGCCGTTGGGTCGTTTGTCGCCAAAAGAATTGCTGGAACTACAAGTAAAGATAGTAATACTAATTTTTTCATATTTCTCTTCTCCTTATAATTTGCTAAACTTAGCTTTAAGACTCTCTTTAAAGAGAGGCATTTGTGATAGTAGCTCATTTTTGAGTGACTCTTTATCAGAAGCTAGTTTTACAACAAACCCTTCATACGCTTTGTTAATTTCACTTTGTTTTGTTTCAACTTTACTTGCAGCCAATGTTTTTTCATCATCAATTGCTTTCTGTCTTATTGTAGTGGCTTCATTCTTAGCATTGCTAAGAATATCTGCTGCTTTAGCATTGAGTTCATCTGTATTACCGCTCAAACCCTTTGCCGCTTCTAAATCTTTTGCTATAGAGGCATCTCTGTCATCCATGAACTTAATCAATGGCTTAAATAGCATATTATTTAAAAGGACAATAAGGGTTAGAAATAAAACTAAAACAAACAACATCAATGGTAAATGTATGTCAAGCATTAAAACTCCTCATGTAATTTCGCGTAATTCTACCATTATTGTCATGAGGGATTGATTAAAAATTGTTGGATTACTGTAAAAAAGAGGAGATATTGGTATAACAAATATTTCTATTTAAGTCTACGACCTAAAAATCAGCTAGATTTCTTATCTTTAAATGATGAAAACACCTCTAAGAAGCCTTCTATCTCTTCTTTATCATTAAAAAATATCTCAATGCTTTTAGATTTTATCTTATGTTTAACATCTAACACTTTCTCAAAAGATGTGATGTATTTTTGAAGTAAATTTAGACCGTCTGCCTTCTCCTTGCTTGTTAGTGCTGAGCCTTTATAACTTTTTACCATAGTTTCAGTATCACGTACCGATAATTTTTGCCCTATAATAGAATCGATAATAACTCTTTGCTTTTTCTCATCAAGTCCCACCAATACCTTTGCATGCCCTTGTGATATTTTGTTTTCAATTAATTTTTTTTGTACATATCCAGACAAGGAGAGCAGACGCATTGTATTGCTGATTTGAGAGCGACTTTTATGTACTATGGATGAGAGTTCGTCATGTGTAATCTCATGCACTCCTATAAGCTCCGAGTAAGAATTAGCAAGCTCAATTGCATTGAGATTTTCTCTTTGTATATTTTCAAGAAGTGCCAATTCACGAAGCCTAACTTCATCAATGTCTGCTTCTGCAATAATGGCTTTAATAGTATCGAGTTGTGCAAGTTTATGCGCACGGAGACGGCGTTCACCAGCTATGAGTAGATAGCCTTCTTCTTTTTCTATAAGCACGATAGGCTGCAATAGTCCATAAGCTACTATAGACTCACTTAGCTCTTGAAGAGCCTGTGCTTCGAAGTGCTTACGTGGCTGAAAAGGATTTGCAGAAATACTATCAATCTCAATCTCTTCCACTCTAGCACCTTGGGCTTCGAGTTCAAAACTGTCTAACTCAGATAAATCTTTTTCATATGCTTCTTCTACTTCAGAAAGAATATCCCCTAGTCCTCTACCCAACGCCATATAACTAACCTCTTACGATTATAGTAGCAAGATCTCTATATGCAAGAGAGCCTTTAGATTTATTTGCATACGAGGTAATGGGTTTGCCAAAACTTGGTGCTTCTGCTATCTTTACATTACGAGGGACAACGATACACTCTTTTCCTTTTTTTATATGAAAAAGTTTGTCTTTAAAGTGATGAGATAAATCTGCAAGCACCTGCTTGGAAAGATTATTCTGCTTAGAATACATCGTAGGTAAAAACCCTTTTATTTTAAGTTTAGGATTAATAGTTTTTTTCAATAAACTTACTGTATTTAAAAGTTGTGCCAGTCCTTCCAATGCAAAAAATTCACACTGAATGGGAATAATAACAGAATCAGATGCAGCCAAAGCATTGATAGTGATAGGTCCAAGTGCTGGAGGAGAATCAATTATTATAAAATCAAATTTTTTAGAGACCTCTTTAAGTTTCTCTTTTAAGACTAACTCTCTATTTTTCTTCTTAGGATTATAAAACTCTTTTTCAATACCAACCAGACCTATATTTGACGGTGCTAGTTTGAGGTTTTTTATATCCGTATCAAGCACAATTTCAGAAAGCTTCTTGCTGCCTATAAGTACATGGTATATATTGAACTCATAATCACTTCTAGAAAAACCCAAAGACGTGGTGGCATTAGACTGAGGGTCTATATCTAAAAGAAGTACTTTTTTTCCTTTTTCAGCCAAAGAAGCTGCTAGGTTTACTGCTGTTGTTGTTTTTCCTACGCCACCCTTTTGGTTGGCAATACTAATAATTTCACTCATCGTAAACTATACACTCTCTTCCCTTCTATATCTAAAGATCCATCTACTTGCAAAGTAGCATCAGATAGGCTTTTTTGATAGTTTTCAATATGAACAGAAAACTTTCTACTTAAGTCAAATTCTACCTCATACTCACTAAATATTTGCTTCCATGTAGGATAAATTTCAAGGGCTAAAAGGTATTTTTCTAGCAAAACACTAGGTAAAATATCGCCCTGTAAGGAGCTATAGCCATTTTGAGATTTTTTCAAATTTATCCCAATTCCACACACTAAAACCTCATTCACTTTTTTAGTGATAGTTCCACCTATCTTATCATCATTTATATAGAAATCATTTGGCCATTTCAGCCATATATTTTCATCAAGTTCTAAAAGTATTTTTTTCATGATAAAAGAGAAATAGATTGATGCCGAAGAAAGGGCTAGGTCACTAGGCAAATCATCTATTTTTACAGCAATAGAAGCAAAAAAGTTACCCTCCCCTCCAGACCATTCGTTCTCTCGTGAGCCAACACCATGGTTTTGCTCTTTTGTTAAGATTGCAACGGGAGCCTTTTCGTTGTCATATTTCAATGCATCAATTAGATACAACTGTGTAGAAGCTAGACTATCAAAGTATTTTATTTCCAATTTTAAGCCCTCTTCCTAGGCAATATGCTTTAGCACTCATCGCTTTTTTAGATACAGGTTGCAAGCTGTCTATTTGTAAAGTTCCCATGGCACAGCCTACTATAACACTCTCATTTTCAAAAGATAGTATCTCATAGGCATTATGTTTACTTTGCTTATCTACTAATGTCAGTCCATCAAGTTTTGTACCATTTTGTGCAAAAATGCCTGGCCAACCTTCAAAAGCTCTATATTTATTATAGATATTTTCAGCATCTTCAAAATCTACTTCGCCATCAGATTTTTTTATCTTTTTGCAAAGTGTTGCTTGTTTTTCATCTTGTTTTTCGGGCGTAATATTTGTAAAATTACGAATAGTACTGAGCGTAAGCTCACAAGCATCATCAGTTAACTGTTGCATGAGTGCATGAAGCCTCATGTCTCTAGGTATACTAAACTCTATCTTTTCCAACATATCTCCAGTATCAAGCCCCTCTTCCATCATCATAGAAGTAACTCCTGTCTTTTCATCTCCATTAAGTAATGATTGCTGTACGGGGGAAGCACCTCTGTACTGTGGCAAAAGTGAGGCATGTAAGTTGATGCACGGAGCAATGTCTAAGATAGACTTGGGCAATATCTGCCCAAAAGCCGCCACAACTATAAAGTCTGGCTTAGCATTTTCTATAGCTTCGAGCATACCCTCGTCAGAAAGACGCTTTGGTTGTAAGACTTTTATATCATGCTCTAATGCCAATACTTTCACAGGAGGAGCAGTTAAAACCTTCTTACGCCCAACAGGACGGTCAGGCTGAGTAAGCACTAAAGACACTTCCATATCATCTGCTTCTATTAATGTCTTGAGTATCTCTCTTGCGTAGTGGGGTGTACCCATGTAGACTATTTTATGTTTATTATTCATACTACTTCAAAATGCCCTATCTCAACTGCATCTAACTCTTCTTTCTTTTTGTGACTAACCTTATACAAATCATATTGGTTCTGCAAGTTAAGCCACAACTGAGGAGAAGTACCGAAATACTTGGCTAGCTTCAATGCCATTTCAGTTGTTATGCCTCTTTTCTCATTAACAAGTTCATTAATGGCACGAAAAGAAGTATGCAATGCTTTTGCCAAATAACTCTGAGTCATACCAAGAGGCACCAAAAACTCCTCTTTCAGCACTTCACCAACATGGGTTGGTTGTCTTTTTAATTCTGTCATATTGTACTCCTAATGATAATCTCTAATTAGCACATCATATGCATTGCCATTTTCAAAAGAAAATACTATGCGGTATTGTTTGTTGATGCGAATAGAGTACTTACCCTTTAACTCTCGCTCCAATGCTTCAAGCCTATTGGCAGGAGGGACACGTAAGTCATCCAATACATAAGCAGCATTCAGATAATCTAACTTTCGCAAGGCTACTTTATGTATGCTAGGAGGTATTTTTTTACTTTTAGCTGTTTCATAAAAGCGTCCAGTCTCTTTATCTGCAAAACTTTTTATCATAGCATAGTATAACAGATAGTGTTATAGTTTGTCAAGTATTTGATGTATCCCAAATAACGAAATAGGATCCCATGAATGCGATGATAATGCAAAGTCATGAATTCCTATTTCGATATCCTTATTGTTTAATGATCTTGACACTATTTAAATCATCGTATAAAAAACTAGAAACCTTTAAACTTCTTGTTTAAAAAGCGTCCCACCCACATGCACCCCATCCACAAGTAAAGCTCTCACATC
>CAZNEJ010000018.1:0-17114 GCA_964571975.1 uncultured Sulfurovum sp. | reverse complement strand
AACTCATCACTAAAACAGGTAATTCTCTTAGAGAGATGATGCCGTGGATATCTGCTGGTAAAATAGTAAACCAAGATACTAACTAATCTTTTTACTTATTTAACCATACCTTTGGAGGATGTGTTCGGTCAGCTACTACTCGTAGCCTCCCTCTTACAAGCCTCTAAACTACAGCAAACTAAGAAAAAATCAAAGAATCCTATTTGTATATTTGAGTAAAACAGATAGACTGTGAGTATTATGCCAATAAAATCTAAGAAAAAATCTAAAGAAAAAAAAATCTCAAGGCTAAAAAAATATTTTTTTATTTCTTTAGCCTTTTTATTGTTTGTTATTTTATTTCTTTTGGCATATTTTTTATGGGAAAGTTCTACAAAATACACAGCATCTACTAGTGATACACGCGAGGAGTCAGCCTACACTACAAAACAACTTTTGGAAGACTTAGCACAAATAAAGATTGTTAAAGAAAAAGTAGAAAAGCCAAAAATAATTGTCTCCAAAACGAAAAAAAAGTTGATTTCTAAGCCATTGCCAAAGAAGAAATATAAAGCAGAAGATAAGGAAAAGCAAGGGAATAGGGCGATAAAAAAGCTTAGGTTAAAGAGTGGAGATAGTAAAAGACCCAAACTTGTCATACTTATAGATGATGTTTCATCTGCAACACAAATAAAGCGAATAAAAGCACTAGGAATGAAGATAACGCCTTCCATTTTCCCTCCTTCTGAACTCTCCATGACTAGCCATAAATTGGCTTATGGAGTAAAAGACTACATGATACACTTGCCAATGGAATCTGGAAGTAAACAGTTCAACAAACAATACAAAACGCTCATTACAAACTTTAGCAAAAAGAAAATAAATGCTAGAGCAAAAGAACTCAGAAAACTTTTCCCTAATGGACGCTATGTGAACAATCATACAGGTTCAGTATTTACAGATAACTATAAGGCGATGCGTATGCTCTATGTGGCCTTACGTGATGAAGGTTTTATTTTTGTAGATAGTCGCACAATAGCATCATCTAAGGTGCGTAAGATTGCCCATGAATTTGCTGATACTTATGTGGCAAGGGATGTTTTTATAGACAATGTACATAAGGTACCATATATACATAAACAGCTACGAAAGGCTGTAAAAATTGCTAGAAAAAAAGGATATGCTATCGCTATAGGTCATCCACACAAGGTAACAATGAAGGCTTTAAAAAGTGCAAAACATATTTTTAAAAATGTTGAATTGGTATATATTGATGCTCTTTTTAAGTAGAAAATAAATGAATGGTATAGGTATAGCCATTTTTGTTGCTGTAGTATTTTTTGCTTTGGCATTTGTTGGCTTTGACGTTCAACATGCTACGCTCATAGGATTGGTAGCATTTTTGGTTACATTGTGGACAAATGAAGCTATGCCTCTAGGTGTTGTGTCGATTTTACCTATTTTGTTGTTTCCTATCTTCGGTATTTTGGATACCAATGCTGTAACAGCTAACTATTCTAAGTCAATTATATTTCTATTTTTGGGTGGGTTTATGTTGGCTATTGCAATAGAAAAAATAGGGCTACATAAATATTTCTCTGCAAAACTACTAAGTTTATTTCCTAGAACTGCTAGAGGAATTATCTATGCTCTGGCCATCACATCTGCACTTCTTAGTTCTATACTTTCTAACACAACCGTAACACTTATGCTTATGCCTATAGCACTTTTTTTGAGTGAAAATATAAGGTTGAAGGTACGTTTTTTATTATCTACTGCATATGGAGCTAGCATAGGTGGCATACTTACGCCTATCGGTACTGCACCAAATCTGATATTGCTTGGATTTTTAGAGGAGCATCATCTACCTACACTTGCTTTTGGTGAATGGATGATAATGATGCTTCCTGTTGTAGCTGTGATGTTGATTGTTATGCCGTATCTGCTCTCGTTGGGAGTGAGTGAGATATGTGTGGAAGATGTCAGTCATGATGTTGAAAAGCTAACCAAGCCTCAAAAAAGACTATATATGATCATAGCTGTACTGGCCACTGTGTTGGTGGCAAATACTTTTATGAAACAAGTTTTAAACATAACGCTTGATGAGAAGCTGATACTGCTAGGGTTTGGTCTTTTGATGTTTGTACCCCGCATAGGCTTTTTGATATGGGAAGATACACGTTCTATGCCGTATGAGATTATCTTTTTATTTGGGGCAGGATTTAGTATAGCAGCCGCTTTTTCATCGACTGGTCTAGCGTCAGAAATTGCAAGTAAGATTTCTTTTATCTCGACATTTCCTTTGTTTTGGATGTTTGTGGTAGTGGCACTTTTTGTGACTTTTTCTACAGAAGTCACTAGCAATACCGCCCTTACATCTATAGCCATTCCTATTTTTTATGAATTTGCTAAAACTATGCCAGAACATGAGGGAATGATGCTACTTATGGTAGCTACAGTTGCTGCCTCATATGCTTTTATGCTACCTATAGCCACACCTCCAAACGCCATAGTTATGTCCTCGAGAGTGATTAGCATAAGAGTGATGGCAAAAATTGGATTGAAATTAAATATTATTGGTGTTGTTTTACTTTCATTGGTTGCTTATTTTGTTTGGAAAATATTGCTTTAGACATTCCCTTTAGATAAAAACATGTCAATTTGAGATATTTTAAACTTTTAAACTTTTTATTTGTTACACTAAATAAAAATAAAAAGATGACTTATGAGCCAAAATGTTGTAGATATGATAATCGAACTTCAAAGCATGAAAAAGTACCCAGCAGAAATTTTTTACAAAGGTAACCTTGACTTGCTTAAGCGTCCTAAGGTTTCTATAGTGGGTACACGTCGCCCATCAGCATATACACGTCAATTTACTTATGCACTGGCACAAGCTTTAGCAAAACGGGGGATTTGTGTGGTCTCTGGTGCTGCTATGGGTGTAGATGGCATAGCTCATGAGGGTGCAGGTGAAGCCAATACCATTGCTGTAGTAGCCAATGGTTTGGACATCCATTATCCCTCTATCCACAAAAAGATTATCAAAAATATAGAAGAAAAGGGCTTGATGTTAAGCCAGTTCAATGATGGGTTTCGTGCAACGGGCTGGAGCTTTGTGGTACGCAATGAGCTAGTAGTGGCACTTGGAGATATACTTATAGTAACAGAAGCAGATTTAAATTCTGGTTCCATGCGTTCTGTGGAATATGCTTTAAAAATGGGCAAAAAGATTTATGTGTTACCCCAAAGGCTGGGCGACAGTTTAGGTACCAATACCTTACTTGCTGAAGGAAAAGCAGAGACCATACATGATGTAGAAACCTTTGTCTCCCGTTTTGGAGATGTTGCGAAAGAAGTTATGGAGAAAGATGATTTTTTTTACTTTTGCCAAACATTACCTACTTTCGATAGTACTGTAGCAAAGTTTGGTGCTAGGGTCTACGAAGCTGAGCTGGAGGGCTTAGTCACGATACGAGATGGTATCGTGAGACTAAATTAGTTTTTTTTGATGAGTATTTTTGGGTAAGTTGTGTTTGCAGGTTGTTGAGATATGTTCATACCATAAGCATTAATTTTTGAGATTTCTACCTTTTCTACTTCTGCGGCAATTTGTGTGAGTACTCTTGCCTTAACGACTTCAATCTGTGCTAGATAAGATGATATGTTCGCAGTAGCTTTGGCTTTTACTTCTTCCAAGTAGTCTTTGCTCTGTTGGGTAAGTCTAGCTGGTGAATCTACTATAGATGACTCCATGGCTGAACGAGCCATTTCTATGCGTGAAACGGCTCTTGCTACCTCTGCTTGTGCTGTGGCTTTAGCTATCTGTATAGCAGATACATTTTTAGCTATAGTTAGTGTTTCTCTTGAGTGTTTCATCTCTATAGGGGTTTTTGTTTTACTAATTTCCACGCGTTTTGTTGCTTTGACAATATCTTGTGCTGCTTTTGCTTTGGCTACTTCAACGGAAGCTATAGCGTTAGCTATGACATTCATTGCTTGAGGATTCATATTGTCCATAGCTTGAGTTATGAGGCTTGATGCTTGAGCCTTTGCTATCTCTACAGAGGCAGTACTTTTGGCTATGACACCTAGAGCATGAGTCTCTATGATTTTAGTGGAGGTTGAATCATTGTGAATTTTGGTGCCCACTCTTGCTTTATCAACAGTAGTTATCATGTTGTTGAGAGCCTCGATGGTATCTTTTCTTGCATTCTCTACACGCTCTACAGCTTGCATTAAAGTATCGCTTATGTTAGAGGGTGAGGTTACTTGATCTGCATACAAGCAGGTAAGATTTGTAAAGAAAAAAGCCAGTAGTAAATGTTTCATGATGATATCCTTTAAAATAGTATAGTATATATATCTATATTATTAAGTAGATTACAGAACAAGAAACAATAAAAATGATAAATTGTAAAGTAATAGCACCCTCTTTGGAGGGTGATGGAGTAGGAGTAGACTTATTTGCTAGTATTTTTTTCTATTATTGTGCTATTTGCATCACTCTTTTTACTTGAAAGTTGCGATATAAGGTCTTCAAGAGATTCTTCTGGAAGCATGCCTGCTTGAACAAATTGAACAGTACCTTCTGTGTCTAGGGCTACTAAAAAAGGAATGCTACCTCTCCATTGTGCTCTTTGTTGTATGTAGCTTAATAATCTAGAAGCGTTCTCTTCTGCCGCTACGATATAGTTTATGCCCTTTTCTTTGACAAATGCTTTTGCTTGTGCGGCACTATATCCTTGTACTTCGATTGCCACAATGGCTAAAGTGTCTTTATACTTTTTTTGTAATTTTATAAGATGAGGGATAGAAGCTAAACATGGAGGACATTGATGACCAAAAAACTCAAGAAAAATAACCTTACCTTCTAAACCTTCTATATTGAGACCTTGGTGAGTACCTGTTACTTTGTAGGTTTTGCCATTTGTGTCAGTGATGGACATGATAGGCATTTTAGGCTTATCTTCGATAGCATATGCATGATTTAGAAGAAGAAGTGTTGTTAGAAGTAATTTTTTTATCATGAAGTGAAACCTTTTAATTTATATTTTGGAATGTATGAAGTTTATTATACATAATAAAGAACACCTAAGAGTTAAAAGGAGGAAAATATTTTCAAAGGGGAGAGAGAATACTTATGTTTTTTAGGTGTTCTTAAGATGTATTGTAAGCAATGTAGGTTAACCGTATACAAATAAAGGCTTGTGATAGTATAATAAAATAAATAATTTTTAAGGATATTTTTAGATGATAAAAAAAGCTTCATTTTTACTACTTATACTTGCTACAACACTTTATGCTCAAACACTAGAAAAGAAAATAGGTCAGATGTTGATGATAGGCTTTTACGGTACAACAGCCAGTGAAGATAGTCAGATATGTAAAGATATCAAGAGATACAATGTAGGGGCAGTCATTTTGTTTGACTACAATCCTGTCGATAAATCTAAAGCAAAAAATATATGGACTAAAAATCAACTCTCAAAACTTACCAAGCAACTGCAAAAATGTTCTGCAGATGGGAAGCTACTTATAGCTGTAGACCAAGAAGGTGGCAAGGTACAAAGACTTAAGCGTAAATATGGGTTTTATGGTCAGTTTCCTAAGGCATCAGATGTAGCTAGAATGGATCAAAGCCAAATTAAAAGTACCTATGAAAAAATGAGTGCAGAACTTCGGTCTGTAGGTATTAACTATGATTTGGCACCAGTGGTAGATTTGGATATAAACATGAAAAATCATGTTATACATGGACTAGGGCGTTCTTTTGGTAAAGACCCAAAGATGGTTGCGAAGTATGCTTCAGCCTTTATAGATGCTATGCACGCTAATGGAGTGCTTACATCTATAAAGCATTTTCCAGGGCATGGTTCTTCTGTGGGAGATACGCACAAAGGTTTTGTTGATGTGACTAGTTTGTGGAAAAAAGTGGAACTTGAGCCGTACCGCTTGCTAAAAGATAAGGCTGACACAGTGATGGTGGCACATGTTTTTAATAAAAATTTGGACAACAAATATCCTGCAAGTCTTTCTTATAAAACTATTACAAAAATATTACGTTGGAAATTAGGATATCATGGGGTAGTGATTACTGATGATTTACAAATGGGAGCCATTTCTAAGAAATTTGGCTTAAAAAATACACTAAAACTTGCTATAAATGCAGGAAATGACATCTTGCTCATAGGCAATCAACTAGACCCTAGAAAAGTAAAAAGTACTAAAAAGCTTGTAGGCACAGTGATGGATTTATTGAAATCTGGTAAAGTGAAAGTTGAGAGTATAGATAAAGCCTATGCACGCATACAAGAGTTAAAAGAAAAATTGTAAAGGAGAAAATATGAAAAATATTATAGGAAAAGTCATTCGTTATGGTCCTATACTTTTTGGACTTTATAAAAAGTTTAGAAGAAGATAAATTAACCTAGATATCTTTCTAAGATAATCTTTGCAGCGATAGAGTCTATCTTTCCATCCTTTTTATGTCTAAAGATGCCTTGTGTTAATTCTTTGGCTTCTATGCTTGAGTTTTGTTCATCTTGATAGGCTACAGGTATGCTGAGCTCTAGTAGTGAGACAAAATGTCTAATACGTCTTTCCATCTCTTCTGAGTTTTTTGCATCTAAGGGTAACCCTACGACAAGTTTTTCTATCTGCCACTCTTTTAAGAATATATTGATGTCGCGTGCAGCTTGGTTACGGTTTTTACGAAATATGGCATTTTGGGGAAGCACAATGCTTCCATCAAGACAAATGGCAAGACCTATACGTTTTAATCCAACATCTATACAGGCTATTTTTATGACTGCTTCCATTAGCGTATTTCAGCGATGAAAGCATCTTTTTGAATTTGTTTTTTGACAGTCTTTAAGGCTTCAGTGGCATCAATCATTTGACGGTATGGCCCTATGAGAAGTTTAGAAATTTGTTTAGCACCTCTTGGGTATGTAATGATTTTGTGCATAAATCCATGACGTTTTATACTGTAGATAATGCTAGGGCTAGGAGAACCGATAAAAGACCCCACTTGGACATAGTAGTTGGCGTTTGTAGAAGATCTCTCTTTTAATGCCGTCCTCATAACAATAGCTTTACTTGTTACAGGTGTAGGTTTTTTGTCTTGACTTATAGCTACAGGTGAGGCTTTTGTCCATGATGCTTGTCTGGGCAGCTTGCTTAGTGACTTTTTGGGAGACTTTTTGGGGGTATCTGGCAGATAACGGCGACAAATACGAAGTCTTTTTTTGTAGTAAGGCGAAGTAAAAAGGTTAGAGTATATAACTTCATTTTTTACTGTACTAGCATGCGTGAACCACCCATCACCCATATACATACCTACATGGGTAATTTTCTTAGAACTTCTTTTGCTTGTAGCAAAGAAAATTAGATCTCCATATTGTAAATCTTTGACTGCTATGCGTTTGCCTCTTTTAGCTTGATGTCGTGATACGCGAGGGATGTCTATGCCCATACTTCCATACATGTAATAGGTAAATCCTGAGCAGTCAAAGTTGTATGGCCCTTCTTCTGCCCAGACATAAGGACTTCCCTGTAGCTTTTTAACCATCTTTTCCAAGTTTTTTTTACTAGGTTTGTATTTGACTTTTGGTTTTATGATTTTATAGTTCGGATTTTTGGGGTGATGCGGAGGTTTTTTTTGACTACAAGCTGAGAGTAAAAAAAGTATAAGTAATGGAATAAGAATAATAATTTGTTTTTTCATAAAGCTATTATAGGTAAATACCTTTAATATTTGCTAATATATGGGTGCTATCGTTTTTCTATGGCACAGCTTTTCTGGGTAAACGCATGCCTTTTTTCCATGGTGTAGTGTATCGATGGTCTACAATTTTCATCTTTTGAAGTGGCACGTCACATGATATATATTGTGAGCGTTCATCTGTACTTAGGTAGCGTCTAGAAAGCTTTATCCTTTTGACATATTTTGGCTCTTTTTCAAAATGAGAAACAGTTACTTTTCTACTTGCACTACTTGCGTGTGCAAACCATCCATCATTCAAATAGATGCCAACATGATTAATGCGAGAACTTCGTCTATTTGTGGAACCAAAAAAGATTAAATCACCATAATGTAGGTTTTCAAAAGAGATACGTTTCCCCATTTTAGCTTGTTCACTAGCAGTTCTTGGGATTATTATGCCCATCTGCCCATATATGCTGTAGGTTAAGCCTGAACAGTCAAAAGCATCAGGTCCTTCTTCTGCCCAAACATACGGCTTGCCAAGGTAAGAAAGCAGTAGCTCTTGAATATTTTTTCGTTTTGCTCTAAGTGTAACTTCTGGTTTTATGATGTTATAGTTAGGGTATCTATATGGCTTTTTGACTATTTTTTCTGAACATCCTACTAAGAGCAGCAGTATAGAGATGTATATCAAAATATATTTCATGTCTTTCCTTCGTAGTTACTACAAGCTTAAAGTATCAACATTGCGTCACCATAAGAGAAAAATCTATACTTTTCTTTTATAGCTTCTTTATATAAGTCTAAGGTCTTTTTTCTTCCTACAAAGGCAGAAACGAGCATAATCAATGTGCTTTTTGGCAAATGAAAATTAGTAAGTAGATGCGTGACTCTTTTGGGTTGATTGGATGGGTTTAAAAACAAGTCACACTCTCCCATGGTTTGGCTAGTACGTACATAGTGTTCTATGGTTCTTGTTACGGTTGTTCCTATGGCAAGAAGTGCAATATCAGAGTCCAATACTTTAGCAGAGGATTGAGGTATATTAAAGTATTCCGAATGCATAGGATGGTCTAGTATTTGTTCTGCATCAACGGGTTTAAATGTACCTGCACCGACATGTAGTGTCACTTTGTGTGTGTTGTGTCTAGCTTCAAGTGCGGCAAAAAGTTCAGGAGTAAAATGTAGTGAGGCGGTGGGAGCAGCAACTGCTCCTGCATTTTTAGCAAAGAGCGTTTGGTAGTCAGTTTCGTCTTCTTTGTTGTCCTCTCTTTTTATATAGGGAGGAAGAGGAACATGTCCTATCTTATCTAGTATCAAGACAAGTTCTTCAAAGCGAATCATTTGTTCTTTATGTTTAAAGGTTACTACACGTGAGCCGTCTTCATTTAGGGTTGTGACGGTAGCTTGAAGTGTATCATCAAAGTAAAGTATAGTACCTACTTGCACTTTCCCTTTTATAAGTACTAGGCAGCGATGTGCATCTAAAGGTTTATTGAAAAGTAGTTCTACTTTACCTGCACCTTGGGTCACGCCTGACTTAGAGGTATGTTTAGGTTCTTTTTGTCCAAATACGCGTGCTTTGATGACGCGAGTATCATTGAGGAAAACATCGCAATTTTTGGGTACAAAATCTAAAAGGTTTTGAAATGTAGTATGAGTGATGGTTTTTGTTTTTCTGTCGTAAACAAGAAGCTTTGCATGGTCTCTAGGATGCACAGGAGAGGTGGCTATGAAGCCATCTGGAAGTACATAGTCGTAGTTTTGAGTGAGTAGGTCAAGGGACATTATTTTGTATCTTCTTCGCTTTCTTTTTCTTTTTCATCTTCATCATCGTCTATATGAGGATTTACAGCTTTTACTATAAGGATAGATAGACCATAAAGTATGATGAGTGGTGCTGCCATAAGAAGTTGAGTAAGTACATCTGGCGGTGTAAGTAGAGCTGCCAATACAAAAATGATAAGCACAGCATAGCGGAAGAAATCTTTCATCGTTTTATCTGTTACGAGACCTAGGAGAGCCAAGAAGTAAGCAAAGACTGGAAGTTCAAATGCAATACCAAAGCCCATCATAATCTTGGTGAAGAAACCTACATAATCTTCTATGTTTATGAGTGGCGTGTACAGAAATGACCCAAAAGTAATGAGAAACTGAAAGCCAAAAGGCGTGACAACATAATAGGCAAATAGTACACCTATCATAAACATAACGGAACCACCTGCAACAAAAGGGATAACCATCTTTTTTTCATTGGCATATAAACCTGGAGAGATAAAGAGCCAAAGTTGATAGAGTATGAAAGGTAGAGCCGCTAAGATACCTGCAAAAAATGAGACTTTAAGGGCTACGAAAAACACCCCACCTATCTGGTGTGTAGTTACCATGCCTTCAAAGGTTTTTTTAGAAGCATTGTCGACGCTTTGGTTGACATCATCTAGCAGGGTAGCTAGTTTTTCTGTAGCTGTAGCCGTATGCTTTGCTGAGATAGAAGCATCTTTTAGCAAAGAAGTTAATTCTGGATTATTTGTTACTAAAGATGCTTTATGTAGTGTTTTATGCAGGGTGTTTGCTGAGGTAGAAGCTTGTTGTGCATAATCTTTAGCAGAGTTTTTGGAAGAGTTTTTTGCATCGCTAGGAAGATTTTCTTTTTTTGTGCCATTTTCGTCAGTTTGCTGTATCTTCCACTCTGCTTGACCTTTGGCTTCTATGACCAAACCTACTTGAGTTAAGGCTTCATTGAGAGGTGCAGTAATCCATGCCAAGATATGTGCATGAAATATGAAAGAAATAATAAACATTATAAAGACAGAAAGAACAGAAAGCCCCAGTCGTTTACGTAGTTCAACAAGATGGGGTTTAAGGTCATCAAACATTAGGCATCTTTTTTGTTGTCATTTTGTTTCTCTTCTTTACTTATGGTCTTTTGGGCTATTTTTGTTTTGCTCTTTGTTGGTTTTTGGAAAGTTACTATGTCATTTTCTTCTTCTATCTTTGTTTCTTTATCTTCTTTGGCTTCAGTTTTTTTATCAGAAGAAGACACATATGCCATAGGAGATTTTTCTGAGATTTCATCATCATAACTTACATCATCTTCATCATCAAAAGAAATGTTTTTAAAATCTTTTAGTTCGTCTGTTGCGTCGGTGAGTTGTTTTTTGTAATTGAGCGCTTCTTCTTTAAGGTCAGAGATTTTCATCTCCTCTTCTAAAGAACTCTTGGCTTCATTTACAGTCTTTTTTACAGACTTTATAAACTTGCCCACCTCCACCAATGCACCAGGTAATTTATCTGGCCCTAAGAAGAGTATAGCGATGATAGAAATGAGAAGTATCTCGGTAAAACCGATTCCAAACATGGGGTAGCCTTAGAGTTTTAATTGTTGTAGTTTAACAGATTATCCTAAAATGTAGAGTGAGAGTTCATCTGCTAGGAAGAAATTATCATTATAGTAGTGTCTAGTGTCACAAAGGAGTTTCTTTTTATTGCAAAGAAATGTTGCTCTTTCTTGCATATCTTTAGATAGTGAAGCTTTTTCTATGCCTATGCATGAACGCAAACCTAGAAATATTTTCTCTGTGAGTAACTCAGCTTCTGTAAGTATCTCTTCTGTGACTTTCAATGGGTTTTGGATGTACATATCTATATTGGTTTGAGGATAAAAACGTCTGTCTTTTAAAAACCCAACAGCACCAGCTCCTGCACCTATGTAGTCTTGTATCTCCCAGTAACCTTTGTTGTGTTTGCTTTGGTATCTACCAAAATTTGAAATCTCATAGGCTTTAAAGCCTCGTTTTTCTATTTGTTCTGTGACAAAAAAAGCAAGGTTTTCATCTTCTTGTTTTACTTCAGGTGTGGCAGAGAACTTTGTACCATCTTCTATAGTAAGTTCATAGGCAGATATATGGTCTATGGGGAGACTAAAGGCTGTGTTTATGTCGTGCATAAGTAGCTTTTTTGTGTCACCTTTATAGTTATAAATCAAATCTAAGGAAAGATGCTTAAATCCAAGTGACTTTGCGTGGAGTATGGCTTCTTTGGCTTGTTCTGGATTGTGTGCACGGTTTAGGGCTTTTAGTTTCTCTACATTAAAGCTTTGGACACCAAAACTGACACGGTTGACCCCTAAGTTTCTCATGCCTTCTAGCCACTCTTTTGTTGCCGAATTTGGATTAGCTTCTGTGGTGATTTCTGCGTTTTCCTGAAGGTAGGGTTCGAGTAGTTTAAAGATGGGTGTATAGAGTTCTGCATCTACGGTAGAAGGTGTCCCACCGCCTATAAATACTGTCTCTATACTGTCTTTTTGTGCATTAAAACGATTGAGTTCAGAACTTAGTTGCATGTGTAGGGCTTGCATGTAGTCTTCACGTGTATCAAACTTGTCTACGTAAGTGTTGAAGGAGCAGTAGTTGCACTTAGAATCACAGTATGGGATGTGTATATACACTAACAAATTGAACACCTTTCAAATGCTTGTAACCAGATTTTAGATAAAATAATATCTGAAAATATACCATAATATGATTTTAAAAGAGTAAATATGCCTAGCACGAAGCGTTACAGACCCAATGTTGCAGCAGTCATACTCTCTTCTAGGTACCCAGATGTATGTGAGTTTTTTGTAGCCCATCGAACGGACATTAAGAATGCATGGCAATTTCCCCAAGGTGGGATTGACGAGGGCGAAACCCCTAGAGAAGCCATAAAAAGAGAATTGTTAGAAGAGATTGGCTGTGATGATGTAGAAGTCTTAGGAGAGTTTCCAGAGTGGATTTCGTATGATTTTCCTGAAAAGACACGGAGTAAAAAACTGTATGATTTTGATGGACAAACACAGAAATATTTTTTAGTAAGATTATTGGATGGTGCAGAGATAGACTTGGGCGCGTATCATATCCCAGAGTTTGTAGAGTACAAATTTGTAGAGTATGAAGATGTATTTAAAGAGGTAACCTATTTTAAGCGTAAAGTTTATCGTAGAGTGATTGATTATTTTATAGGCGAGGGATTGATATAGCATGTTAGTAGTACAGAAATATGGTGGCACAAGCGTCGGAGATGTAGAACGCATGGAAAATGTCTGCAATCGTGTGGCAAAAGCGAGAGTTGCAGGAGATGACATCGTAGTGGTAGTCTCAGCTATGTCTGGAGAAACCAATAAACTCATAGGGCTTGCGGAGCATTTTACTTCACAACCTGCAAAAAAAGAGATGGATATGTTGCTCTCTTCAGGTGAACGCGTGACTGCTGCGTTGATGTCCATAGCCCTGCAGGCACGAGGCTATGATGCAGTGGCTATGACAGGACGTGGAGCAGGTATAGTCACGGACAATACCCACACCTATGCACGTATAACTTCCATAGACCCAAAAGCGATGCAAAATGCTATTAATGCAGGTAAGATAGTGATAGTCGCAGGCTTTCAGGGCGTGGATAAAGATGGCTCTATTACTACACTTGGGCGTGGGGGTTCTGACCTTTCTGCTGTAGCCATAGCAGGTGCACTAGAAGCCGACCAGTGTGAGATTTACTCTGATGTTGATGGCATCTATACAACGGATCCACGCATAGAACCAAAGGCAAAAAAGCTAGACAATATCTCTTATGATGAGATGCTGGAGTTGTCTTCTTTGGGGGCAAAGGTGCTACAAAGCCGTTCAGTAGAGTTGGCAAAAAAATTAGGCGTAAAACTGTACGCAAAAAGTTCGTTCTCCGACAATGTGGGAACACTTATTTCAGAGGAGAGTGACAATATGGAAGAAGTATTGGTATCGGGTGTTGTGTTGGATAAAAATCAAGCAAGAGTGAGTTTAAGAGACGTGTCAGATAGACCAGGTATAGCTGCAGAGATTTTTACGATGCTTGCCGAGGCAAACATCAACGTAGATATGATTATCCAAAACATGGGTACAGATGGCTCAACAAACCTTGGGTTTACCGTGCCACAGTCTGACCATGAAAATGCAAAAAAACTGATGGCTTCATTTGACCATGACATCGGAGGTGTAGATTTTGATGAGCATGTTTGTAAGGTCTCTGTTGTAGGTGTTGGGATGAAATCTCATACTGGAGTGGCGGCGGTGGCGTTTACAGTCATGGCGAAGGAAAATATCAATATACAAATGATATCTACTTCTGAGATAAAAGTTTCTATGGTAGTAGATGAAAAACATGGAGAACAAGCCATCCGTGCATTACACGCAGCATATGAGCTAGATAAATAATGCAACAGTTACTCAAGTGGACACTTGATACCATAAGAGAAGAAGAATCATGTTTCTCATGGATGGAAGAGTATCGTTATGAGTGGGCTCCCTTGGTTAAATCAGCTGTTTCTCAAAGCATAGAAGGGAAAACTGTGTTGATTGTGACAGATGAGCATCGCAAGTGGTTTGGAAAATACATCCTAAACAGCATCAACGAACTTAGTAAAAATAGACCTCTTATGCCTTTTTATCAACTTTCAGAATGCTTCCCAAACTTGCAAGGTGTTAGCAATACAAAGGAGATAGAACTGCTCGAAGATATGCTAGATATCTCTTATCCTAATGGTTATTATATCTGGTACATAGGCAAAGGTAATCATACGTATACAAAGCTAGCGTATAGATGTGAAGAGAGTTTTTTGTGGGTGATGGACGAAGAAGTACAGAACTCTTTTACACTTCGTTCCTCTGATGAGCTTGTAGATATTAAGCTTTTACAACTTTTTAAACTTTTCGACAAGACACTTTCTGCGGCACTTTTTGGGGACTTAGATTTAGAAGCATGACTTTAACCTCTCAAGTACTTATTTCCCATGATATTGATGATACTATTGCTTTACTTGAGGCAAAAAGAACCGATGAGCGTATAGTAAAAATTATAGAAGAGGACAAAGCTTTTTCTGTCACGGATGCCAAACATGCTATAGAAAAAGCATATATGGCTAGTGAGGAGACAACTGTTATTATATTGGCAGCCAAGACCTTTTCTCCCATAGTGCAAAATAAACTACTTAAAGTGATAGAAGAGCCTCCTAAAAACAAAGAGTTTATACTCATAACTAACTCAAAGTCTACCGTGTTGGACACCATACGTTCTCGCTTGCCTATCACCGTGCTTTCGCAGATAAAAGAAGAAGAGGCATTGGGCTTGTCGTTGGCACAACTTTCACTAGCTTCCGTATATGAGTTCATACAAGCACATAAACGTACAAATGCAAAGGAGATGAGTATTATAGTAGAACGCATAAGCAAAGAAGCGATGGGTTCTGATGGTTACCATTTAGACGACAGAACACTTTCTCTCTTTTCTGAGTGTTTTGTGGCTTTAGATATGGGCTCTCCTCCACAGTTTATACTCAATACTCTACTCTTAAAGTTATTGGCTCGTAAAAAAAGGTAAAATATTTGCATCGCACATATTTGTGTGATTTATGAAGGGCATGTATGTACATTTATAAACTTGAAAACATGACAGATAAAAAGTCTACACTTAAGATACTGGGCGTTGAGTCTGGTGGTGTAGGTATTATGGCGAAGAAAATGGAGTTGTTGTATTTTTTCATAAAAGACCTTAAGTGTCCTGCGGCAAACATACTTAAGCAAGATGCACTGAGCATTGGGGCGGACTTGGCAGTGCCTTCTGGGGTTATACTCTGTGAGAAGCCTTTATATGATTGTCTCCTTGTGGGGACGCGTAAACATATGGAAACTCTCTCTAAAAAAGAGCTAGCGCAGCCTTTTGGTCTTAAAGACGTAGCTACTGGGCTTAAAAAATTTCTCTCTGTTCAGGAGCATAGTACACAAATCATGGGCGTGATTAATGCCAATGACGATAGCTTTTTTGAAGACTCTAGATTTTTAGAAGATGATGCTACTGTACAAATAAAACAGATGATAAGTGATGGAGTAGATATGGTAGATATAGGTGCAGTATCTTCTCGTCCTGATGCAGATGCGGTAAGTATGGAAGAAGAGTTATCTCGCATGAAGCCTATCTGCGATGTTGTGTCTTCTAAGAAATTGTATGAAAAAGCGGTGTTTTCTGTAGATAGCTATACACCTGAAGTGATTGAATATGCTCTAAAAAGTGGATTTACTGTTATCAATGACATCACGGGTGCTAGTGATGAAAATATCATAAAACTAGCAGTAAAATATGATGCAAAACTTTGTATCATGCACATGCAAGGTACACCTAAAACCATGCAAAAAAATCCTAGCTATGATGATGTGATGGTTGAGGTGTCTGAGTTTTTTGAAGAACGTATAGCCAAATGTGAAGACTTAGGGATGGAGCGAAAAAATATCATACTGGATGTAGGTATAGGATTTGGTAAAACACTAGAGCATAACATCACACTCATCAAAAATATGGCACATTTTAAAGTCTTTGGCTGCGAAGTGTTGATAGGAGCTAGTAGGAAATCTATGATAGACAACATAGTGCCTACGCCTGTTGAAGAGCGTTTAGCGGGTACATTGGCTATTCACCTCAAAGCCGTGGAAAATGGAGCTAGCATCGTGCGTTGTCATGATGTAAAAGAACATGTACAGGCATTGGCCGTACAAGAAGCGTTAAAATAATAGACAGGATAAGCAAATGAAAGATGCAAAACAAACTAAGAAAATATATATATTGAGTGGTGCAGGCATATCTGCTGAGTCTGGTATAAAAACTTTTAGAGACAATGATGGTTTATGGGAAAACTACTCTGTAGAAGAAGTGTGTTCTGTGCAAGGCTGGGAAGCTGACCGTCAAAAAGTGTCTGACTTTTATGATGCAAGACGTGCAGACCTAGAAGACAAGGAAGCAAATACTGCACATATAGCACTAGCAAACTTGAAAAACACCTACCCAAATAACATAGTAATGCTTACACAAAATGTAGATAATTTGCTAGAGAAAGCAGGCTGCAAAGAAGTCATACATCTACATGGGACGCTGACAGACCTTAGGTGTGAGAGTTGTGAGGCAGAGTTTAGGGTAGGGTATGAGAGTCAAGTGGGCAAGCAATGTCCCAAATGTCACAGTAAGGATGTACGTCATAACGTTGTGATGTTTGGCGAGGCTGCACCTAAGTATGCGTTTTTAAGCGTACTTACTACAGTGGCAGATATGCTTGTGGTTCTTGGTACTTCAGGGCAAGTCATAGACACAGCCTCACTAGCACGTACAGTAAATAACTCTATTTTAAATAACCTAGATGCAGACCCAAGCCATGATATACATTTTAAAACAGTACTGCATGAACCTGCAACTACAGGTGTGCCAAAAGTATGCATGATGATAGAAGAGTATTTGATATTGGAAAATCAAACAGAGGTGTAATGTTGCAATTGTAGCTCATTTGTGCTACAATAAAATAAAAAGGATACATCATGGCA
Source organism: uncultured Sulfurovum sp. (assembly GCA_964571975.1). Classification (GTDB taxonomy): domain Bacteria; phylum Campylobacterota; class Campylobacteria; order Campylobacterales; family Sulfurovaceae; genus Sulfurovum. The sequence goes on along the minus strand of CAZNEJ010000018.1, from coordinate 56 downwards.
CTAGATGCAACAGTAAGAGCTAGAATAGATGTAGAGTTAAAAGAAGATGTAGAGAA
>CAZNEJ010000017.1:0-17622 GCA_964571975.1 uncultured Sulfurovum sp. | reverse complement strand
CATATACCTCACCATCTACATACTTCCACATGTCACCCACCTTTAAAAAGCTAGATTTCTCATGGTGCAGGTGCTGTTTGCCCTCAAAGATATAGTACGCTTTAAACTCCACCATATCATCTCTACTTTGAACCACGTCCAAATGTTGCCAAGTACTATTGTCAGCCCAATCTTGTATGAACTTTAGTTCCTCATCTGCCCATGTATGCTCATGTGTAGTCGCCTGCAAATAATTCACATCTCCCAAGCAATATGCCGAGTAACGTGACCGCATGAGTTCTTCTGATGTAGTAGGTACTTGTAGCACTCTTAGAAATGGTTCACAGCATTTTGAGAATGTTTTTTTTGATTTACAGTGGCAGGGTTGGTTCATAATATTTATTTACTCACAATAATCCAAAAGCATCCCATCTTTAACAGCTTGCATACTATCAAACCCAACAAGACGTTCAACAATAGCCAGTCCAAAACACACAGCTGTGCCAGGTCCTTGTGATGTCATGACATTACCATCTGTGACTACTTTCGCATCGTCTCTGTAGCCTGGATGGTCTATCTCGTCTTTTGCACCGGGATAACAAGTGTAGTCAGACCCAAGTACACCTGCTTTTTTGAGTACAAAAGGAGCTGCACACAAGGCTCCTATTATTTTTTTGGCTTTAAACTCTTGTACCAGTTCTATGACACGTTTGTTTTGGGCTAGTGCATAAGTACCATCCCATCCTCCAGGAAGCACCATCATATCAAAATCATCAGAAATGACATTTTTGATAGACATATCTGCTTGTATTGTTATGCCATTTGCACCCAATACAAGTTCTTTTTGTACTTCATCTTCCAAGTAAACAACACGCACTTCTATGCCACCACGACGCATAACGTCTATAAGTGCCACTGCTTCTAACTCTTCAAAACCTTTTGCCAAAGGCAATAATACTGCTGCCATAGCTTCTCCTTTGCTTTGATAGTATTAAAGTTTTATAGGTGTAAATGCTGTAGATTCAACATCTTTGAAACCCATTGCCTTGAAAATCTCTACTATCTCTTTATCTAATTTCTGATTGTATTCTATGCGTGCTTTATCTTTGATATCAAACATACTTATCCAGTTTTGCAGTCTTGGCATACCAACTACTAGTTTATTTGTACCTTTTTGTATATACATATACATCGTACAAGGGGCAAATACAGCAGCTTCTGGTCTTGCTCCCTCGTTGTCAAAAAATGCATAAGAGTATTTGAAGTGACAAAGAGAGAATGTCCAAAATTCATCCATCTGAGGAAGAAGTTTTGAACCATCAAATGTTTCTTTAAAGTTAAAGAATCCAGCCATAATGTAGCCTTTTTCAGTAAATGTATCTTCTACTTTTTCTTGAATTTCATCGATGAAATCCATAAGGTCTTCTGGTCTTTTGAATTCATATTCAAAATTCATCATCGTATCGGCCGCTGATTTTTCATATGTGGCGTAAGATATTTTCGCATCTGGAAAGTTTTTTACTACAAGTTCATCTATCTTTGCCATACTTTTGATGTATCCATCTTTTACTTCTTGATTTGTGCTGCCAAGCATATCAAATACTGCGTCCGTTGTAAGGTGAGAAATAATAGTTTCATTTTTGTCTTTATGCTTATACATCAAAAGATTAAAAGGGTTAAATGCTGCGATTGTTGGGTCTATGTTAAGTAAAGGTTTGATACCTTTTTTATCTACTATTGTCATAAAAGACAGCCCATCAAGCGTAGTCTTTCCATACATTTTCTTATACACTTTGTTTACACCAGATCTAGGGTCTGGTGCTAAAAATCCTATGGGTTTAAGTTGTTCCTTCATCATCTTGTTGTATTTCTCTTCTGCATTTCCCTTTATTGTATACAATATAACAGACTTTTTTTCCACAGTTGGCATAGAGACCTGCACGGTCTTTTCTACACCCATCGAGCAACTTACACCTAGTAGGACAAAAAGTCCTATTTCAAATATTTTTTTCATTTATATCCTTTTATTATTTAGATAACAAAGTATAGTATAGAAATATATTTTAACGATAAATAAAGATAAGTTTTAAAAATATTAGGAAAAACTGTTACAAGAAGAATAGACTTGACAATGTTTCAAAAGAAGGCAATATACCTTTTTTTGAATTACGTACTTATATTGTTACCTTTGCATACATCCCTGGGAATATATTTTCATCTCCTCTTTCAAAATGTATACGCATTTTTATTTTATGTGTCATCGGATTGACATCGGGGACTATGGCATGTATGACCCCTGTTGTTTTGTAATTAATGGACGGTATTTCGATAGAAACTTTCTGCCCCTCTCTTACTCTAGAGATAAGACTTTCCGAGATAGACACATCTATCTCTAAACTTTCCATATCTACTAACATGATAGCAAGCATGCCAGGCATTATCATGTCACCAACTTTTATATTGCGTTTAACCACAACCCCATCAGAAGGTGCTTTCATCTTAATATAGTTATAGGTACTTGCCATCTGCTTGACTCTAATGTTGGCTTCTTTTACCATGACTTGCATAGATTTCAACATGGTTTGAACATTCGCTGCTTCTGCATCCAAATCTGCCATATCCATAAAATTAATCTTATTATCGTTTCTATAGCTACGTTGCAGTCTGTTTTTCTTAGTATTCACCCGCTTAAGCTTATCTCTCCAAAATTCAACCATGGTTTTAGATTGTTCTAGCATAACATCAGCTTGCATTTTCATCATGTCAAACTCTGCTGACTCCATCTCATACAGATCGTCCTCTCTCTCTACTTTATCTCCTATCTTTACAAATACTTTTTTGACATATCCCATAAACCTAGAACCAATCATCTGTTGCCCATCTGAGACAACCGTACCTGTAAGTTTTATCTTGCTGCTACTCTGGTTTGGTTTGCCTATATTTATCTCACTAGCACACAAAAACCCACCAATCAACACTAAAGCCAAATATTTTTTCATTTTATATCTCCTACCACTTTCTTAAACTAATATGACACTTCATACACTCTGCCGTTATTCTATTATACACATTTAATGCTTGTATTGCATCACCATCTTTAAAACGCCCTACCATTGTATCTGAGTATTTTATGATCTTTTTTTGTATTCTGCTTGTCATTGCAGTATTATTGTTTATCCAACGTTCATAAACATCTTTTGAAGTTTTTTCTCCATGTGTAGGCCCAATTTTAACTATGGTATCCTTCAAGTCTTTTGTCCCAGCCGTAACAATGTCTAAATTGTTATAGAAAAACCCTGACTGTATATCTTGCATTGCTTGTGCCATTTTTTGCATGTCCAATATTCTATCACCTTGGGTATATCCTTCGGACCAACCTAAGGTCAAAAACGCCATACATGCTATGCATATTTTCTTCATTCTTTACTGCCTTCACTCTTTTTACTCTAATCATATACAAAATACATCATAATCATCCAAAGATTGCAGTCTTTTTTATAGGTTAATTTTAAATTGTATCTAATCATCGCGGAAGAAAACCAATCACATATAATTATATTCAATTAAACTGAAGTTATATTAATATTAATATAAATTAATATGATAACTTTAAGTTATTTTTAATAGCGTGTACACTATACTTCGGTCTCATAAAATAAGTAAAAAAGGTATACACGATGAAAAAAATGATTACGAGTTCTGTGGCCGTAGCTGCATTATTGACAAGCGCACAAGCTGAATTTAGCTTTGGAGATATGTTTAAAGACATGAAAGATGCCGCAATTAGCATAAGCAAAGATGCTAAAGACTCTGTGATAACCATGAAAGATGGTATGGTAGAGACTTCAAAATCAGCTGAACGAACGGTAAGCACAGTAAGTGCTGACGTAAAAGACTCAACTGTAAAAGTATCTGATGATCTCAAAACTGCCCAAGTATCTACATCCAAAGATACTAGAGACTCACTAGTATCTGTATCTACTGATACTAAAGAATCTATTACTAACACAACGAAAGACATGAAAGATGCTGGAACTATTGCCTCTAAAGACATGAAAGACTCAGCAATTTCTGTATCTAAAGATGTAAATGAAGTGACTAAAACTGTCTCTACTGATGCAGCTGCTTCTTTAAAGACTGTTTCTAGTGATACAAAAGATGCTGCCAAAACAGCTTCTGCTGATTCGACTGCTTCTGTAAAAACTGTTTTTGATGCGGTATCCGATACGACTAAGACCGTGTCTACCAACAACGCTGCTTCTGTAAAAACAACATCTGACAACATGACTGCTTCTGTAAAAACAGTTTCTGGTGATTCTACTACTTCGGTAAAAACTATTTCTGATTCAGTAACTGATAGCGTAAAAACCATCACAGCTGAAGATTATGCAGAATACATGAAACTCAAAAATGCCTCTAAATAGTACAAAGACTTTCTAACATTTTTCCCGTACAGTGTACGTACGGGAAATAAAACTCTTCTCTTTTCCCAAAAATAAATTCATCTTAACTACTCCAGTATATAAATTGGGTACTATGATTACTTTAAGTTATATTTAATATAAGCTATTGTATAATACTTTATTGAAAATAAAACATATCTTATTTCTGCTCGCTTATTTTGAACTTTCACAAAATATTCTATCTGTATATTTTATAATATAATATTTAAATATTATATTATAAGGTAAATTGTATAAATTTAAGTTATATTTAATATAATTTACAATATAGTTCTATCATCAAAAAATAAAAAGGGATCATTCGATGAAAAAAACAATTACAACTTTTGTAGCTCTAGCTACTCTAGTAACAAACGTGCAAGCTGAGTTTAGCTTTGGAGATATGTTCAAAGATATGAAAGATGCTGCTATTTCCATGAGTAAAGATGCTAAAGATTCTGTCACTGCGATGAAGGACGGCGTAGTTGAGACTACAAAATCTGCTGAGAGAACTGTAAGTACAGTAAGTAAAAATGCAAAAGATTCTACTGTTAAAATATCTGACGATATAAAAACAATGGAAGTCAACACAACTTCTGATTTTAAAACTGCTACTATAGATATGTCAGCAGATACAAAAGATGCACTCAAGAGTACAACAACCGATTTAAAGGATTCTTCTATCGTTGCATCTACTGAAATGAAAGAATCTACATTGACATTGTCTAAAGATGCTACTGGTACAGTAAAAGCTGTATCTGCCGATACAAGCACGTCAGTTAAAACTGTTTCGTCAGACCTAAATAACACAACGTCAACTCTTTTGGCAGATACAACAGTGTCTACTAAAACTATTTCTGACAATACTGCAAATACAATAAAAGCTGTATCTGCAGATGCAACAGCATCAGTGAAAACTATCTCTGATAATATAAACACAACAACATCAACTATATCTGCTGATACAAGCACATCAACAAAAGCCATTTCGGACAATCTCCATGAGATAGTAAAAACTATCTCTGCTGCTGACTACGCAGAATACATGAAACTTAAAGAAGCTACAAAATAATCTTACTCTATAAGTACATTTTATACTCAAAAAGCTATCATTACTTTTGGTAGCTTTTGCCTTACTACTCATTTTAAATCATCACTTTACCTTAAAGCTATCAATCAATTTTATGCTACACTATTGATTACAATCTTAAAGGATATTTGTGACGATCATGATACAAAAAACAATTCTTACTCTTACTGTACTCCACTCTATTTCTCTTCTTGTTGCTTCTCCAACTCAAACACCAGACAATATAGAAAACAAAAATCTCGCCATCTATCATGCTACAAAAGGAAATGTAGAAAAGCAGTACAATTCCCTCATAGAAAAAAAGTTGAAAAGCATAGGCTTTCGCTTAGCCAATTCAGGCAAAAAGCAGCATGATAACAATGAGACAAAATGGAACTCAACAACGCTTGATGTAGTAAGTTTGCCTATCATCAAAGACAGTGCTATATTGCCACTTCTAAACATAGAACCACGTATCGCTGGCTTTTCACCATTTAACCTTGTTATGCACAAAAAGTTTGATGAAAATGCATCTTATATAGGACACCTAGTACCAGAAGTAATGCTAGACATCTTAGGTATAAAAGACAAAAAAGTAAGAAATAAATTTTCTTCCTCTTTTAAAGCCCTAGATGCCATCACGGCACAAGAGCTTGGTGGAGACGAAAAGATTATGCCTTACAACAAACTAGCAAAACAAACCATGCTACATTTCCAATATAATTTTGATACACCAAAAGACATGCATGTTTTTATAGATAAATTTCAAAAAGAATTTGAACTAGCTTTTACTAATGAAGGCTATCTCGTATCAGGCTTTTATGACTTTATGCGGTCTAGTGCTAATGCTGAGAAAATACTCTCAAACTATGAAGCTTTTTGGAATTATTCCCTCAATCACCTAGAGTTTTCATACGATACTCTTGGCAATGAAGGGGCTAGACCAGAAGCAGCGTTATTTGTTCCTTTTAATATATACATGTACATTCCAAAAGGTGAAAATAAAATAGTATTGGGGATGGTAAAGTTACTCAACTGCTCTAATGCTCTTGGCATAAATAATGAAAAAAGACTCTCTCTGGTAAAAAAAATAGATACATCAATACCCAAAATGCTCACAAAACTGGGTATGAAAGAAATCACTATTGTTCATGCGTCAAACAAAGTAAATACCAAAACAAACACTGTGCAAATAAAAGAAAAACCCCTGACAAAACATGCGTATCTACTCTCAGATAAAAAGCCTAAAGCCGTAGCAATTCCACAAGCAACACATAAAAAAATGCTAAAGAAACAAAAGTTAGTCAAAATAGTCAAAAAACCTTCTCCTAAGCAGAATGAGGTACAGCATATAAAGGTTGCAAATACCATTCTTGGCATCTCTATCCCTAAAGTACCAAAAGTACCCAATGTACAAAAATGTGCCTCTTCCACACTAAGTGTAAATGCAGATAGAAGTATAAAGTTTTCAAAACGTACTCCACCAAATTACACTCCCCATAGCTTTGACAAAAAACAAAATGAAAAAGTATCTACTCGTACAGGTGCTGGAGAGATAAACAAAGGTAAAGTTTCTGCTCACTTACGTGGTGCTTTTATGGAAGTAGCAAAAGTAAAAGATGGCCTCAAGGCTGCAGGCTTTGAGGTCATCGCAACAGTACCCATAAATAAAAATGAATCTCTTGTCTCCGTGGTCTTTACGGACAAATCATTAGTCAGCATGGCATCTGAACCCATTAGAGGATTTATGGCGTCATTACGTGTACTTGTAGACACAGAAGCCAAAACCATAAGCATAACAAACCCTATCTATATGGCAAAAGGCTTCCTACAAGATGCTTATAATGATAAAGAAGCCAATAAGCTCTTGGCAAGACTTATTAAGCAATTTCCTAATTTGAGAAATTCTAAAGATTCCCTCAAATTCCAGCTCCTACCTAATTATCAGTTTATGAATGGTATGCCAAAGTATCAAGATATGATAGAAGTAGCCTCAGGATCAGCCCTCTTAGAAAAAATAAAAGATAACAAAAAGGTACTTTTCACGCAGACCCTAAACAATGGTTCAACGCTCATAGGCATACAGCTCTCAAAAAGAACAGCTAAATTCATCAGAAAAATAGGACGAAAAAATGCAGCTATGCTTCCCTATCCTATTCTCATAGAAGATGGGAAAGCAAAAATACTTGACCCAAAATTTTATATATCATATATGTACCCCGAACTTACCATGTCAGAGTTTATGACCATAGCCTCAATCCCTGACGCAATAATAAAAGATTGTGAGAAAGTGTTTAAGAAAAAGAGATAGCAAAAAGAAAGTTCCTTTAATTTTTGCTATAGATTTTACAGAATGTCATATAAGTTAAGTAAGTATGCGTGACGAAGATCTATTTTGCTTTTTCTAAGTATTTACCCTCGATAGTATCAACTACTATCTTTTGCCCCTCAAGTATAAAAAATGGTACTTGCACCACTGCCCCAGAATCAAGTGTAGCTGGTTTTTTCCCACCCTGAGAGTCACCCTTGAAGTTTGGTGGTGTATCCACTACCGTAAGTGTAATCGTTTGTGGAATTTCTACCGAGATAGCTTTAGAATCATGAAACAATATGTCTGCTTCCATCCCGTCTATCATGTAATCAAAAGTGTCTTTCCCTACTTGCTCATGAGTAAGTCCTATCTGGTCAAATGTAGTAGTATCCATAAACTGTAGCATTTCTCCATCGTCATAAAGATATTGCATTGTCTTCTGTTCCAAGTCAGGCACATCAAACTTATCTCCCGCATGTACAGTTTTTTCTATAACTTTAGCTGTTTGAAGATTTTTGATTTTCATCCGTACAAAAGCTGCACCCTTACCTGGCTTTACATGGTGTGCCTCAGTTACCCTATATGGGTTACCAGTCACTTCCAATCTTACGCCTTTTTTGATATCACCCATTCCAATTGTAGCCATAATAACTCCTTAAAAATAATAAACAGATTATAACAGATTGATGATTTAAAGAGGGTAAATACTAATGCACTACTGTGTGACTAAAGCCTCTTGCTTCAGTCTGTATCTACTTTATCAAAATCCATTGCTTTTGTATTGTCCATAAGTACAGGCACAAAAAAGAGAGATACAAATACAGCTGCTACTGTCCCTGAGATAAGTGCCACACCAAGTCCACCAAATACTGGGTCACCTGCAAGCAATCCAGACCCCAAGATGATAGCCACAGCAGTAAGCATAATAGGTTTTGCTCTAGTAGCAGCCGCCAATGCGATAGCTCTACGCTTCTGTATACCTTGTGTTTCCATAAGTTGTTTTGCAAAGTCAATCAATAAAAGAGAATTACGCGAAGAGATTCCAATGAGTGCAATAAACCCAATGAGTGATGTTGCAGTAAGGAAAAATGTCTCTGTTGTAAACCAATTGGCTACCCAATGCCCCACTATCACCCCAATAAGAGAAAGAAATGACCCCAGCAATACTATGCCTGAAATAGCAAAACTTTTATAATAGATCACCAAGAGCAAGAATATAAGAATAAGTGCAGAAATAAAAGCTCCGCCCAAGTCTCTAAAAGTATCGAGAGTCACTTTCATCTCTCCATCCCAACGAATAAGGAATTTTTCATGTGTCACCTTATCTTCGAGTGTAAAATCAAACATATACGTAGAAAAATCTGCCTTAGTAATAATATAGTCTTTTTTAAATTTTTCAAGCATCACATCTCTAGCTTCAAGTAAAGGGTAAACCTGAGAAATCATATCAGTCTCTGCGATGACATTAACCATTCGTGAGAGGTCTTTACGCATTATCATATAATTTGATTTTGTTTTATTGATAGTGACCACTTCTGATAAAGGTACCATCATTCCTTTCATATTCATAAGATTTAACGATGAAAGCTTAGATTGTAATGTAATTACATTAGATTTTGCCAATACCTGACTCTCTGCATCAAGAACCAAAAACATATTGATCTGATCTGGTGAATTTTGAGAATTTTTATGTGCGATAATCATACCCTCGAATGCCAGATACAAGATGTTATTTACTTGTTTAACAGACAGTCCAGAACGTGCTATTTTTTCCTTATCTGGAATCAATTCAAACTTATCAAAATTCTCATCTGCCATAATATCAATATCAACCAAGCCTTCTGTATTGGAAAGTATACTGGCGACATCTACCGCAAGACTTCTAATCTTTGAAGTATCCTCTCCGTGAACCTCTACTACTATAGATGCTAGTGTCGGAGGACCAGATGGCTGTTCGATAAACTTAATATTTGTACCACGTACTAAAGAAGCACATGCTTTTTGGACCACTGGTCTTAGGCGTTGTACCATTAAAAAAGATGCTTCTTCTCGATGCATTTTGTCCGTAAGGTTAATAGATATTTCTGAAACATTTTCTGTACGCTTCATGCTAGCACCCTTTACTAATCCTGCATAATCAAGAGGAATACCCTGCCCTAAAAAAAGTGCAATATTCATTACTTCTTTCTCTTTTTTTAGAAAACCAATCACACAAGAACTCACACTCTTTGTTTGCACTATAGATGAGCCCGCAGGTGTATCTACATAAATGGAAAAGGTATTAGCACTCTTCCCCGGTAACATTTTTGCCAGTACCATCTTTGTAGGGAACATCAAAAGTGAAAGAAAAAAAGCTGCTGCTGTAGCAAAAATCATTAGATTCTTTTTTGCTTTACTATCAAGGATATTATAAATAAAACTTTCTAGATTTTTCATTATTTGACTTCCTTTGTTTCTTCTTGATTTTCTGTAGGTTTATGTTCAGGCTTCTTGAGTAATTTCAAGGACAAATAAGGCGTAAAGATATACGCTACAAACAGTGATGCTATGAGTGCCACAGGTACGTTATATGGTATAGGTTTCATAAATGACCCCATCATCCCTCCAACAAATGCCATTGGAACCATTGTTAAAATAATAGCAAGCGTTGCAATATTTGTAGGTGCTCCAATTTCATCAGTTGCTTCTATAAGTATCTCTTCCATTTCTTTATCCTCTACTCCATGACTGTGTAAATGTCGATGTATATTTTCAATCACAATAATCGCAGCATCCACAAGTAACCCCAAAGAGAGTAGTAGGGCAAAAAGTGTAATACGGTTCATAGTTTGCCCTGACATCCATGCTGTAAATAAAGTGACTGCTAAAATAGCAGGTACGGAGAAAGTAACAATAATTGATTCTCTCCACCCCAGAGCGAACACAAGCATCAGTGCAATGATCAAAATAGTGATAATAAGGTGATGCATAAGTTCATTGACTGCCTCATTTGCACGTTCTCCATAATTTCTTGTAATTAAGTATCCAATACCCAAATTATCAAACTGCTTCTCATACCCTTTGAGTACTTCCAGAACATCTTCTGCCACAAATACAGCATTTGTACCTGCTAGTTTAGCTACCGTCATAGTGATTTGATTTGCAATTCCTCCAAGTGTTGCATTGTGTTCATCTTTAGACAATATTTTAGCAGTTTGAAAGTTCTGTATATCCATACCCTCAGTGACCTTGGCAACATCACGTAGATAAATAGGAGAACCCATGTATTGCGCAACCATTACTGAGCCTACATCTTCCACACTATCTATGGCATTCTTAACCCCAAAAATCACTAACCTTCCGTCACTCGTTTTCCCTTTAACATCTGGAACATCCACAGCAACTGACTGAACTGCTTGCATGATTTGTCCTAAGGAAAGATGATATGCAGAAAGTTTCCCCATATCTACTTCTATATTATACTGTGCCCTTCTTGCACCTTTTAGTGTAGTCTTTGCAACACTATCGACGGCATTAATAGTATGTTGCACCTCACGTACCATCTCGAACAAAGAGACATCGCTTACATTTTTATCAACTTTAGGATAAAAGGCTACTGTAATAATAGGTATGTCTATATCTATATCAAAAGGTTTAACCAAGGGCTGCATCACGCCCTTAGGCATAGAGTCCATGTTTTGCATTACCTTATCATACAGCTTAAGGTTAGATTCTTCTCTATTTTCACCAATATAATACATCACATTTACAATGCCTACATTGTCCATAGCCATACTATAAATATGTTCTACCCCATTCACTTCGCGGAGCTTACGCTCTAGTGGTTTTATGATAACATTTTCTATCTCTTTGGGTGTTGCACCAGGCAATGCAACAATAATCGCACCTCCAGAAATAGCAATTTGAGGATCTTCTTCTCTTGGCATTATATTGAGTGCCAAGTAGCCCATCGTCAACATAAAGATACCGAGTACTGCAGTAAGTGGATTTTTTAAGAATCCTTTAGCTAAAGTTCCTGCAACGTTGATAACTTCATATTCTTTCTTTATCTCATCTTTATTATTTTTCACTATCCCCACCTACCTAATCATTATTTTTGTATACATTCCTGGATACACTGAGCTACTTTTATCATCAATTTTTATAATGATTTTAAATTTATGTGTCATCGGATTTGAGTTTGGCACAATCGCTGTAATCTCCCCTGTAGTTTCAAGCCCTATAGAAGGGATTTCTATCTCAACTTTCTTACCTATATTGATGTATCTTAATTGCGTCTCACTAAGCTCAGATACCACTTTAAGTTTACTCAAATCTGTAAGTATAACCGCTGGCATACCTGGCATTGCCATCTCACCTTCACTTAATCGTTTTTCAACTATCACACCATCATTTGGTGCCTTTATGATTAAGTAATTATATTGATTTAAAACTTCATCTTTTTTTGCCAATGCTTGTTGTTTCTGCTTTTCTGAAATTTTGACCATATCTTGAAAGTTTTTTGCTGCAAGTTGCAACTGTTCAAATTCATATTTAGAAACCATATTTTTTTTATATAGTCTCTCATGTCGTGCCAAATTTACAAGTGTGTTATTGTATTGATTTTTGTTCATTTGCCAAGCAAGTCTCGCTTGTGAGATGGCCAAATCTGCTTGACGCTCTGCTGATTCTATTTCCTTAGAATCAATCTCGTAAATAAGGTCTCCTTTTTTAACAATATCACCTTCACTTACGGCCATAGTCTTCACGTAACCCATATAGCGACTCGTCAGCATCTTTTGGTTATCAGACACTACAGTACCGCCTAGGCTAATCTCCATAGCACTCACAGAAGCGGTTACAAACCCCATAAATATTAAAATACCCAACGCTTTCATATATTTTCCCTTTTATTTGTCCCTACAAGACTATGCAATTCAAAAACTTTTGTATTGCGTTTATTTTTTACTGTCAATAGCTTTAATAACATTTCTAATTCCTTAGACTGCTTTATAAGTACATCGGAAATAGGAACAATGCCTTCCTTATAGCGTGCCTTATAATTTTTATATACTTTTCTAGCAAAAGATAGTTGTTTTTTAAAACTTTTAATATCTGCATTGGCTGAATATATCTCCGTTTTCAATTTTTTTACCTTTAAGAATATAGCACTTTTTGCTAAGAGTACTTGCTCTTTGACCTTCATGTAATTTACTTTTGCACGTTCAAGGTTAGCATCATCCATGCCACCATTAAAGATATTCCACTGTACTTTAGCTCCAATAGTATATGCATCCTTATCCCTAAACTCATTCCATAGTGCATCATCTGCCATACCATACTCTGCAAAAGCTCCAACATTTGGAAGAAAATTTGATTTCTCGACATTAATCGCCATTTGCGTCACTTTCAATCCCAAAAGAGCTTTTTGCATGTCTATATTATTACTTTCTAATTCTTCTTTATTTAATTTTGGCATAGAAACCATGTCATTCACTTTATTGATACTGCTCACTTCAGTGTTGAGTATAAACGATAAGAACTGATAGGCCAAAACCTTGCTTAATATTGCCTGATTATGCATACTTTCTACCTCAGTAGCCCGCGCTTGCACTTCCAATACATCTATATCTTGTGCATAGCCTTCGTTTTTCATATTTATCACAATAGACTCTAAACGTTTAATATTTTGTATAATTTTTGAAAGATTGGAAATATAATTACTTACCAAAGAAATATCATAAAATGTTTTTTTTATTTGAAATACTTTTTCATTCAAAAGTTTTTGTGTATCATAGATACTCATACGATACATGGCTTCACTCATTCGCTCATACTCTGAAAGTTTTCCCCCAGTATACAAAGGAAGGATGTAAGATATATTTGTTTGATAGTGGTTGCGTTCTTCTGGATGGTTCAATGATTGTGGTGCAACAGGTAAAGGATTTGTCTGTCCAGACATATCAAATTCTGAAAAACCAAAATCACCAAATGTTGCCTCTCTGCTTTGCAATTTAAATCCAAAGACATTACCAGCATCATTGGAACGTATCGCAGTAACACTTGCGTCTAGCTTTCCATAACTATGGCCTTTGGCGACTTTTATTTCATAGGCTTTCATTTGTGTGTTAAAACGTGATATTTTCAACTCTAAATTATTCTTATCCAATATTTTAAGTGCCTTATGAAGACTTAAGTTCTTCAGACCCCCAAATAGAGATACCGTTAAGACAAAACATATAAACATGATTCTTTTTATAAACATACAATCACTCCGATATTAGAAATTATTATAGCACAGTATAAAGGTTTTTACTTAGCGTAGCATGCTTTCTCTCATGCCTAATGTTACTATACTACAACATATAACATTAAATTATCTTTAACATTACTTTTTCTTAGCTTGTAACAAACGTAGCTAATACATTTTGCCACAATTAAGTCTATATACTTGCGTAAGACACCGAAATACATGCCTCTAACGATTGCAATGCCTTTATTACTTCTTTCGTAACCCTACCATCTATACGTACAACTGCAAGTGCTTGCTGTTTATTGTCACGCCCCAACCTAAAGTCAGATATATTAAGCTTATGATCTGCCATAATCTTTCCTATATCTCCAATTACACCAGGCGTGTCTGTATTCCTAAAGAAAATCATTGTACCTTTTGGATCTACATCCAAAGTATAGTCATCTATCTCGATGATACGCTGTACGTTGTCATCAAATACAGTACCAGCGATAGAGATAGTCCCATGAACAGTTGTAAGTTTAACACACACCTTATTGGTAAAACCAGAGTTATTTGGCTTTAGTTCTTTGATAACTTTAACATCTCGTTCTTCAGCCACAAACTCTGCATTTACATAGTTAATTTGGTCTCCTACGGACTCCATTAGCACACCTACAGTTGCAAAGGTACCCATAGACTCCAAGTAGTCAGCCACAGGACCTGAAGCCATAATTTTTATGGATTTCACAGCCGATTTGGTGACCTGTGCAGAGATGTGCCCTATCTTCTGTACAAGCTCCAAATATGGTCTTACAAAGCTAGGTAACTCACTCTCTTTTATGGGTAAATTTAAAGCATTTGGGTAAGAAATTCCTTTGGCTGCAGATATAGCATTTTCTGCAGCTTGTATTGCGATATTTCTTTGTGACTCTTTTGTGTTGGCCCCAAGATGTGGAGTGACTGTGACATTGTCAAGGTCCAAGAAAGGATGATTTGTCGCAGGTTCCTTATCAAAAACGTCTATGCCTGCCATAGCTATTTTCCCACTAGTAAGCCCTTCTAGAAGTGCATTTTCATTAAAGAGTCCGCCTCTAGCACAGTTTATAAGTATCACTCCTTCTTTCATTTTTGCTATTTCTTCCCTGTTTATCATACCTATAGTTTCAGCGTTTTTAGGGGTATGGATAGTGATAA
Organism: uncultured Sulfurovum sp.; assembly: GCA_964571975.1. Lineage (GTDB taxonomy): Bacteria > Campylobacterota > Campylobacteria > Campylobacterales > Sulfurovaceae > Sulfurovum. The sequence goes on along the minus strand of CAZNEJ010000017.1, from coordinate 2,413 downwards.
TGTCACAAGCCAATATGTCTTCAAAGTTCTTAGTGTATCCAATGTCTAAATCAGTGGCTTTTGCTGCGTCAATATATGGATCGAAAGCCAACACATCCATCTCGAATGCCTTTGCTCTTTTACCAACACGAGAGCCTATATTACCAAAGCCTATAATGCCAAGCTTTTTATCTTTAAGCTCTGTACCATACCAGTCTTGTCTTCTCCATACGCGATCAGTCTTTAAGTTATTGTGAGCATAAGGAAACTTTCTTACACAAGAAAGTAAGTGAGTCATGGTAAGCTCAACTGCTGCTATGGTGTTAGCTGTCGGCACATTCATGATGACAATTCCCTGTTTGGAAGCAGCAGGGATATCTACATTATCTACACCAACACCAGCACGCACAACTGACGTAATCTTACAAGCAGCTGCTAAAAAAGCATCATTTACGTCTGTAGATGAACGCGTAATTGCTACATGAGCTAGAGGTATAATATCGGAGATAAGGGTATCTTTGGGCTCATTCGCTGCATTTATCAATTCTATCTCAGAATCATTGGCAAGGATATCTAGTCCAAGTTGGTGTATATGGTCACAAACAACGATTGTTTTTTTTGACATATCATAACCTTTTTTGTAATTTTAATGTACCTAAGCAGTACGAAGATATGCGGAAAACGCATAGACTAGCACATATGTAGATGGTATGTGCTAGCGAAGTTATAGTTTATTTTTTAAATTTATCACCAAAAGCATCACCAAGAGTCATGCTATCATCTTTATCGTTTTCATCATTAAATTGGTCCATGGCTTCTCTCTCTTCTTGACGCTCAAGTTTTTTAACAGATACTCTTATCCTGTCATTATTTACATCTAGAAATGAAATCACGCCTTTTATCTCTTGTCCTTTTTCAAGTTCTTCAACTTTTAATGGGTGCAAGTCTTCCAGTCTAATAAGTGCATCAATATTCTCATCTAATGAGATAAATACACCAAAGTCTTTTGTATCTTTTACGGTACCCGTTACGATAGAACCATTTTTGTGTGTTTGAGCAAATGCTTTTATAGGTGATTCTTCAAGTGCTTTTTTAGAAAGTGAAACTTTCCCTGCATCTCTATCAATCTTTATAATTTTAACTTCCACTTCATCACCAATAGCTAGTTCTGATTTTGCATTCTTAGATTTATCCCAAGAAATCTCTTGATTATGCAAAAGTCCTTCTATTGCACCTACTCTAACAAATGCACCAAAATCAGTAATAGATGTCACAGTACCTTTTACGATGTCATGTACTCTATTTTCAGAAGTAAAGGCGTCCATAGGTCTAGGAAGAAGATTTTTAAGACTTACTCTAAGTCTTCTGCCTTCTTTATCAATCTCGATGACTTCAACATTAACATCTGTATTGTTTTCTAAGTAATCCTTAGGATGCTTTACGTTTTTATCCCAAGATATTTCAGATACATGAAGGAATGCTTCAAGGTCTTCACCAAGATCAACAAATACCCCATATGGCTCTATGTTGGAAACAGTAGCAGTGACTGTGTCACCTACACCAATGATTGCATCAATATCAGCCCAAGGATCAGGGTTGGCATCTTTAATCGACAAGGAAAGGTGTCTTTTCTTTTTATCATATTCTAAAGCAATTACATTTACTTCATCACCTTCAGCAAAATATTTAGAAGGATTTACTGGGCCTTTGTGAGAGATTTGAGAGTAGTGAACAAGTCCGTCCATACCGCCAACATCCACAAACATACCATAAGAAGTAATTTTTTTAATTGTACCGATTACTGGTTCTTTATTTTCAAGTAATGTCCCAACAATTTCATCTGTTTTAGCTTTATCTCGCTCGATAAGTTCTTTTCTAGAAACAATAACAGAACCTTTTTCTTTGTCTACCTTAACGATAACAGCTTTTACTTTTTTACCTTTAGACTCAACTTTTGACGAAAGATAAGAAAGTGTACGAGGCATAAAAAACTCTAAACCATCTACTTCAACTACATATCCACCTTTGTTTGTCTTGGTTACTACGCCTTCTATAATATACTCTTGCTCTTCATCATACTCAGCGATAAATTCATTTAGTGCTACACGAGAAAGTGCTGCCTTGTACGAAATACGACCTCTACCCATCGTCACAATATTTATACTATCATTTACCGCAAATAATACCGTGCCGTTTTCGTCTGTAATCTCCGCAAGGTCAAGATTTGCATCTCTTCCTCCACCGATATCTATAACGACTAGATTGTCTTTTTCATCAATCTTAACAATTGTACCTATAACTAAATCACTTTTTGATTCTGACTTTTTAAACGATTCCTCGAGCATCGCTGCAAAATCTTCTGTTTCATCTATTTCGAAATCTTCGAACTTCATACCTATCCTTATCTGTAACACAAATTTTGCGTGATTATAGC
>CAZNEJ010000016.1:0-18133 GCA_964571975.1 uncultured Sulfurovum sp. | reverse complement strand
TTAAATGCAAGATACTCAAACCCAAAGATCTTAAAAAAGAAAAGATGGAAACACTCTTAGCCGTAGGACGTGCAAGCCGACATAAGTCACGTGTTATACACCTCACGCACAAACCAAAAAAAGCAAAGATGAAAATCACACTTGTTGGAAAGGGTCTTACTTATGATAGCGGTGGGTTGAGTCTTAAACCTGCTGACTTCATGGTAACGATGAAGTCAGACAAAAGTGGAGGGTCCGCGGTACTAGGTATCATGAAGGCAGTGGCTGAACTAGACTTACCCATAGAAGTACATGGCTTTGTAGGAGCAGTTGAAAATATGATAGGTGGAGATGCTTACAAACCAGATGATGTACTTGTGGCAAAAAATGGAAAGACTATAGAGATACGCAATACAGATGCAGAAGGACGTTTGGTCTTAGCAGATGTACTTTGCTATGCACAGCAAGAAGTTAAAGCAGATTACATCTTTGACTTTGCTACTCTCACTGGTGCTTCTGTGGTGGCTGTGGGGAACTACACTTCTTCCATCATGGGTCATAACAAAGAGGTACAAAAACTCGTCGTTGATTCGGCACATAACTCTGGGGAACTAGCTACTGCTCTTGACTTCAACTCTTACCTAAAAAAGACCATCAAGTCAGAGATAGCAGATGTATGTAACATCTCAAGCACTCGTTATGGTGGTGCCATAACAGCAGGACTATTTCTTTCAGAATTTATAGATAAAGAACATAGAGACAAGTGGGCGCATATAGACATAGCAGGTCCTGCTTTTGTGGAGCATACTTGGGGAGAAAACCCTCATGGAGCTTCAGGTGCTGGAGTACGTATGATGGTAAAACTTTTAGAAAATCTTGTAAAGTAAGTATATATAATATGAAATTAACTTCATGGTCTTTTTTACTAGTACTTGTATGGTCTATGCTTTCTGCATGTCAGACAAGAGGGCTTCCTTTGCATACATCTATGCAAAAAATACAAAAGAAAAATATTATTGATAAAGAGTTGGACAAAGAAAGTAAAACAATCGATAAAGGCAGTACAAAGAACTTTTCTGTCTTAGAGTTAAAGGGTAAATCTTTGGCAAAAAATGAAAGTTTATTTTCCCATATACCCATCATAAATAAACTAAATTTTTTGCCAAATATCAATAAAATTCCTGTACTAAGAGATGTAAAAAAACTCTTTCCAAAAGCATCAAAGGTATCAGAAACGCGTGCAATAAAAAAGACTAGGTATCTAAAAATAAAAAGTTACTCTGGCGGTACAGTTTCTGATGGCTTAGATATGGCTGTAGTGAGACTAGGTCAAAGTTCTAGTTACGCAAGACTTATATTTGACAGCTACAAATGGGAGGGACACGACACACTTCCCACAAAAAAAGTCGAACATTCTGGAACCTATATTTTTACACATGAGCCAAGTAAAAACCGCATTACTGCTATTATAGATGGATACCGTGGATTTTCAGCCCTTGCTGGAGACCAAAGTGAACTTTATCGAGATAACCATATGGTAAAAACTATACGCCTAAACAAGTACCTAGATGGCAGTGGTTTTAAATTTGTTATCGAATTGAAGCAAGATGCGAAAGTATATGTATATGAGTTGCATAACCCTGGTAGGATTATAGTAGACATAATGTCTATATAAGACTTAAAGTTCCCCTTTAGGATTGAGATAAAGCATACTCTCTTCTTGACTGATGAAAAAAGTAAACTGTTTAAAAAAATTCATACCCAAAAGCCCATCTATACCTTCTCTTTTAAAAGGTGCGATAGTTACAATAACATTTGACATCTCGACATTCCCAACTTTCAAGTGACCAATGCTAGCTCTTTTAGCCAAAATATCATTAGCGGCTGTTTGCAAACGTATATCCTCACCCAGCAATGATAGTACAGATGCTTTATCTTCATCTAAAAATATATATGTAGCACCAGTATCAAGCATAAGATTGAACTCCACACCGTCTAAAAAAACATATACTGTATAATGTTCACCATTTCTTTGTAAGGGTATGGCGTACTTGTATTCATCCTCTTCTTCTGCTTTATCTATGACTTTTAACATGCTTTTTACATTTTGTGCATACACTTCATCGTATTGAAGTGTGTCAAGCAACAAGCTTGCCTCATCTATTTTATCTAGCTTCATATATATCTGAGCCAGTCGGTAGCTGTAGAAACTGTTATCGCCATCATAGGTTATCATGTCTTCCAAGAAAGCTATGAGCGTGACATAATCATGTACTTTCATTAGACTATCTATATAGCTTATAGCTACATCTTTAAGTTGTGTTTTTAGTCTAGTATCTTCACCTTGAGAAACATAATTTTCTTTGGCTTGGATGATGAACTCTATAGCTTTAGCATAGCTTTCTTCTGCAACGTAGGTACTGATAATAAATTTTAGTACTATACTTTCAGGTACAGCATCTAAAAATGCATGCATGTACTCTAGTCCTAATGAAGGATTTGTCTTTGCTAAGTTTACTAGGTAATTTTCTATTTCTTTTAGGTAATTTTTTTTAGTATTTTCAAGGTAAAATGCCATAGCATCATAAAACCTATTTTCGCTCAAAAGTTGCGTAAGTGTTGCTATTTTTACTTCTTTTGCTTCAAGTATTTTAATTTCTTTTTTATCTATTGTGGCATCTGCGTTATGTGTAGGAAGCTTTTTTATGCTTTTGTCTTTTTTCTCATGATATTTTTTTGTACTTTCTTCTTTTGTCAGAGCAACACCAAAATATACTCGGTTAAGCCATGCAATAAAGACAATAAAAATCAATAGTACTAATGTTTTTTTCATCATATAAGCATTTTACCCTATAATTGCAAACAAGATTCTAAATTTTTATCGTCTTCAAGGATTACAAAAGTTGCACTGTCCAGGGTCGGCAGACTCTCCATATTTTAGTATTTTTCTTTTCTCTTCATACTGACATTTACTACAAGTATATATCTCAAGCTTTGCTAGTGCTGTGGGCATGCTACAAACTTGACAAGGAAGACCTTTTTCAACATCAGTCAACATAAAACCTGGACTTTCACACTTTAGACATTTTGAGTGTATATTTTGTAGCAAATCTTCTGTTGCCTTTTTGATAGCCTTCATGCGTGTTGGGTTTTTATATGCACGCATATCTGTTTCTATAAAAACCTTAGAAGTAAAAGGCAAAGATAAAACCTTTTTAATTGCAGTCTTCAAGTCATCAATATTTTGTATGTCTTTATATAAAAACCATTTCCCTTTTTCACTTCTTCTCACAATAACACCATGTTCAGGAAAGCCACATTTTTTAGCAAAAGTAATAGCTTCGTCCATAGTTGAGACATATTTCCCATCAAGGTTTGTATCTAAGGTACGATGATGACCTTTTATTTCAAGATTATTTTTTTTATCTATAAAAAGTACTAATTCTAAATTTGACTGTACAAAAGGCATAGAATCATGCACGCCAAAACTACCCTCACTAGCAACACCCAAGTCGCATCCAGACATCTTCATGGCAACCTGTAGTTTTGCTCTTGCAGCTTGTAACATATCTCCTGAACGTTTAATATCTCTTGTAAAAGTTCCAAATTTATCGCTATTAAAATCGCCCAATACCAAACATTTTACACCAAGATCATTTTCCAACATTGGCTGCATGAGACGTTCTTTTTGATGCATAGTAGCAATGACAAGTTTTCTGTTTTTAAATAATGAACTCATAGAACCATTATACACTATTTTAAAAAGAAAAGACTACAACTCTTCTACTAGTCTAAACCCTATAAAGTAATTTTTACCAGCACTTCCAAGGTTTATGCGAGAAGTACAAGAACATTTATCGGCATCGGCATTATACGAGCCTCCACGAAGCACCCTGCCCTTGTCACTAGCTACGCCATAAGCAGAACCATCTCTTGGAGTTTTGCTATAATCTTCTGCATATCTGTCTAAACACCATTCCCAGACATTGCCATGCATGTCATATAGTCCCCATGCATTGGGCTTTTTTCTTCCCACATCATGCGTCATACCTTCAGCATTTTCTACATACCAAGCATAATCACCAAGTTCAGTTTTATCATTAGCAAAACAAAATCTACCCTCTGAACCTGCCCTACACGCATATTCCCATTCTGCTTCAGTAGGCAGCCTGTAAGTTTTACCCTCACGCTCAGACTTCCACTTTGCATACGCCACAGCTTCTGTCCAGCGTACACGCCGTAAAGGAACATCAAAACCCAAATGTTCTAACTTTTCCTCGGGCATCTCTAGCCCTGTAGCTTGTGAATACAACATATAATCTTCTACTGTAACCAAATACTTTGCCATAGCTATATCATAATCTATGATTACTTCATGAGCTGGCTTTTCTCTGTCTTTTGCATTAATATCATCTGTTCCCATGAGGAAAGTTCCACGTGGTAGCTGTATATAATTATCATGCATTACTTCAACTCCCCCCAGCTATCTCCAACAGACACAGAACACTCCAAAGGTACAGTAAGTTCTAAGACATTGGACATCGTATGTACAAATCTTTTACTTAATTCTTCTACTTTGTCTTCTTTTATTTCAAAAATGAGTTCATCGTGGATTTGTAGGAGCATATATGCATCTAGTTTCTCATCGCTTATCATCGCATCTATTTGGTTCATAGAAAGCTTTATGAGGTCAGCAGCGCTTCCTTGAAAGACGGTGTTAACTGACTCACGCATAAATGCAGCCTTTTGCATACCATTAGCGGACTCATAGTCAAAAATACGTCTTCTTTTTAAAATGGTTTCAACATAACCGTCTATTTTGACACGCTCCTGAATGCCTTCTAAAAAGTTTTTTACTGTAGGAAATGATGCAAAGTAGTTCGTGATGATTTCTTTGGCTTCTCCTGTAGAAATGCCTAACTCTTCAGAGAGTTTTTTAGGACCCATACCGTAAAGAAGTCCAAAGTTTACAGACTTAGCGAAGCTTCTTTTTTCCTTGGCCTCTTCCTCACCAAATAGTATGGTAGATGTTGCTAAGTGAATGTCTACACCATTCTTAAATGCTTCAAGTAAGGCGGCATCTTGAGAGAAGTGTGCGAGCAGACGTAATTCTATTTGAGAGTAGTCAATACTTACTAACTTATACCCCTCTTTAGCCACAAAGGCTTCACGTACAGAACGCCCTAGTTTTGAACGAACAGGAATATTTTGCAAGTTAGGGTCACGAGAACTTAGACGACCAGTTGCCGTTCCTGTTTGTCCAAAAGAGGTGTATATGCGTGAGTCTTCATCGGCATTGGCAAGTTTAAGTAAGGGGTCAACATAGGTAGAAAGTATTTTCTGATATTCACGGTACTCAAGCACCTTAGCAATGACTTCATGTTCCTCTACAAGGGAAGAGAGTACAGCTTCGTTAGTCGAGTAGCCTGTTTTGGTTTTTTTACCACCTTTAAGCCCTAAGTGTTGAAAAAGAACTTCACCTAGCTGCTTAGGAGACTTTATGTTAAACTCTGAGCCTGACAAAGTATGTATTTCCTTGGTCAATACAAGCAAGTCTTCACTTAGTGTTTTTTGAAGCGTTATTAACTTTGTAGGGTCTATCTTAATACCCAAACGCTCCATACGTAAAAGTACATTCATAAAAGGGTACTCTACATTTTTAGCCTCTTTTAGAAGATGCGTTAAAGAAGAAAGCTCCATCTTTTTCTTTATAGCACCATAGAGTAAAAAAGTCATCCATGCATCTTCTGCTGCATAAAAAGTAGCATCAGGTACAGCAACAGATGAAAAGTCTTCACCTTTTTTCACCATTTCTTTAAAGGGTTTCATCGTGTATTTAAAGTACTGTTTTGCCAAAGTGTCCAAGCCCACTTTCGTGCCAGGATTAGAGAGCCATGCCATAATCATCGTATCTGCATAAGGTAAAATAGGTTTCATTTTGTACTGATTTGAGAGTAAAGAAAAATCAAACTTTAGGTTTTGTCCTACGATGTTAAAGGTCATAATCTTTTTGAGTGCTAGTAAAGCATCCTCAATACTCACTTGCTCTTCCACGCCTAAGTAAGAGTGTCCTATAGGCACATAATACGCCTTACTTTTCTCCCAACAAAAAGAAAAGCCAACCATTTTAGCCACTTTTGTGTCTAGCCCTGTAGTCTCTGTATCGAAAGCAACGATAGCATCCTTATCGATATTGTCAATAATAGTTTCTAGTTTCTCTTTGCTATCTAAGGTAATGGCTTCAAAAGAAAATGAAGGTTTAACATCATGTGTCTTTGGCTCTACATACTCACGTTCACAGTCCAGTATGTCATCTTCATGCATCCCTACTTTGGCTCTACGTATGGCTTGTTTCATCTCGTACTGTTCAAATTCTTCAAGTAGGCAAGAAAGGTAATTTTTATCTTCAAAAACAAACGACTCTACATCCATGTCAGCAAATACATCTGTTTTCATAGTCACAAGTTCACGCGACATAAAAGCTTTTTCTTTGCTCTCTTCTAGCAACATTTGTATACGTGGGGTACCACAATTTTCAATGTCTGCATAAATGGCTTCAAGGGTATGATACTGGTTTATGAGTTTAGAAGCACCTACCTTTCCTATGCCTTTTACACCTGGTACATTGTCCGAGCTGTCTCCAAGTATGGCTTGAAAATTGATAAAATCTCTAGGGTGCACACCAAACTTGTCTATACAAGTCTGTTCATTTACCACTTCACGCTTAACTGAATCATACATCTCTACTTTCCCGTCTTCTATCATCTGATACAAGTCTTTATCGTGGGAGACTATTCGTACTTTCATGCCCTTTTCTTTGGCAAACTTTGTCACTGTTGTGATAATGTCATCTGCTTCATATCCCTCACGCATCAAGTTTGCAAAGCCCATTTGGCCAATCCACTCTATAGCCACGGGGAGTTGCTTCACTAGGTCTTCAGGTGCCGCGTCACGGTTGGCTTTGTACTCTGGGTATATGTCATTTCTAAATGTTTTTCCTTTAGCATCTAGAGCAAAAACTAAGTAGTCTGTCGCGTGGTCACGGTGTAAAGAGTCCACAAGGTTTGCAAAACCCGTAAGTAACCCTGTAGGAAAACCTTCTGAGTTACGTAAAGGTGGTAATGCAAAGTATGCGCGAAAGAAAAAGCCAAAGGTGTCGATGATAGTGATTGTTTTCAAGTTTATGCCTGATTTTTTAGTTTATTTTAGCCTATTAAGGGTTAGATATGGCACATTTAATACATTTTGACGTTTAATATGCTAAAATCACTTACTAAGAAATAGGAGATATTTATGTCAAATAATAAATTTAACAATTCAAATGTTACTTATGCTCCAAAAGAAAAAAAACTTCAAAATAAAAATAATACATTTTCTCAACAAGAACTAAGTTATGATAGTGCTCCTCTTGTTTTTCCTCCAGGGCTCGAAAAGCTATTTTCACTTCTGTATTTTATATCTTTGCCATACATAGCTGGTCTTATGTTTCTTTATTTTTATGTTGGACAAGGGAAAAGTGAACTTTTTTTAGCAATAAATGAAGATTCATCTTTTATACTTACTTGGGCTATAGGGTATGAGATACTTGCAGTTCTTGTTATTTTGTTTATTATCAAAATTGCTATTGATTTTAGTATCAAAAACCAAAAAAAAGGTGCACGAAAAAATTTCAGACGACCCTAAAGGTTTAATTCTTTTTTCAAATACTCCCCAGTATAAGACCCAGTCTTTTTGAACTCTTTCGCCAACTTCTCAGGACTTCCTGTAGCGATGATGAGTCCACCCTTATCACCACCTTCTGGTCCCATATCTATGATGTAGTCTGCATTTTTCACCATATCAAGGTTGTGTTCTATGACCACTACAGAGTTGCCAAGTTCAACCAAATGATGTAGCACTCCTGTCAGTCTATCTACATCTGCAAAGTGCAATCCTGTAGTTGGCTCATCGAGTATATAGAGTGTTTGCCCTGTATCTTTACGGCTTAGCTCTTTGCTTAACTTTATACGTTGTGCCTCACCACCAGAAAGTGTGGTAGCATTTTGCCCTAATGTAATGTAATCTAATCCTACATCTGTTAGTGTTTTTAATTTTACAGCTATCATGGGAATAGCTTTAAAAAACTCCAAAGCAACAGCTACAGACATACCGAGTACATCTGAGATAGACTTACCTTTATACCTCACTTCTAGTGTCTGGGCGTTATACCTAGCACCCTCACAAACATCGCAGCTCACAAGAACATCAGGCAAAAAGTGCATTTCTATCTTGATTTGTCCATCACCCTGACACTTCTCGCAACGTCCACCTTTGACATTAAACGAAAAACGCCCTATCTTATAGCCACGTAATTCAGCTTCTTTGGTTTGAGCAAAAAGTTTACGTATCTCATCCATAATGCCTGTATAAGTAGCAGGGTTGGAGCGAGGGGTACGCCCTATTGGGCTTTGGTCTAGGTAGATAACCTTGTCTAGTTTTTCTAGGCCTGTGATTTCTACACCATCTATCTTATTTACTTTTTTGGCACGATTTAGAAGCTCTCTAGCTACTGGTAAAAGTGTTTGAAGTATCAGTGATGATTTGCCTGACCCACTTACTCCTGTGATACACACAAAGTTTTGTAACGGTATCTTTGTATCAAGTTTTTTGATATTATTGAGTGTGACATTTTTTATCTCTATCCACTCTTCTTGTGGATTATTGTGCGTGTAAGTAATGTCTTTTCTTCCATACATATAGTCTGCTGTAAGCGTCTTAGCTTTAGACAACTTCTCCGCATCCCCCGCAAATACAACTTCTCCACCAAATTCTCCAGCTCCAGGCCCTATGTCTATGATGTAATCAGCAGAAAGTATCGTTTCTCTATCATGTTCTACCACGATGACAGAGTTTCCTTTATCACGTAGTGAATTTAGTGTGCGTATAAGTTTCATCGTATCACGCTCATGAAGCCCTATGCTAGGCTCATCTAGTACATACATAACTCCAGTAAGTCCTGAACCTATCTGAGAGGCTATACGTATACGCTGTGCTTCACCACCAGAGATACTTCGTGCATCACGATTAAGTGTTATATATCCTAATCCAACATCATATAGAAAATATAATCTTTCATAAAGTTCTTTTAGTATGGACGCTGCTATCATCTTCTGCTGCTCGCTAAGATGTGAAAAAGAATTTTTGTCTTCAAAATACGCACAAGACTGTTCTATAGGCATGGAGATAATATCTGCAATGTTTTTGCCTTCTATTTTCACAGCTAAAGAACGTGGGCGTAGTCTATGTCCATCACACTTGTCACAAACTTTTTCCGTCATATACTCTGAAAGGTCTTTCTCGTCCTTAAACATATCATGGGCAAACTTTACCACGCCAGGCCATTCACGTGTGAGTTTGTGGCGTTTCCAAGTAAAATTTACTGTATTTCCAAGCCCATATAGTATGGCCTTTTGCTGGTATTCTTCTAGTTCTCCATATGGCATTTTAACATCTATATCATTTTGTTCACAAAAGGCATTGAGAAACTTAGTGTAGTAACTTTTGTTAAAACCATACATGATTTTAACCGCACCCTTATCCACAGAAAGTTCATAGTCTATGACTTTTTTCAAGTCTATGGCATAACGTATACCTAGTCCATCACAAGCAGGGCATGCACCCTTGGGAGAGTTAAAAGAAAAGCTGACAGGCTCAAGCTCTTCAAAGCTCAACTTGCAGTCAAAACACGCCAAATGTTCAGAGTAATGCATATGCTGACGCTCAAAGTCCACTTCTTCATAATTAAGCACTTCTATCTCAAGCTCTCCATAGCTCTCTTTTAATGCTTTCTCAACATCTTGACCAATACGGTCACGACTCTCCTCTTTGACTACCACACGGTCGATAACTACCTTAATCGTATGCTTTTTAGTCTTAGAAAGTTCTATTTCATCATCAAGACGCACCATCACGCCATCTATCATGGCTCTTATGTAGCCTTTGTGACGAAGAGACTCTAGCATATCTGTAAAAGTACCTTTTTTTTCTTTTACCAATGGTGCCATGATGATGAGCTTTGCACCATCAGGTAGCTTAAGTACCTCTTCTATAATGTCAGATGCCGACATGGAAGAGATGGGCTTTTCGCACTCATGGCAGTGCTGCTCTCCCACACGTGAAAAAAGAAGTCTAAGGTAGTCATAGATTTCGGTTATCGTTCCTACTGTCGAACGTGGGTTTTTAGAAGTAGTCTTTTGGTCTATGGCGATGGCAGGTGTAAGTCCTTCTATCTTATCTACATCTGGCTTTCCGACACGCCCTAAAAACTGTCTAGCATAAGACGATAGCGACTCTATATAGCGTCTCTGTCCCTCAGCATACAGCGTGGAAAAAGCCAAAGTTGACTTGCCAGACCCCGAGATACCAGTAACCACCACAAGCTTATTTTTAGGTATGCTTATATTTATATTTTTAAGGTTGTTTTCTCTTGCACCATAAACGTGTATCATATCTTGTTTTTTCAATGTGCTACTCGGTCATCTCTTCAAGAATTCCCGCAATCATACTTTGGGTTTTTTTCACTTCTATAAGTGCTTCCTTATCTTCTATCCCAAGGTCATCTATCCAGTTGGTAATAGAAGGGAAAGCAATATGTACTGAATCTTCACCTTTTTTCTTATAGATAGCCAATGAAAAAGGTGCATACGACCCCGCATCTGGATGCTCTTTTGATACAGGAAAAATCACATTAAATCTTATGATTGAGTATGTATCGTAAAAGTCGTACCCATCTGCTTCTAAACTGTATGATTTTGGCACTAAAAACCCTAAAGAACCTATCTCACTTTCAAATTCTTCCTTGAAAGCATCTTTTGCATCTATAATGGTCTCACCCTCATCAGGTTCAAGCTCAATTGTAAATGCCGTGACAAGGTTTTTCTCTATAGATTTACTACTCTTGTCGCCCTTGGTCACATAGCTTCCCTTTGGCAATGCCTTATGAAGAGCTATATCTAGTAATTTGGCATACTCTATCAAGTCAAGGTTTTTTGCAGGAATCTTAGTAATCCTAGCCATACCCTCTAGTGATAAGGTAGAGATATTGATGTTGCCTTTTTCACCAGAATATATAGACATAGACAATGGTGTAATAAGTCCTATACTTGGATGTTTTTTAATCAATTTTGCAATAGATGAATTGCTAGTAAATATCGCTAGATTGTAAGATGCGTGATGTGTTTTCTTGTATCTCTTTTTAAAAATAGAATTCATATCGTTGTTCACATCAACCAACAGTCCACTTGCATTAAAAGCTTCTTCTATCGTTTTAGCATTTATTTTTCCATCTTTGTTGTCCATGGAAAATATTTGATTATTTGCAGTACTCGCAAAAGAAATTCCTGTACCTATAAGTATGCTCAGAAAGAGTATTGATATTTTTTTATGATTTGACATTTAGTACCTCTGTGTATATATTTTTAATTTTAATCATCTTGTTCCTTATTGTGGAGATGTCCAATGATAGTATTTTACTGTGATAAACTTATATCCAAATCTTCCTAGCAAGCATCGCTATAGCAAATACGTACAATACCATGAGTGCTATTTTGTGATTTTTAGATGTTACCACGTCTTTTAGCCATATACCCAATGTTACACCCAGCAATGACGACACAGCTATCACAAGTCCATTTTCAAAATCAATCGTTCCGATGCTTAGCCTAGATATAAGTCCCGCAACAGAAGAAAATACTACAAAGAATAGTCCTACACTTACAGCCTTTTTTATGGGGTAGTGAAGCACACCCACAAGTAGTGGTGTCAATATGATAGACCCACCAATGCCCAGCGTAATAGCAAATATACCTGCAAGCAAACCGATGCCAAAAAGTATGGGTTTAGGCAATGATTTTGTTTTAGTATCATCCTCATGACTTACTGAAAAAAGAAGTCTAGCTAGTGCGAAAAACAAAAGCCCAAAAAAGAGTCCTTGAAGTATACCATCAGAGACATAACCTGTCACGTGACCACCTATAAATCCACCTATAAATCCACCTGATCCTATAAACATACCTTCCCCTAAGAGAAGTAAACCTTTTTTATAGTTTAGGTAGGATCCAAATATGGAAGAAAATACCATCTGCATGATTGATATACCAATGGCGGTTTTTATATCAAATCCTAGCATTAGTAGCACAGGAGTCAAGATTATCCCGCCACCTATCCCAAAAAAGCCTGACATTGTACCTATAAAAATACCTATTAAAATAAGCTCTATTATCATATTATACTCCAGAAATTAACGGGGGATTATATCATTTTATCCTATAGGGGACGTCTAATGTAAAGGGATACTCTTATATATTTTTAATGTTTTTGATGAACTTATGTTTAAATTAAGGTTAGCTTATGTATACTTCTCTTGCAACAAGCAACATAAAGGATTTAAAATGACAAAACTTTTTACACTAATTGCCGTAGTACTACTATTGGCTTCTCCAGCAGCTATGGCAGATGATGCTAAAAATACAAATATTTCTTCTGAAGATACAATAACATTTGATACAGACACTTATGACGAAGATGGATGTTTTTGCTAAGCAAAAACATATTTTAATCTAAGCTGTAAGATTTTTATCTTACAGCTTATCCTCTCTTTCTAGCATTTAACTTCTCAAAACTCTTTTTTATTATGTCTAAAACTATGTATCTTAAAATGCATAATTCATAATAAGACGTGTATGATTTTGTGTTCTCTTTTTCTTAGCTATACTAAACTCTGACGTACGATTTGCATTAAATAACTTCAGTGTAAGTCTAGGTATCGGCTTGTAGATGATAGCGATATCTCTTTCTGTTGCATCTCTTTGTGATGGGCGAGAAAACTTTGTTTTATCAGGTTTTCTACCGTTTAGATTCATATCAGACTGCCCATAATCAGCATATGACACCATAAATTTAAGATTTTTAAGTGCCTTGTAGACAAGTGTAGCTTTATATGCATTCACGCCCGAACGGTATTCGTTACGTGAAAAGATGGAAGAAGTATAACCCGGGTTAGAACCCCATGCGTTCAATAGTCCACCTTCGTCTTTTGTACTGTATGCCATTTTGGCGATAAGCTTACTCCATTTACCCACAACTTCAGCAGCAAACATAGTACCACCATAATTTTGTTTATAGAAATCATTTATAATATTTTGGTTCCAAACCTGAGCAGAAAACTTTAAACCTTTTCCTTTTCCAAGAGGCATTTTGTAGCTTGCATCTGCATATAAATTGTTGGCAACATCATCTACTAGTAAATTCCATACTCTAAAGTTAAACTTTTTAATCTTTTTTTCATATCCTGCAACAAAAATACCCGAAGAGTCATTACTATTTACCGTATCAGAAATATCATGATATCTGCCACGCTCTAAGAAACCTCTAGGATTTTGAAATGGAGTTATAGCCATACCTGCTGTGCCAGTTAATTCGCCAATTAGTCCAAAGTCAGCTGATGCACGTGTACCGTAAGACATTCTTGTGATAAAAGACAAAGAAGCATTTCCACCAAAAAGGTCTGCATCTACTCTAGCATATTCATACAAGTTGGGTACAAAAGTTATTTGTGTTTTTGTCATAGGTGATGTAAATTGACTTCTAGCAAGTTGTGCTTTAAAGCCCTCTCCCTCATACCTGATATGTGCACCCCACGCCACACCTGGACCTAAGTCTGTTCCATTTTTAGGCCTGTTCAAAAACATCCCATAAGCAATAGCCGATTCATCTGTATCTGTCAAACCAGAATCCATAGAACCATACAACTCAGCACCTATCTTCAGTCCCTGAATCACTTCTCTTCCATACCCAAGTCCAAAACCAAGAGCAGAACCTGTGACTCTATCAAATCCATTTTCGTTACCATCAAAAATATGATGCATACGTGCATATCCATGAAATGCATTGTCATCAGCTGTTATAGATTTCTTTTTATTTTTACGGGGTGCTTGTTTCCGTACACCATGCGCAGGAAGTACGCCTGAAAACGATATTTTATCGCCCTGTCCCTGCTTCTCTATACCTTCAATAGCCGTAGAAACTTTTTCCACACCCTTGCCTTCTGCTCCAAGTGCAAATCCTGATCCTATAAGCATACTTCCTAGTAACACAATATTTTGCTTCTTCATATTTATTATCCTCCATAAGTTTTTAATATAAACTGAAAGTGTTATTATATATAAGCAATATGAATTTAGTATGAATTATATATTATAAAAAGTAATTTAATATAATAATGTTACTTTAAAAATATAAATAAGAAAATAATCATTATTTTTGATTTATAAATTTATTTTTTATATTAAGAGTGATCAAATATGATTTTATCATTTTTTTCAAAGTCTTATCATCCAAATCTAACTTCTCTTTCATTGGAAACTTAAAAAAGAAAGGGTGATGCATTACAGAGTTTTTTTTATCAGGATTTTTCATATAGGCAAATATTGCTTTTTCCATACGACTCGAAGTACTGTATGTCATTAAGTATCTTCTATAGATTAGGGCATCAGGTATTTGCTGTACTTTATGACAAGCTAAGCACTCTTTTTGAAGTACTTTTTTATCTTCCATACTAATGTCTGCACTAAGACCAAGAAGCATAAGTATAAATATTAATATTATCTTTCCCATCGTATCTCCATTGTTGTTCCTTCTGAAAGATTTGAATGTATTTCTAAGGTGTACCCATAGTATGTGGTCACCTGATTGACGATATCAAGTCCTATGCCAAACCCACCTTCACTCTTATTTGCCCTTTTGAAACGCTGTGATATTAACTTTATCTCTTTTTGAGAAATCCCTATACCTGTATCATGGACTATGAAACTTTTAGACGTCAGGGCAATATCTAAATTGCCTTTTAATTTATTGTACTTTATGGCATTTGAGATAAGGTTGTCTGTCGCACGGATAAAATCATTTTTATCTATATACATATGCACATCATCATCTATCTTTAAAGAAAGGTTCAATTGCTTAGTATCAATCATTCCTGAGAAATATATAACTCTTTCATGTACAATTTTTGATACATTTATATATTCTATATTTCTGTGATATTTATGATTAAAGCTCAAGTATGTCAAATCATCATAGATACGGCTCAATGTCTTTGACGCAATTTCTATGCGGTTTAATTCTTTTCCTTTTTCGTATATATTGGAGGATTCAATGATTTCAATATTTGTAAGAATGGTACTAATGGGCGTATTTAGTTCATGTGTAGTGTCTTCAATGAAACGATTCATTATTTCTATAGATTCGCGCATAGGTGCAATAAAAAGTTTTCCCAAAAAAAACCCTAAAATACAAAAAAATATTCCTGTAACTAGCAGGAAAATATAAATAGATTTTTTCAAGTCCTCCATGGGACTATGATCAATCTCCATTGTCACCAAAACATAAGCCGCACCCAGATAATACGGCTCAACACTACTTATGTAGAAAAGTCTTTCATTTTCGATATAACTCTTCTCTTCTCCTGTATGTATCTTTTCATTAAACGTACCCATAATGTACTTTTTATCTAAATCATATATAGCAGATTCCCATAATGCGTATGTCGGATATATAAGCTTTTTATCAAAAGTATTATGTAGTGTTCTGATTTGTGTTTTTATCTTCTGGGCTTTATGGTTCAAAATATCTTTTTGCTTATCAAGAAGATGTTCTTTTTCATAATTGTAAAACATAATTCCTGCCAAAGCAAATATAAAAAAAGTAGAAGATAGATAAAGAAATAAAAATCGGACTAAACTTTTTTTCTCACTTTTTAACAAAACGATATCCTATATTTTTAATGGTGACTATCTTCTCTTTACCTATGGTGGCTCTTAGTGTTTTGACATAAGCACGAAGTGAGCCTACGCTAGGTTTTTCATCATATTCCCACAATGCATTAGATATCTTTTCATAAACAAGTAACTTGTTGCAATGCTCTATAAAGATAGAAAGGAGATTCAATTCTTTTTTTTTCAATCTGATACTTTCTCCACAAATACTCAAAGTCTTGTCTTTCACATCAAACATAAATCCGTCACCTAAATCAAAGTAATCACTATAAGTACCGTATCTGCGTCTAAGTAGAGACTCTACACGAACCAAAAGCTCTTTAAGTGCAAAAGGCTTACGCATATAATCATCGCAACCAGCCTTAAACCCCTCTGTCACGTCCTCTGTCATGCTTAAAGAAGTAATAAAAATAGCGGGTACATTACAGCCATTATTGCGTAAATTTTTAAGGCATTCAAAACCATTTATATGTGGTACTTTTACATCAAACAGCATAAGATCAATTTTGTTTTCATACATAATTTCTTCAGCCCTACGTCCATCATAAGCACAAAGTACATTGTATCCTTTTGAGCGTAGAAATTGTTCGATGGTGTCACTAAAATGTACATCATCTTCAAGCAATAAAATAGTTTGTACCATAATTAATCTTTCTATGCATATAAATTTCTATAGCTTATGATAACACAGTTAAACTGTTTTAAAATATATCAACGGCAGGAAAGTATCAAAAAATGTATCTCTATGCTTTTTGGTTCGCTAGAAGTCCATCACACTTTCTAAAACTTTTACGTACTCAAATAATGCTTTTACATTTACTTCTAGCAATCCTATAGTATAATTTTGCTATACTAGACTACTAGCTAAAGTCAGGACGGGAGTGTCTTTTTGGGGATTAAAAAACTAATATCAAATATACTTATGCCAATGAGTGTTGTATTGCTTGTCATTACTATCTATATATCTGCACAACTTATACAAGTAGGTAAAGAAGCAAAAATGATTAAAGCCGACTATGGCATACTGCATTCTGTACAGTATGGAATGTTCAATTCTGATATGTGGACAAATAAAATTACAAACATCGTAGACCATAAGATAGAAACCTTTAACCTGCGTGCCGACAATAGAGAAGAGATAAAAGGTTATATTGAGACTATTATAGATACGCTTATCATAGAAGCAGATCGTGTGGTACGAGAACGCAACAAAAATAGCCGTGGGTTTTTAGACAGCATATTGGGTTCTACTAAGCAAATGATTACTGATTCTATCATTGATTTTAAAGATTTAAGACGGCGTGTTCCTGAGTTTACCTCTGCCGTTATGTCAGAGATAGAAAAACCTAAGAATCAAGCAAGAGCCAAAACTCTGCTAAGAGAAAAACTCAAAGAATTTATGAAAAGTAAGTTCCGACACCTCACAGATATGAAAGCCTATAACGCGGTAATACAAAAATATAATGCTAAAGATTTAGAATCTTGCAGTAATATTTTAGAGACCAAGATGAAAAAAATGCGTACATATATGAATGGTTCTATGCATATCATACTAAGCCTATCTGCTTTAATTATATTGATTATACTTCTACAAGGCGTACTAGGTTCTGTTTCATTACTCGTTCTTTCTAGTACTTCCATTGTCTTACTCATCTCAGGTCTTATGCTTCCTATGCTAGATATAGAAGCTAAGATTTCCAAATTGTACTTCACAATACTAGACAAAGCTGTAGTCTTTGAAAACCAAATTCTGTTTTTTCAGAGTAAAAGCATCTCTGATTTGGTAAAGCTACTTTTAGAATCTGGAGAAACTAAGATGATATTTGTAGGAGTACTTCTAGTCATGTTTTCTGTTATATTTCCTACCCTAAAACTCATTGCAACTTACATGTACTACTACTCTTCTAGTATCATAGGCAACAACCCAGTCACACGGTTCTTTGTTTTAAAATCAACGAAATGGTCCATGGCAGATGTGATGGTTGTTTCTATCTTTATGGCTTACCTTGGTTTAGATGGCGTAGTAGATAACGAACTTAAACTACTAGAGTCAAGTAGCCAACCTATAAATATTATCAGCACAAATAGCACACATTTAGAAGTAGGATTCTTTCTCTTTTTGGGCTTTGTATTGAGCAGTTTTGTACTTTCTATATTGGTAGAAAATAAAGTAAAAAAAATATCTAAGGCCTAAAGGTCATCTACACAATAATAAAATATTTTTTCTAAAACTATGCAAATTCATTGTAAAATAATATAACTTGTGACATAATGATATTACTTTATGTAATATAAAGAGATTAACAATCACACTAAAAAAACAGGAGAATAATATGGCAATG
>CAZNEJ010000015.1:0-19157 GCA_964571975.1 uncultured Sulfurovum sp. | reverse complement strand
CTTTCCATGTCACTTGCACGATGACCTGAGGAGGAGAGAGGTCAGGTAGAGCATCTAGTGGGGTGTTTTTTATAGACCAAATAGAACCTAGCACTATGAAAAGTGATGCCATAAGTACCAAGAAACGGTTTTTAACAGAAAAGGATATGAGTTTTTCTATCATCTATAGTCCTTTAATATATGCTATTGATTTGTGCATCTGAATCCATCATAAATAAGGCATTGTTGACCACTATATCGCCCACTACTAAACCTTTTGTGACTTCAAAATATTGATTGTCTAAGGGTTTTAGTTCTACAACTAAGGGTTCATACTCTCCTTTAAATTCTGTTGCAAGAAAAACATACCATATTCCTGATTTACGCATGGCCGCTGTTCTAGGAATGACTAATTTTGTACTACTTTTAGAACTAGCATGTAACTTTGCGTACATGCCAGGCTTAAGTATACCTTCTTCATTGTCAATGCTTAGACGCAAAGTACTTGTGGCTTCTTTTGTGTCTATCATCGGGTAGAGCAACTCTTTTTTTGCGTTAAACATACCCTCTATACCTTTAATGCTAACTTTAAAATCCTCTATGTTTTTAAGTGTATCTAGCTGATTTTGATAAAGTTTTGCTTCGAGCCAAACTTCTGAGAGGTCAACTATTTTGTAGAGAGATTTTTGATTATTTATGTAAGACCCTTGATTGATATTCTTTTCAAATATCCAACCAGACGAGGGAGCATAGATGGTTGTATATTTACTTACTTTTGATTTGTTACCCACTTGAAGTATCTCTGCTTTACTAACTCCTAGCAATAAGAGTTTGGTTTTTGCACTTCGCACCATTGATGCTGAGGGGCGTTTGGCATGAAATCGTATGGCATTGAGGTAATCTTGTTTTGCTTTATATACTTCTGGAGAGTAAACCAGAGCCAAAGCTTCACCTTTTTTTACTTTTTGGTAAAGTGTACCTACATGTAGTTGCTTCACATAACCAGAAAACCATGCTGTAACGTCTATGATACGTGAATCTTGAGCGACAATATAGCCGTAATTTATTTGTTTTTTACTGCTTTGAATCTCTTTTACTTCTACAGTACGTACATTAAAGAGTTGTGTGATGCTAGGTTTTTTATCTGACTTTCTATGTGGTACTTTTTTTTCTTCGGTTTTCATAGATGAGCCACATTTTCCTGCTTCACACTTCATCTCTGCGTTAAGTACGAAGGGTGCAAGTATAAAAGATATAAGTATCATTTTAAGCATTATTTAGCCCCTGTGAGTGATTTTAGCTTTGCCTGTGTTCTCATAGATTCTGCGATGATTGCTATGCGTTCTTCTTCAAGGACTAGCTTTTGTTCGAGTATATTGGTATAGGTAAAAAGATCGCCTCCTTTTTCTATGGCAGAAGAACTAAGTTCTAGCATGTGTTCTAGCTGTGGCAAACTCTTGTTTTTAAGTATTTTATATATTCTGTAGGCTTCTGTAAGCTTGGCATACTGTTCTCGTATTTGACTTTTTATAAGTTGTTTATAGTCAAGACTTTCGCTTTGTCTTGCAAGCGCTTCTTTGTGAGCTATCTCAGAGTTTAACTGCTCTCTCCCATAGATAGGCAATGCCACGCCCACGGACACAGAAGTAAAGTCGGGAAAATCTGTACGGTTAAAGTAGCCCACCTGCACATAAGGGTCAGGATTTTTATCTAAATCTATGAGTGATTTGTTTGCACGAGCTACATCAGTGAGTGCTAGTTTCATATGATAATTAGGGTTTCTTCTTACCCTATCCAAATAGTACTTTAGTGACTTTGGTTTTGTCATTTTGAGTACATCAGATATTTTCTTTACTTTTCTTTGTAGTAAATACCCCAGTTTTTCTTTTTGTGATTTGAGTATTGATTTGTAACGTTCAGCTCGTATTTCAAGTTTTGAAAGTGAAAGTTCAGCCAAGATACTTTCTGCATGACTCATGGAGTCAATCGCGATGTAGTCTGTGTAAAGTTTAATGTTTTGTTTTTCAAGTTGCATATACTTGTAGATAACATCTATACGAGCTTCAAGTTCTTTTATGGTGTATGCCGTAGTACGTATCTTGTATGCAAGTGCAACTTGTGCTGCTTCTAAGGAATGAAGTATGACATGTTTTTCTTCTAAAATCACATTTTTTCTAGCATTTAACTTTCCAAACCAAGGAAATTTTTGCTTGAAGTTTACAGCTTGGTACTGCATAGGCTCCTCATTGCGGCTAAGAGGCTTACGAAATTGTATGTCACTGATACTAAAAGACAAGTCTGGGTTTGTCCATTTTTGGCTTCTTTGCATGCGCTCGTCCATAGAAGAAAGACGATGCTTGATACTTTGAAGTGATGTGTGTTTTTTTGTTGAGTAGCTTATGAGCTGATTGATGCTTTGTGCTTGTAGTGAAAAAGCAAACACAAACAACAAAAGTAACGTAATACGCATAGGAAAATCCTCTTTTTTATTTATATGATATATGATTTACGTGTACATGGTGTGTAGGCAATGTCATACTGTTTAACATTCACCTAATCAAGCACCCTAAAAAATGTACTTCCAGAACCTGAAAAATACCAACCCTCTTTTGCCACACTTTTTAAGGCAGGGTAGGCCAGAAGAGAAGCCGCGTAGAGGTCATTTAGCATAATGGGATTAGAGCATGTTTTTAAAAGTATTTTAGAATCTATCTTGTCCCACCCAAAGAAAGAAGATACTGTAATATCATCTAGTAAATGCTCTTTGAAAGTCTTGTAAACCACAGATGTGTCACAGCTTAAGTTGGGAGTATAAAGTTCTAAAACCAAAGGTTTTTCATCGTAAGCTTCCACTATGTCACCAAAGCCAGATACATTTGCACAAGGATAATTATATATGAAAAAAGGTAAATCTGCACCTACTGTACTGCCTATCTTTGCCAATTCTTTTGTACTTATCATGAGATTACATACTTCTTTTGTAAGACGCATAAAAGCAGCAGCATCAGAGCTACCACCACCTAGACCCGCTTGGCTAGGAATACGTTTTTTGACTACGATTTTGTGCGTATAAAAGAAGTTGAGTATGTCTAAGTCACCAGTATAGTCGTTTAGGGCTTTGTAGGCTTTGTAAATACTGTTAGATTCTAGGGGTATATCTTCGCAGCCCTCTATGGTAAAAGTTTCACAAGCATAAGGTACAAATGTGATGGTATCATATAAATCTTCTACACGCATAAAACGAGATAGTAGTGTATGGTAGCCATCTTTGTGTCCTGTGATTTTTAAAAATATATTTACTTTAGCATGGGCTTTTATGCTATACCCTAAATCGCTTTGTTCTATAACTGTTTTTCCTGCATCGGCTTTACTTGACTTATGAGGACTAGCAACCTCCCAATACCCACCTTCGTCACCACCAGCAAAACCACCCATAATATAACCCTTCTCATATAAATTAATAATAATTATACCTAAAAGTATATTCTACATTCGACTTTTGTATTGGATGTAAGATATACTACACTATATACTTAAAGTGTGGCAATAGTTAAAGGCATTAAATATGCTTATACTTTATATGTTCATTTGTGAACTTTAAAACTATCAGCCCAAGCACTGCATATAAGAGGAAATATATGAAAAAGACAGATTTTGACTATTTTAGTACCCTGCTTGTACACTCAGTAGGTCAAAGCACAGGGCCTATAGCACCTACTATCACTCCTTCTGCTGCTTTTGGTTATGAAAGTGCAGAGGAAGCAGAAGGTATCTTTGCAGCACAAATAAATAAGCCATTGTACTCCAGAGTGGGTAATCCAACCAATGCAAAACTAGAAAGTATAGTAGCTAAGATGGAAGGTGGACTTGGAGCTATCGCAACGTCATCAGGCATGGGTGCTATCTCTATGGTATGTACGGCATTTTTATCGGCAAATGATGAGTTGTTGTGCATTGGTGGTTTCTTTGGGGGTACATACTCACTTGTAAATGAAACTTTGGCTCGCTTTGGTGTGGCAAACAGTTTTTGTGAAGTAGATGATTTCGAACACATAGAGAGCACACTAAAACGCGGCGTAAAGATGGTCATATTTGAGTCTGTAGGTAACCCTTCTTTGACTTTACCTGATGTACAAGGCATCATAGACCTATGTAACAAATACGAAACTCTAGTGATGATAGACAACACAGCCACACCTTTGTTGCTAAGACCACTTACTATGGGAGCAGACATCGTGGTGCATTCTAGCACTAAAAGTATATCGGGACACTCTGCAGCACTTGGTGGCATAGCAGTGTTTAGGGAAGTAAAAGTTGAGGGTGACAAGCTGACAAACCCTAAGTATACAGATGTGCATAAAATAGTCAAAAAAATGGGCAAGAAATCCTTTATGGCTATCTGTAAAAAACGAGCTATTCGCGATATGGGTATGACGGCAAATGCCTTTGGTTCTTTTATGACCATGATAGGACTAGAAACACTCTCTCTAAGGGTAGAGCGTGTAAACAAGTCTGTAGCAAGTATAGCCATAGAACTTGACAAAAAGTTACCAGAAGGCATAACAGTAAGCCACCCTTGTTTACCTTCTAGTCCAGACAATGCACGTTATAATGCTGATTTTCCAGATGGATGTGGTCCATTGCTTAGTATAGACTGTGGCACAAAAGAAAAAGCCTTTGCTTTACTCAATAATCTAAACACAGTGATACTCACAGCAAACATAGGTGACAACAGAACATTGGCATTGCATATGCAAAGTACCATTTACTCTGATTTTACAGAGGATGCACGTAAATTTTTAGGGGTAAGTGAAGGGCTAATTAGAGTCTCTATAGGACTAGAAGACCCTCGTATAATCACTGAAGACTTTTTGCAAGCTGCACAAAATACTTAAGTTTTGAGTACTAAAACTTTTAGTACTCAAACTTTTGTTCCTGCAACATAAGTAGAACAAACTTCTTTTGTGTGCAAGATAGTCCAAAGAGCTATCTCTTCTTCTCTTTTTGGCTTCTCTTTTAAAGTAACTATAGCAAAATCAGCTAATTTTCCAACCTCTATACGTCCACAGGCTATACCCAAAATATCTGCTGCGTTTGAAGTAACAGATTTTAGCAATGTTGAGGTCAATTCTTGGATTGGTATTTCATGATGCAAAAGTACTGCTGCTCTGAGTTCATCAAAGATATTTAGAGAGTCATTTGAACTTAGACCATCCGTAGCAGTTGAAAATGGCAACTTGAGCTTGTTTAACGCCTCTATAGAAAGTCTACCCACGCCCAAATAACGGTTAGACCGTGGACAGTGAGCAATGGAGTGTCCTTTTTGTGCTAAGTACTGAAGTTCGTCTTGTGTGGCTTGTACGCAATGCGTAAAGTGCGTAGGGTAGCTGTCAAATGCATGCATGAATTCATCTATATTTGTCACAGGTACAGAGGTGCTAAAGTACTGTTCAAAAAAGCCTTTGAGTTCTCCCTCCCCTTTTTCAAGCCATGTTCTTTCAGCTTGTGATTCTAAAAAGTGAGCAGAAAGAGGAAGCTTATGTTCTTTTGCCACATTGACAGCCCTTTGCAATATGATAGGGTGTACAGAGTAGGGTGAGTGTATGGCAATGGCAGCTGTGATAAGTGACGCTTTTTCACAAGACTGAGATACCTTTACGCGTTCTATAAAGTCTGCATAAAGCATGTCTGCATACTGGGCATTTGACCCTATAAGTTCGTTAAAAAATACTACTCTTTGAGGGCTTTTCTCACACACTTCAAGCTCATTTCCAAAACTAGAAATGGTAGCAAAAGTGGTCACTCCAGAACGTAGCATTACCTCACACTCTGCTTCCATCACAGCATTGTCACAGCTACCTACTAAGTCTTCTCTATGTTCTATGACAGAGCTTAACCAAGGCATAAATGAGCCATATTGTAGCGATGTTTTGTTCGCTGAAAATTCTAGGTGTACATGGGTGTTTATGAAGCCTGGGTAAAGTACGGAGTTTGGCTCTGCTTCTATGACCTCTGCTTTGGGGTATTTATTTTTTAATGTCTGAAGAGTGTTTATATCTTCTATGGTTTGTGTAAAAGCTACAGCTTTGTTTGACACAAAGCCATTTGGTGTGTAGATGTAATCTGCAGCTATGATTTTCATGCAATATATGCCTTGTATAAAGTCTTGATACGATAATTATATCATACAGTATAGAAAAAGTTTACGTTTTTAACTCCTTTTTGGGTAGTATCGGATTTAAAAGGATTAGATTATGATAGAAAATGGAAAAGTGTTAGCACTCTATATGACTATGCCAGACATGGTGATACGTTCTGGGCATCGCATGTCTTGTGATGATATTGATGTAGATGAGGGTGGGATAGTAGGAGACATGGGATATGAATCTTCTGAAGACAAAGTGATGATGCTTACTTCTAAAAAGAGTTATGACATCATCGATGAAGCTGAACTTTTTATAGACAAAGGTGTTCTCATGGAGAGTGTACATGTAGACATAAACCTTTATGCTCTTGGCAAAGGCTCACTCATCGAGATAGGTGATGTCATCTTAGAAGTAACAGGACCCTGTGAAGCCTATGGGTACCTAGCTGCCTTAGACCCTGAACTTCCAGATCTACTTAGGGGCAATCGTGGCATCTTTGTGCGTCCTACCGAAGGTGGAAGATTGCAAGTTGGAGATGAAGTGAAGGTATTGAAAGAAGTAAAATAGGACTGGTAAACCAATAATTATAGTCTCGACATTAAAGCAATTTCGCTAAAATAATACCAAATAAAATATACAAGGTACAAAATGAAAATAGTAGTTATCCAAGGTCCAAACTTAAATATGCTAGGTGTTCGTGAACAGAACATATATGGCCCTATGAAATTAGAAGATATTCACTCACAAATGAAATCATTTGCAGAAAAAAACAAAGTTGAGATAGAGTTTTTTCAGTCTAACTTAGAAGGTGAGATTGTAGACCGTATACAAGAGTGTATGGGGGATGCTGATGGTATCATCATCAATCCTGCTGCCTATACGCATACATCTATAGCCATCAGAGATGCTATCTCTGCTGTACAGTTGCCTACACTAGAGGTACATCTTTCAAACATTTACCAAAGAGAAGAATTTAGACATAAATCACTAGTAGCACCTGTATGTGCAGGACAAATCACAGGTATGGGGCCTTTTGGTTATCATTTGGCCATGGTAGGTATGACGCAAATACTTGCTGAAGTATCGGCCATGAAAGATGCACAGGCTAAAGCAAAACAAAAAGCATAAGGGCTCTTTATGAACTATATGCTTAAAGACGAAAATGCTATTTATTATGAATGTGCATATAGCTGTGACAATGCAGTGTATATTCGCTTAGGTTCTGAAGCATTTTTTATTACAGACAGTCGCTATACGATTGATGCGAAAGAAAATGTAAAAGATGCCCAAGTACTTATAAATGGTGACTTGTATGCAGAGGCACTTTCTATATTGAGCAAAAATCATGTGAAAAATATAATTTTTGACCCTAAAGAATGGACAGTTGATTCTTTTGAGAAGATGAGCAGCAAGGGCGGGATTATGTTTACACCAAAGCCTGATTTCTCTCATATGAAGCGTATCATAAAGAGTGATGAAGAGCTAGACATACTTGCTAAAGCAGCTTCTCTTGGAGCAAAAGCCTTTAGAAAACTTGCACAAGACTATAATGAAAGTGGACTAGGAGCTGATGAATATACACTGACTCATAGAGCCAAGGGTATCCTTGGAGATTTTGGTAAATATGAGCTTAGTTTTGACCCCATAGTTGCCATTAACGCCAATGCTGCAAAACCCCATGCTTTGCCTACTGGGTCCATACTTAGTGTTGGGGACTTACTTTTGGTAGATGCTGGACTTAAGTACAAGCGTTATTGTTCAGACAGGACACGTACGGTGTGTATAGAAGATGATTTTAGATTCAATACAAAACCAAAGTATAAGAGTAAAAAGATACAAAAAGCCTACGACACTGTACTCAAAGCACATGAAAATGCCATAAGAAATGCACATTCAGGCATGAGAGCCAAAGAAGTAGATGCCCTAACGCGTGATGTCATAGAAAAAGCAGGGTTTGGGGAGTACTATATACACAGTACAGGACATGGTGTAGGGCTTGACATACATGAGATGCCATATATTTCTACTAAATCAGATACCATAATAGAAGATGGTATGGTCTATACTATTGAGCCTGGCATATACATACCAAATGAATTTGGCATACGCATAGAAGACATGGTAGCAATGGTGGATGGTAGAGCAAAGGTCTTATAGGGTGTTGTTGTGCTAAAAAGAAAATCTCTCAATGCTTCGCATACATTGATTTCTACTTCACACTTTCCTTATAGTGCTCCTAGTAAGGGCAACTATAAAGCACTTCTTGGTATTGGGGGGAACATAGGCGATGTACAGCGTCGTTTTAAGCACCTATTTTGGTTTTTTAAACGCTCTTCTTTTTTAAATATAATCGAAACCTCACCTATACTAAAAAATCCAGCATTTGGGTATACTAAACAAGAAGACTTTTATAATGCCTTGGTGTTGATTGAGACTAAGCTTAGCCCTAAGATGCTACTGCATTATGTTTTGCGCGCAGAAAGGCTCTTTGGGCGAAAACGTTCGTTTAAAGATGCACCTCGTACGCTAGATATAGATATAATATTTTACGAAAACGTGACAATGGATACAAAAAGCCTTACGCTTCCTCATCCTGAATGGACAAAACGACTTTCGGTCTTGATACCGTTGTCATATATTAAGGAAATAAATTAATGATTAACGAAACATTTGTATCCACTAATCCTAAAGCTGCCTATGAGCTTGCAGTGGAGAAGTATGGCACAAGTATATCGTTGGTCTCAGCAAAACAAATCAAGTATGATGACGAAGCGTTGCGTTCTGAAATTACAGTTTCTGTACCAAAAGATGTTTATGAGCAGATTAACTTAGGGGGCTTAGTTAAAGAAGACAAAGATGAAGTTTTACTTTCAGAAGTACAGGAACTCAAAGAACAACTCTTGATGATGAAAGATGATATGCACAAAGAGATACAAGATGCAAATACGATTGTATCTGAGGTAAAAAATCTTTTTATAAAAAAAGGTATCTCCGTGCATTGGCTAGAAAGTATGTTTCATACACTCTTGGGCTCATCTATATTGTCAGATAGACAACTTTTGGTCTCCTATCTCTTAGGGGAGATAGATGAGTCCTTGCAGATAAAAACTGAAGACCTAAGTGTACCTAAAGTGATGATGCTAGTAGGAGCTACAGGTGTAGGGAAGACAACAACCATTGCAAAA
Organism: uncultured Sulfurovum sp.; assembly: GCA_964571975.1. Classification (GTDB taxonomy): domain Bacteria; phylum Campylobacterota; class Campylobacteria; order Campylobacterales; family Sulfurovaceae; genus Sulfurovum. Next base: position 9,847 of record CAZNEJ010000015.1, on the reverse strand, counting down.
CTAGCAGCACGTTATGCTTTTTTACTTGACAAGCCTTATAAGGTAGCACTTGTTAATTTGGATTCTTTTAAAGTAGGAGCTATAGAGCAACTTGCACACTATGCAGACATAATGCAGATAGAACATGTTGCTGTAGACAATGTAGATATGTTTAAGGAATCCTTGGAGCGTTTAGAAAACTATGATGTCATACTTGTAGATACTGCGGGCATGTCTCCGTATGATACGCATAAGTTTATACAGACAGTAGAGTTTGTAAAAGCGAAAACACCAAGAAAGATAGAAGTTTCTTTGCTTCTTTCTGCTACGGTCAAATATGAAGATATGGAAGATATTTATCAAAACTTTTCGTTTTTAAATCTTTCTTCTATTATCATCTCTAAATTTGACGAAACTAAACACTTTGGCACTTTACTTAACTTCATGCTGCTTTATAACCTTCCTATGAGTTACTTTACTACAGGACAAGAAGTGCCAGATGATTTACTATTTGCCGATAAAGAATTTTTGCTTGAAAAGTTTATAGGAGACATAGATGAAGGCTAATGTGCAAGCTGATGGATTGGTGCAAACTGTAAATAAACGCAAGCGTACACATAGTAAAGGTAAGGTTTTAGTGGGCATGAGTGGTGGAGTGGACTCGACAGTCACAGCTGTATTGCTTCAAAAAGAAGGCTATGAAGTAGAGGGCGTTTATATGAAACTACACCATAAGCCTGGGTATCATGAAGAAAACTTCACAAAGGCTAAGAGGGTGGCTGAGTATCTAGGAGTTAAGGTAAATTTCTTAGATTTGAGCGAAGAATTTAAAGATAAAGTGTATGATTATTTTGTCGAGGGATATAAAGAAGGGCTTACTCCAAACCCTTGCGTGATGTGCAACCGTACTATCAAATTTGGCAAGATGATAGAGTTTGCAGACAGTATTGGGGCAGAATTTGTGGCTACTGGGCATTATATTAAGTGTGATGGTCAATTTATCTATATGGCAAAAGATGCAAATAAAGACCAAAGCTATTTTCTTTGTGAGGTAAAAAAAGAGGTATTGTCACGGCTCATATTTCCTTTGGGTACTTGGGTGAAGCCAGATGTAAAGGCATATGCCGCAGATATAGAAGTGCTCAAAGATTTTGCAACACAAGCTGAAAGTTCTGAGATTTGTTTTGTGGAAAATACTTATGATGAAGTGTTGGCAAAGCATATGTCCATAGATATGCCAGGAGATGTGCTAGACGATAAAGGAAACATTGTAGGGAAACATAAGGGATACATGCATTACACGGTTGGAAAGCGTAGAGGATTTACAGTAGATGGTGCACATGATCCACATTTCGTACTAGAGATTAATGCGAAGACAAATCAGCTGATAGTAGGTACAAGAGAAAAACTAGAAGCCAATGCCTTTGAGGTGAAACAAATCAATCTTTTTAAAGACCTAAAAGATTTTGACTGTAGTGTAAAAGTACGCTACAGAACAGCAGCTGTATCTTGTCATGTTAGCATATCTGAGGATAGGGCAAAAGTAACATTGAATGAGCCAGTATTTGGGCTAGCAAAAGGTCAGATTGCAGCATTTTACGAGGGTGACAAGATGCTTGGTGGTGGGGTTATTTGTTAAAATAAAGATTATTTCATTTTATTTTGATATTCTCTTTCTTTTTTAACTTTCTCATCTTTTACTGAGCGTATCCATAGCCAGTTGAGAAGGAAGTAAACCAGCGTAGAAATAACGATAGAATAAAAAGCAGTACCGACATAAAGAGGTACAAATATATCGCCTACATGGGTAGAAAACCAATCCACAGTTAGTTCCATATCGGCAATTTTTTCTTTACCCAATATAAGGTTTCCTGTGAGATATTCTACATAATACATAAAAGGCATTGTAAAAGGGTTGGACAGCCATACTATAACAATGGCTAAGGGAACATTGAATCGTATAAAAGGTGTAGTGGCTACTACTGCTAACATCTGCATAGGCATAGGTATAAAGCCCCAAAAAAGACCGATAGACACACCTCTAGTAATCATTTTTCTATTGATGTTGAAAAATGCTCTTGGGAGCTTGTATTTTTCAAGTAGATGGTCAAACTTATCTTTTTTACTGGCAAGTTTTCTAAAGAATTTTCGCATTAAGTGTATCCATACCTATCGTTTTGATTGTGCAAGTGTAATACTTGCACGCTTTAAATCCCCTTTTTATCAACATTTGTGTAAAATACGCATACACAAATTACCCACATAAGGTCTTACTATGAGCGGATATATGCTTTTTTCTGGTACATCAAATACTGCACTGGCAAAAGAGGTAGCAACTTACCTTGAAATGCCTCTAAGTCAAGCGAGTATCAAGCAGTTTTCCGATGGTGAAATTTCTATACAGATATCTGAGTCTGTTCGAGGCAAAGATGTTTTCATTATCCAACCTACTTCTGCACCAGTAAATTCAAATTTGATGGAACTACTCATTATGACGGATGCATTGAAGCGTTCTTCTGCGAAGTCTATCACAGCAGTTGTACCATATTATGGATATGCACGACAAGACAAAAAAGCAGCACCTCGTGTGCCAATCACAGCAAAACTTGTAGCCAATCTCATGGAAACTGCTGGTATTACACGTATGGTTACTGTAGATTTACACGCTTCTCAGATACAAGGATTTTTCGATATCCCTGTAGACAACCTCTATGGTGCCATCTTGTTCTTGGACTACATAAAAGCCAAAAATTTCAAGAATCCAGTCATCGCTTCTCCCGACATAGGTGGTGTAGCAAGAGCTAGATACTTTGCTAAAAAGCTAGGACTAGATATGGTCATAGTAGACAAACGTCGTGAAAAAGCCAATGAATCCGAAGTAATGAATATCATAGGCGAAGTTGAGGGAAAAGACATTATACTCATTGACGACATGATAGACACGGCAGGAACTATGGTAAAAGCGGCAGCTGCACTTAAAAAACTTGGTGCAAACTCTGTTATGGCATGCTGTACGCATCCTGTACTTTCAGGTCCCGCGTATGACCGCATTGAAGAAGGTGAGCTTGATGAATTGGTGGTTGCAAATACTATCCCCATGACTAAGTCTTCTAAAAAGATAAAGATGCTTTCAACAGCAACGATGTTGGGTGAAGTGATACGTAGAGTACACAATAATGAGAGCGTAAATTCTCTTTTTGACATGTATACATAATAGGAAATAATTTGGCAAATAAAGTACCCCAGAAGAACATACGTAACTTCTCTATCATCGCACATATAGACCATGGTAAATCAACGCTTGCTGACCGTATCATACAAGAGTGTGGGGCGGTAAGTGACAGAGAGATGTCTGCACAAGTCATGGATACGATGGACATTGAAAAAGAAAGAGGCATTACCATCAAGGCTCAGTCTGTACGGTTAGAATATGAAAAAAATGGTGAACATTACATCTTAAATCTCATAGATACCCCTGGACATGTGGACTTTTCTTATGAAGTGAGCCGTTCTTTGGCGTCAAGCGATGGAGCGTTACTTATAGTGGATGCTGCACAAGGCGTGGAAGCTCAGACCATAGCCAACGTTTACATAGCCATAGAAAACGACCTTGAACTTTTACCCGTAGTAAACAAGATAGATTTACCAGCTTCTGACCCTGATAGGGTACTATCGGAACTCGAAGAAGCCATAGGCATAGACGCAACAGAACATAACCTAGTCTCTGCTAAGACAGGCGAGGGTGTGGCCGAACTTGTAGATAGCATAGTAGCACGTATACCCGCTCCCATCGGTGATGCAGATGCCCCACTCAAAGCACTCATTTATGACTCTTGGTTTGACAACTACTTGGGTGCTTTGGCACTGGTACGTGTATTTGATGGTAGTATCTCTAAGGGGCAGCTAGTAAAAGTGATGGGTACAAAAGATGACCATCAAGTGCTTAAACTCATGTATCCAAACCCTGTATCTCCTGTGATAACAGATGAGATACGCACAGGAGAGATAGGTATAGTAGTCATGGGTCTAAAGACTGTTGATTCTCTAAAAGTAGGGGATACTATTACGGATGCTAAAAACCCTACAGCAGAGGTTATAGATGGTTTTGAACCTGCTAAACCATTTGTATTTGCAGGGATTTATACCATAGAGACAGATAGGTTTGAAGACTTACGTGATGCCTTGAACAAACTTAAACTCAACGACTCTTCACTAAGCTTTGAACCAGAGTCTTCTATGGCTTTAGGTTCTGGTTTCAGGACAGGGTTTTTAGGTATGCTTCATATGGAAGTCATCAAAGAGCGTTTAGAGCGTGAGTTTAACCTAGAGCTCATCGCCACTGCACCTACGGTTGTCTATAAAGTTACACAAACCAATGGCGAGGAGATAGAGATACAAAATCCCTCTGAACTTCCCGAACCACAAAAGATAGATAAGATTTTTGAACCTTATGTAAAAGCAACTATCTTAACACCTCAAGAGTATGTAGGTAGCCTCATAAAACTACTCAATGACCGTCGCGGTATACAGATAAAGATGGATTATTTGAATGAAACACGTGTTCTTTTAGAGTATGACATTCCTATGAATGAGATAGTGCTTGATTTTTATGACAAGTTAAAATCTTTAACCAAAGGGTATGCAAGTTTTGACTATGAACCTGTAGGCTTTAGAGAGGGTAAACTCGTGAAGCTTGACATTAGAGTAGCAGGTGATGTAGTGGACTCACTTTCTATCATCGTACCTGAAGATAGAGCTAGAAACAAAGGTCTTGCCTTTGTAGGACAACTAAAAGAGCTTATACCTAGACAGTTATTTGAAGTAGCCATACAAGCAAGCATAGGCAACAACGTCATAGCACGTTCGACCGTAAAATCTATGGGGAAAAATGTAACTGCCAAATGTTATGGAGGAGATATCACACGTAAAAGAAAGCTTTTAGAAAAACAAAAAGCAGGTAAGAAGCGTATGAAGTCCATAGGTTCAGTTCAGGTACCTCAAGAAGCATTTATGGCTGTACTGAAACTGGACAGCTAACATATGACGCTTATACCCATGGAAGAAGATGGAGAAACCATTGCTACACGTTTTAGAAAGGCACATTCTTTTGCTTTTTTAGTGGATGAAAAAATAATTATTTTAAACAAAAACCCTCATAAAACTTCCAAATCAGCAGAATTTTTTGAGTATTTCAAAACATTAGGGGTTGATACACTTTACATTAAAGCCTTAGGGCATAAGACTTTTTTGACACTTTCTGATATGGGAGTGGAGGTTTATGCTGTGAAGTCTGTACAGACATGTAGTAACATAAGACCTGACACATTAACACTACTTACAAAACACAATGCAGAAGCATTTTGTACTTTAGGGCATTTTGATAAAGAAGAAAACAAGTAGTGGGCTGGGAACTGCATCTGCATATGGTCGCAGCCATCGCGTGGATTGGTGGTGCATTTTTTATGTTTATTTTGGGAGTAAGTCTTAGGGACAAAGAAGACCAAGATGCCGTATATCCACGCATAGGGCCCATCTATGGCTACTTTGAGACAGCTGCACTTATCATCCTTCTCTACACTGGCTATACGATGATAAATAACAATGGACTTCTATATATTCTTTTTTCCAATATCACCAATGAGGTCATAGACGCCCTACGTATAAAACTTCAAATGGTTGCTGTAATATTTGTAATGACAGTGATACATATGTCTATTAGTATGATGACACTAAACAAAATAAAAACACCCAAGCAGAGGTTTTTCTCAAGAGCATCATCTTTAGGGATATTTTTACTTAATCTTGTAGTGCTGCACTATGCGATGGTTTTGAGAGATATACTTTGATGTATGTACTTTAGGCTAAAAAATACAATCAGTACACAAGGTGACGTGACATTTCAGCTTTTTCTATGACGTGTTTTCTTGCCGTATCTATAAGCTTTATATGCTTCTCTCTATTTATCTCAGCGTCTAAACGTTTTATCTGTTCATTTTTTATTGTTTTCATTTTTAACACCTGAATTGGCAGAATTTTTTCTACACTAAGTGGAGCAGGCACAGATGGCACAGAAGGGATGGAGGGAATAGAAGGAACAGAGGGCAGAGATGGGACATTTGGCACTTCTGAAGTTTTTGCTGTGTAAGATGCTATGTCTATGTGTTTGCTCTTTACTTTCTTTATCATCTTTAGTATTTTTACTTTATTTGGTGTTTTTACTTTGATGATCGTCTTTTGTGTGCTTGTTGTTTGTATTGCTTTATGTACCATTTTGGAAACTTTTCCATTATCGTTCTTATCTAAGACCTTTTTTTTGGAGATTTTTATTACAGATATAGCTGCAATGGCTTGAGGTTCTACAAGGGCATTTTTTGTATTTGCTGTGGAAACTATCTTGTCTTTATCAGGGGCTATGTGGTTTTTCGTTGCGGTAGTATGCCTAGGATAGGTAGCTGGCTTGTTACTCGTTGCTACTTTATGACTTGTTGATGGTTCAAGTAAAAATGTATGCACCAAAGTATATACAAAAATAATACCTATGAGCCATAAAAATATATACAAAACCTCTTTTTCTGCGTTACTTTTTAGCATTTTCCTCTCCCTTATTGTAGATAAGTTTATATTATAGCAAAAAATTAATAATTTAATAAATTATGTGGCATTGGCAAAATATGCAAAACTTAGCAATATGTAAAAATCAACTGTTTTTAATTAATTTTTGATTTTTCGATATAATACCAAAACAAACTATAGATATATTTCAGATATATTTCAATTTATAGTTATACTAGTATATGAAATAAGGATAAAAAATGAAAAAGATACTCATAAGCATAGCACTGCTTTCTACGACGCTACTTTATGCAGATAACATAAACTATAACCTTGCATCAAAATGTGATGAAAAGGGAGATTATCACTGTGCTCTTAGGCATAGTATCAAGCAATTGGATGTTGACTTGGGTACATACGGAAGAGAGAGCGAACGAATTGTCATAAACTATAGTAACTTGGGATATTATTCGTCTAGGTTGGGTGAATATGAAGAAGCACTAGACTACTATACTAAAGCTTTGAAGATACAAGAAAGAATATTGGGCAAAAGACACCGCTCGACAGCTACTATCTACAACAATGTTGCTATGGTTTACGATGGTCAAGGAAAATACCAAATGGCATTAGATTATTATTCTAAAGCTTTGATGATAAGAGAAAAAGTACTAGGAAGACAGCATCCCTCAACAGCTACTATATATAACAATATCGCAGCTGTCTACAGCAAGCAAAATAAATATAAAAAGGCACTAAACTACTACAATAAAGCTTTGATGATAAGAGAAAATATATTGGGGAAGAGCCATCCTTCAACAGCTGTAGCTTACAATAATATTGCTACAGTATACGACAGTCAAGGAAAATACCAAAAAGCACTAAACTATTATGCTAAAGCCTTGAAGATACAAGACAAGATATTGGGCAAAAATCACCCCTCAAGAGCTACTACTTACAACAATATAGCTACAGTCTACGGCAACCAAGGAAAATACCAAAAAGCACTAAACTACTACGCTCATGCCTTGAAGATAAGAAGAAAAATATTGGGTAAAAAGCACCCAGATACAAAAGTTGTGCAAAACAATATACATTATGTTACAAAGAAAATGGCAAAGAAGCAGTGAGATAAAGGGAGTTATAGAAATAGAGTTTGCTAAGAATATCAAGCCCATATTGAGAAATGAGCTTGAATTAAAATAAATGAGTAAAGAGGTTTGCTGACGCAGGATTTATGACACTCCTGCGACTGTTGTTTTTACTATAAAAAATCTACTTTCCCAGTTTCTAAGTTATAATAAGCACCAATTATTTTTATCTCCCCGTCGTCTTCCATGACTTTAAGTATTGGACTACCTGTTCTAATGTCTGCAATTGTTTGTTTGACATTTTGCTTTACGACCTTACTTACAAATTCACTATCTCCGACACCTAGATTGCTAGTAAAGTGTGCTACAGCAGGGTTTATATTTACTAACATTGGTGTTATATTTCCTAATTCAACATTACCAATGGCTGCTTTTACGGCACCACATGATTCATGCCCAAGAACTAGAAGTACTTTGGAGCCAGATACTTTATGTGCGAACTCCATACTGCCCAAGAGGTCTACATTCTCAAAGTTTCCTGCAACTCTACCCACGAAAACATCTCCTATCCCTAAATCAAACACATCTTCAACAGGCACTCTTGAATCCACACATGAAAGAATAAAAGCTTTAGGGAATTGACCTTTTACTGCTTTAATTCTCTGTGAAGAATGGTCTCTTAAGGTTATGTCATCTTTCATAAACCTAGAGTTACCTTCTTTAAGTAGTTTTATGACTGCATCTGGAGTTAAGTTATCTTGCTCCGTCTTCGTAATTACGCTTCCGTCTGCATTGACTACCTCGGCAGGAGTATTTGTATCATTACACCCTTGCATCATACCTATAGATATAGCACCCAGTAAAACTGCTTTCATTGTCTTCATTCTTGCATGTTTTGTCATCTAGTTTCCTTTAATTTGTGTTAGTGTAAAATTTAATTTTTAGAACTACTTGTAAATTCCAAAGAAATATACAATAGAAATATACAATATAGACTAAGTTAAATTTTCAAATATTCCTCAAGTATCCTATAAGTATTATAATTATGAAATAACTATAAGAATATAAAATAATTAGAAATAATTTTTACATAAATAGTATAGCATACTTATATAAAATGTGACATAAAATCCTAAGCATTAAGAGTATATGATTAGGTTCATCTGACCCTATGATACCTTGATTTGCACAAAACCATTAACCAATTAGCGATATACTTTAAACACATAAAACATAAGGATAGAAACATGGGTATGATGAGTACATTAGGAAAGGTAGCCATAGGCATTTTACTTGCTAAGACTGCTGGTAAAGCCATGAGTAGTGCTGGTGGCATGAGTGGAATTTCTGACAAAATTGGAGGTTTTTTGGGTGGGAATCAAAGTAATGCTTCTCAAAATACTGCCAATCAAACACAGCAAAATAATCCATTGTCAGATATGATGAACTCTTTGGGCGGTAAAAAAAGTAATGACCTTGGTAGTCTTCTAAGTGCAACACTCTCTGGAAGCACAGTAGAGGCAAGCGATGAGCAGGAAAAACAAGCAGAAATTATCTTAAAAGCAATGATACAAGCGTCCAAAGCAGATGGACAGATAGATGCAGAAGAACAGAGAAAGATTACAGAACACATTGGTGACATTAGCCCAGAAGAGCTAGCATTTGTAAAAAATGAGATGTCTTCACCATTGGATGTAGCAAGTGTTATAAGCAGCGTTCCTAGAGGTATGGAAGAACAAGTTTATCTTATGTCACTTTTGACTATTGATATTACCCATGAAAATGAAATCACATATATGGATGCATTGGCAAAGGGATTACATATATCTGAACATGCAGTCAATGAAATACATCAAAAAGTTGGGGTAGCTAAGTTGTATAGTTAACGCTTTGGTTAAGGTCAGACATTCTACTTTGGACTTGGGCATTTGTTTCTCATGAGATGCCCTAAAAAATCTTTTTACGGCTAGTGGTACATGGCTTGCCTTTATAGCAGTCGTGGACGCAAAAAATAGCTATAATAGCCCATGAGATAAAAGATGCGCATTCTTCTTTTAAGTTAGATGCGTTTAGTAAAGAAGTGCTAGAAAAGTTTCTTGATTTAGAACTCAAAGAACGCATCTACCATATAGCCCTAAGTGTTTAGTCCCAAAGACTTACTCTCAGGATTCAGCTTAAAATACTCAGGATTATCCTGATATATTTGAATCCCGAGTATACTAAACCAG
>CAZNEJ010000014.1:0-19608 GCA_964571975.1 uncultured Sulfurovum sp. | reverse complement strand
TTGCCTAAAGTGCGTGTTTTAGGGCTTTAATTGGTGGAGGTGAGGGGAATTGAACCCCTGTCCTAAAATAGCTAGAACTATGACTCTACATGCTTAGTCAGTGTTGTTAATTTTAATTAGGTTTTGTACTACACTCAAAACTTTGCCTAACGAGCTAAGATTCTCACCTTGTGGCATAACTTCCACGAGGCATAGTCACCAGATGTGATACCCAAAGTACCGAAGTACCTCCAAATAAATGGAATCCGATTAAGATGACACTCCTCGGTAGGGCAGTCCTCCGACGAATCGGGGTTAATGACTTACGCTACTGCGTAAGCTGGACGGTAATCTGTGTTGTTTGCGTTTAAATGCGTGTGAGCCGCGTAACGGAAATGCTCAGTCCGACATGCACATAGCCCCGACTACTCCAGTCGAAACCAAGTCACCCCCAATATTTTTAGAACCTGTGGATTTTAACACTTTTAGACTAGTTTGTCAATAGTAAGGTTTGTCTCAAATAAGGAAATAGGAATTCATGACTTTGCATCATCATCGCATCGATATGATTTGTATAAAATAATAGTCTAAGATGTTTCTTTATTTTGCTTGTAGTGTAGATTCTAAGAGAGATAACGCTAAAATTTGCTGATGAAAAATATATTATTTTTGACACTTTTTTTTATACTAATTCCGCTTAATGCAGAGGGGATTAGGATAGCTGTAGCAACGAATGTTTCTTACGCCATAAAACCTTTGGTAAAGGCGTTTAATGAGACTCACCCCAAAAGTAAAGTGCAGGTCATACTTGGAAGTTCTGGAAAACTTACAGCACAGATAAAGCATGGAGCTCCTTTTATGTTGTTTATGTCCGCAGATATGAAGTATCCTCAGGCACTATATGATGCACAATTTGCTAGTACAAAACCGTTAGTATATGCACAGGGGGCATTGGCGATATTGTCTTTAAAGGAACGAAACTATTGTGCTCAAATACATGTGCTTGAGGACTCAGATATAAGGACTATAGCTATAGCCAATCCTAAAACTGCACCGTATGGAGCAGCAGCCAAAGAGGCACTTGAAAATGCAAATCTTTATGAAAAAGTGAAGAAAAAGCTTGTCTTTGGAGAGTCTGTATCTCAGACGGTTACCTATGCCAGTACTGCTGCAGACATAGGCATAGTGGCCAAATCTGCACTTTTTTCTCCTATGATGACCAAGTTTAAAGAAGCCATACACTGGACAGATGTAGATGAGAGTCTTTATACTGCTATAGACCAAGGCATGGTTATACTCAAAGAGGGAAAAGGCAATGCAGAAGTGAAAGCTTTTTATGAGTTTATGTTAAGCGATGAAGCGAAGAAGATTTTGCAGCACTATGGATATAAAATATGATAGATTTTTCATTGATAGACTTTTCGCCTTTTTTACTTTCTTTTAAGCTAGCTGGTCTTACTACACTTATACTTTTTGTATGTTCTTTGCCTTTGGCGTGGTGGCTTTCTCAAACTAGAGCCAAAAGTAAACCTATCGTAGAAGCGATTACTGCTCTTCCTATCATACTTCCCCCTTCAGTTTTGGGGTTTTATCTACTTGTTGTTCTTTCTCCCAATTCTGCTGTGGGTGTTTTTTTTGAAGATGTATTTGGGCTTAAGTTAGTTTTTTCATTTACAGGGCTTGTGTTGGCTTCTTGTTTTTACTCTTTACCATTTATGGTACAGCCCTTGCAGAGTGGTTTTGAATCTCTCAACAAGCATATGATAGAAGCTTCTTATCTAGCAGGAAAATCTAAAATACAAACCATACTAAAAGTAGCACTACCAAACATCAAGCCCTCACTTATCACGGCACTTATCATCACATTTGCACATACTGTTGGTGAATTTGGTGTGGTGCTGATGATAGGAGGGAGCATACCCGAAGAAACCAAGGTTGCCTCCGTGGCTATTTATGAAATGGTCGAAATAATGGAGTATGGACAAGCTCATATTTACTCGGCTATTATGTTGAGCATGAGTTTTGTAGTGCTTCTTTTTGTATATATCTTTAGTCACACACAGAAAAAAATAGGCATAGTTTAATGCTAGATATAAATGTACGCAAGCAACTCCATGGCTCAAATGGAGAGATGTACCTAGATATAGATCTACGTATAAAACAAGGAGAGCTTGTACTACTTATGGGAGAGAGTGGCTCAGGTAAAACTACACTACTGAGGGTTTTAGCAGGATTAGAAAAAGCAGAAGGCGATGTGAGTGTAGATGGTATTTCTTGGCATGATATTCCTTTGCAAAAAAGAGATATAGGTTTTGTCTTTCAAGACTATGCGTTGTTTGAAAATATGTCTATAGAAGAGAACTTGCTTTTTGTTAAAAATGACAAAGCATTGGCTTCTGAATTGTTAGAAATAACAGCACTCACGGCTCTGAAAAATCGTAATGTTACAGGACTTAGTGGTGGACAGAAGCAACGCGTGGCACTTTGCCGTGCGATGATGAAAAAACCCAAACTCTTACTTATGGATGAACCTCTTTCTGCTTTAGATAGTAAATTAAGAACAAAGCTACAAAAATTTATTAAGGACTTTCATCATCGTTTTTCTAGCACTATTATTATGGTGAGTCACGATATGCGTGATATATTTGCTTTGGCATCTAGGGTGCTTGTGTTGGACTTAGGCAAGGTTGTGCAAGATGGCACAGTCGAAGAGGTGTTCCAAGAGAGTGATACAGAACATGATGCAGAAGTACTAAGACTTGAAGACGTAGATACTAGGATATTGGCTACAGTATATGTCGCAGATAAATTACTAAAGATAGAAGTGTCTGCTACTGTTAAGGTGGGCGATACCATAGAAATTAGACTAAAAGGAAAAAAAGTATGACACTCACAACAAAAGTGCTTTTAGCGATGTTGCTAGGCATCATCGTAGGACTTGGTATCAATCTATCAGGTATGGGGGTAGAGGGTAGCTTTACGGACGAATACATCGTAGGTGGACTTTTTTATATCATAGGCAAGATGTTTATAACTGCACTTAAAATGTTAGTTGTGCCTTTGGTATTTTTCTCACTTATCTCTGGCGTTTTGGGCATTGGTGATATACGTAAGCTGGGAAGTGTAGGGTTAAAATCTTTTGGGCTTTACATGCTTACTACTGCCATAGCCATAGCAACTGCCATTGGTTTAGCATCCATAGCTATACCTTTTTTCTCTACACCTAATGTAAGTACTGAAGCATTTGTAGCTAAAGAAGCACCGCCTATCTCTGATGTGCTTATAAATGTCATACCAGACAATGTAGTACAAGCTTTTGCAACAGGCAATATGTTGCAGATTATTTTCTTTTCTATCTTGTTGGGTATCTCGCTTCTTATGGTAGGCAAAAAAGCACAAAGTATTGCAGAGGGCATAGAAGTAATGAACGAAGCCATGATGAACATGGTAAACATCGTTATGTCGGTTGCACCTTACGCAGTTTTTGCACTTTTAGCCAAAGCAGTAGCAGAGCTAGGTATTGACCTATTGGCACAACTAGCTGTGTATGTGCTGGTACTCATATCCGCACTCTTGTTCCATCTTTTTGGTACCTTGATGCTTATATTGAGATTTTTCTCAGGACTTAGCCCTAAGGTTTTTTTAACCAAGATACGTGATGCTCAAATATTTGCCTTTTCTACAGCATCTTCCAATGCTACCATACCAGTGACATTACGTTCAGTTACTAGGCGTATGGGTGTTGACAACTCTGTTGCCTCATTTACCGTGCCTTTTGGTGCTACTATCAATATGGACGGTACAGCTATCATGCAAGGAGTAGCTACTGTTTTCATAGCCAATGTGTATGGAGTAGACTTAGGCATATCTGGCTACCTAACCGTCATACTCATGTCAGTTCTGGCCTCTATAGGCACAGCAGGTGTACCAGGTGTTGGACTCATCATGCTCTCTATGGTCTTTGTGCAGGTGGGACTGCCAGTAGAGGGCATAGGACTCATACTAGGTGTTGACAGACTGCTTGACATGGTACGAACTTCTGTCAATGTCACAGGTGACGCAGTAGTGACTTGTGTGGTTGCTAAAAGCGAAGGCGAAATGGATTTAAAAGTATTTGTCTATGAAGATGCAGGTTTAGTGGAAGAGTTGGAGATAGATGACAGTAGTGAAGAGGCTTTGACTGAAGTGACACATAAGGTGCAGGAGGCTTAAGCCTCCAGACTCTCCAGCAATTTTGCAGCAGACCCAGCCTTATAATTATGTGGTTGATACAGATAATTATTGATTTTATCAGGCACTGTTTGAGGCATACTCAATGCTTCAAATTCTTCTTTAGCCGACTGTTTAGCCTTAAACAAAGCCATCTGTACACGGCTGTAAAAGTTAGCAGCTCCTTCTCCTGAGGTTTCAACGCTTAGGAAGTTTGCTTCAGGAAAACGGCTTGTGACCAGCGACTGTACACCATCACTTACAGCAGAACTTGGCATGCACCCAAAAGGTTTTACAGAGATGGTAAGGTGAGAAAGATTGTCTTTTACGCTCTCTATGAGGTGAGCTACTTCTAGATGTCCTTCTCCTCCTTCACAGTCAAGGGTATAATACTCTTCACTAAGTGCTGCTAGCTTCTCCATATTTGGGATTTCATAGTCATGAAGTCCTATTGCTTTGGCATACATGCTAAAGTGAGTTTTTACGGCTATTTTGGCTAGCTTTATCATAAGGCGGCTTTTGACATTTGAGAAGTCCACTTTTTTGTCAGTTTCTACTGCTAGTTCTTCTTTTTTGTGTAGTTTTCGTTCTGCTTCCCAAATGCTAAGCATGAGTCTATTCATCACAGGTTGAGGGATGCACTCTGCACCTTCAGACTCTAAAAATCTATGGAGGTTGTAGTTGCCATCACCTTCTGTCATTGCCGCCCAAAATTCACCCATCACTAAGACTTTTGCTTTAGGTTGTAAACGGTCTAGCTCAACACTCTCTAGCATTTTTCTGCATTTCCATAGGGCTTTTGTGAGGTTTGTTTTTTCTTCAAAAGCATTGGACACCAGTAAGCGGCATTTTTCCATAGCAGTATCAACACTTCCTTTTTCTACCTCATAGGGACGCATTTTGTATCCAAGTAAATTCATCACATCACCGATGATAATGGCTTTTACAAGCGTGATAAAAAACTTAGGAGAGAGATTTAAAAGCTGCTCTACTTCATCGTCACTTTGGAAGATGCCTTTGTCATGCTCAAAAGAGGTGATACGAAAGCCATCAAAGCCTGCATCACGCAAGGCTTTTTTGTATTCAGTGATATACATACCAAACCTACAAGGTCCACATCCTCCTGCAGTCATATAGACATAATTCTTGACTATATCTTCAGCAGATATACCTTTTTTATCTCTTAGATTTTGTAGATATTTTACCAAGTTTCCTACAGTAAAGTAAGTAGGATTACATTGCCCACGATTTCCAAAAGCTTTTCCTTTTTGAAAAGATTCAAAGTCAGGGTTTGGTAGTGCTATAAAGTTTTCACCTATGGAATTGAGAGCCGTTTCTATGAGTCTATCTTGAAGTATAGTGAGCCCACCCACAAGTACAATGGTTTCTTTTTTGGGTGCATACTCTATGGGTGATTGAGGTACATCACGCCATTGTGTGGCTGTTTGACCTAAAAAGTTTAAGTCACCGTTTTTGTCTGTCATTTTTACTGTACTACATGTTGCGCTCATACTAAAGCTCCTTCTTTCAAAATACTGCGTTTGTCTGCAACAAACACTTGGCTACTACTATTTGTGTCCAAGTGAAGTTGGGGTGCTAAGAGATCTTTATATTGTTCAAGAGTATACGCGAAAGTTTTGACACGTATTTTTATCGACCCTCCAGGCTTGTTGGCATCTATGTCATGCAAGGTTAGGTGTGGGGTTCGTGATGCACCTAGGATTTTATCGATGATAGAATAAGTAGGAGCATCATGCCCACACTTAAAAGAACTAAGATCCAATACTGCAACATTGGGGTGACGTGCTGCAAACTTGGCTGCCCAAACTTTTTGTGCAGAGTTAGTAGAGTAGTTCTCTGCCCAAACATCACGGATGTCATAGGCCGATGATACACGCTCTTGGTGTATGTCATCTCCAAAATACTGTGATAAATATGCCTCATCTTTAGGAATGGCACGCATGGATATGGTCTTAAATCCAAGAGATTGAAATTCATCCAATACTTCATGGTTCATGCCAGGATCTGAGTGATAAGGACGACCTAGGAGCAATATAACTACTTCATTGTCAACGACTGCATTATCTAGTATCTGTCGACCTTCACGCATGATGTCCGCATCATTTTTGTCTAGTGCTTTCCATGCTTGCCCTACTGCCCAGTTGTTTTCATCTTCTGTGATGCGCAATCTTTTCCCCCATGTAGAAAATAGTTGCTTCTTAAGTAAGTCTTTGTTGTCAAAATTAAGTGCTTCTTCTACATAGTCTATGTTTTTTTCTTCAAAAAGATTTTTTTCTTTGGTAAATGCTGAGTAGACTACTTTTGGTGTACCAGAGATGATAGGACAAGAGGTTTGCCCCATCGTGTGTTTTACGTAACCTGGAAGTTCAGTGACAGCAGGAAACCATATAAATTCAAATTTCTTACGAGCAAACTTTTTTTCATAGAGTAGTGCATAGACATGAGACTGTGCCACTTTAGCAGGATAGCAAGAGTCTACAGAACCGTACTTTGCACCCTCTAGGTACATATCTTCATTGGAAAAATCAGAGAAGATGATATTTTTTTCACTAATCTCAACTGCTTCAAGGTAGGCACGCAAAAAAGGTGCAAGTGAGTAGATATTGAGCACTTTTGGAATGGCTATTTTTAAGTTACGTCTATAGGCTTTGTCATGCTTGTCTGAAGGCTGAAAATTTCTACTTACTTCTTTGCGTAATGTTGGTCCCCAGCCACCTAAGGTGACTTTGACTCTCTGTTGAGTGATTTGCGTTTCTTTGCTGGGCATTTTTTCTAGTGTGTAGCTAGAAGCAAAAAGTTCCAATGACTCTTTTTTGACAAGATTTGGGATGTTTGCTTGTAAGTCTTTTCTGGAGTCTTTAAGGATTTTGAGTGCTTCATGTGACTCTACCGTACCTTCTTCACAGGAAAAACCTGCGATGTAACGTACTACTTCAGAACTTGGTGTTTTAGTGTCTATGAAAGTACGCGAGCAGTTAATGCTACAAAAAGTACAGCGTGTATCTTCGTCTGTTCTGGAAGTGTAGGTCATCTGTAAAGCTTCTGCCATGCCAGAGAATGTGGCATATCCACGAGAAGCAACCACATTTTTTGCCTCTATCGCTGCACCGTATGCACCTGCTTCTCCTGGGTGAGGATGTACATCTACCCTTGCGTGAGGGACTTTGTCTTTTATGTAGTCTACTTGAGCTTTAAGTGCTGCTTGATTGTACTGCGTGCCACCTTGTAAAACAAAATGGTCTCCAAAGGCTGCCAAGTTTGGAGCTTGCACTACATACTGCCATACATTCTTAGGCAATACTTTTGAGATGCCTGCAAAGAGTTCTTCTTTACTGTAGCCTTCTTTTTGAAAGTTTACTCTGTCTGTATCTAAAAATACAGCACAACCATAGTTAAACATAGGGGCTTGTTTGGCAGAAAAAGCGATATCTGCAAAATCTTCAACAGCTACACCAAACTGCTTTGCCATGCTTTGAAGCAAGGTACCATTGCCTGCTGAACATTGGTTGGACAGGCGAAAGTTTTTCATCATTCCATTTTCCATGAAAAGTACTTTGATGTCTTGTCCACCGATGTCACAGATGACGTTTATACTTTCTCCAAACTCATGTTGTGCTGACTTCATGTGAGCTATGGTCTCGATGATGTTTGCATCTGCATGTAAAGCACCACCAAGTACCTCTGCTGCATATCCTGTAACCCCTAAGCCTTTGACATCATAGTAGCCATGTGGGTCGTTTTCTTGTATCTCTTGGAGTAACTCTAGTGTGTCTTCTATAGGGTTACCTTTTGAGAGCTGATACACTTTACGTAACATATTTCCGTCTTCATCGCAGAGTACAG
This sequence comes from uncultured Sulfurovum sp., assembly GCA_964571975.1. Lineage (GTDB taxonomy): Bacteria > Campylobacterota > Campylobacteria > Campylobacterales > Sulfurovaceae > Sulfurovum. The sequence continues at coordinate 11,556 of CAZNEJ010000014.1, read as the reverse complement.
CTTTAGATGAGGTGGAGCCGCCATCTATGCCTAAAAAACAAGTTGTTTTTTCTGTAAGTACAGGGGCTATAAAAGGCTTGATGGCATAGTCATCTTTAAAAGCTTTGAGCTCTTCTGGACTAGAAACTAAGGGGGTGTCATTGTTGTCATTGTTTGTTGTTCCCCCTGTGTCTACGAGTGTTTTTAGTTGTATGAGTCCTGTGAAAGGCTTGTCGTTGTTAGCCTCGCCCTCACCAAAGATAACTGCACCAAGTGCTGCATAGTATTGGGCATTGTCAGGTACATTGATGAGTTCATTTATGTTGGACTTGTCATACTCTACACCACGTTCATCCCATATCTCCGCGATACGCATACGCCAGCACTCTTGCAAAAATGGCAAGTAAGTGTTAGGACCTCCTAATAAAAGTACATTAGGCATAAGTGTGTTACCGCGTGTTAATACAGTAAGGTTTTGCATGACTATGGCATCTGCAAGGGAGTTCATAATCTCATCAGAGGGTACAGAAGTTTTGACAAGATTCACGATGTCAGTCTCGGCAAATACCCCACACTTGGCTGCGACATGATGTAGCTTGTCTGTTTGAAATTTTAGTTTTTGCACATCTTCGGCTTCCATGCCTACTTTCATGCTGCACTTCTCTATGGTAGCCCCTGTACCTGAAGCACATTTGTCATTCATGGAAGTAAGTACAGACCTCTTGCCATCCTCACTCATCTTAAAGTGGATGATTTTTGCATCTTGTCCACCTAGTTCTATGACTGCACGTACATCTGGGTGGTTATGTTCTACTGCAAGAACAACCGCATTTACCTCTTGGACAAAACGGGCATTTATAGTAGGAGCGATGCGTGTAGCACCAGAACCTGTGATGTAGGTTTTGTCTATCTTGTTGTAGATGTCAGTATGTGTTTGCGAGAGAACTTCTAAAAGTTCTAGAAGTTTTGGGGCTTGTTTTGTGTCATGTGCAGTGTAGGCTTTAGCGACAATCTGGAAGTGTTCGTCACAGACTACATACTTCACTGTAGTAGAGCCTATGTCTATGCCTAGGGAGTATTTTTGTATGAGTGGTATAGTCATTTTTGACCTTTTTATGGTTTATAATTTTTTGTATCGCCCTTAGTTTTTAATGCCCAAATAATCCATAGTATACCTAGTAAAATATAAGGTATGCTTAACATTTGTCCTGTGCTAAAAGGCAAGTCTGTTACATATGATGCTTGACGCGTTTTGGTATATTCTAGTAAAAAACGTACGCTAAAAAGTAGAACCAAAAAGACTCCAGGGAGTATCTTGGTAGCAAAAGCAGGGCTTATCTTACGATAAAGAGTCCAAAGTATTAGTAAGATTGCAAGATAAGAAAAAGCCTCATAGAGCTGTACGGGGTGACGAGGTATGAGGTCTGCACGCTGAAAGATTATAGCCCAAGGAGCATCTGAAGGAAGCCCTAATATCTCAGAGTTAAAGAAGTTACCAAAACGCACAAATGCAGCAGTGAGTGCCCCAGGTATAGCCACGCGAGAGATTATCCACATGTAAGACTCTTTATGCCTTTTAGCAAATATATATAAGGCTATAAAAACACCCAAAAGCCCACCATGAGAAGCAAGCCCACCCTTCCAAACATAAAGTATTTCCAAGGGATTGGAGAGATAAAACTCTGGTTCGTAAAAAAGTGTATGTACCAAGCGAGAACCTACGACTGCACCAATCATAAGGTAGATGAGTAAGTCTTCAACTACCGTAGGATCTTTGCCTTCACGTTTATATATCCAGTTTAGTATCATAGCACCTAAAAAGAAAGAACCTACAAAAAGAAGTCCGTACCAGCGAAGTTGTAAAGGCCCCAGATGCAAAAGCGTGGGGTCGATGTTCCAAATGAAGTGTTCCATAAATAGTATTCCTTAGTTAAGTAGAAGGATTATACTCTAATATTGATATAAATTTAGGATAAAGCTATAATATAATATACCAACTTTAGGGAAAGAGTTAATCATATGAAAAATAATATAATATTTCAAAACGATGAAAAAAGAGTATATTCAAGAAGTTACTTTGAGAATACGGCTAATATTTTATTGCAATTAGCAAAACGTAATCAGGTGTCAATACTTCTAGCAATTGTCAATATTGACAATATGGATAGTATAAATGATAAGTACGGGCATAGTATAGGCGATGAAATAGTGGAATTAATGACAAATGCCATTAACGATACTTCAAGAAAGAGTGACTTGGTTGCATACTTAGGTGCCCATAAAATTGGAATTATTTTCTATAATATTACACAGAAGGTTGCTGAAGATAAATTAAAATCTATATCTAAAATTATGGCAGAAAATATTTACAATATTGAAACTAGCATTGGAGGGACAGTCGCAAGTTCTAGAATAAGTTCTGGTAATTTTGATGTAGCATATGGTCAAGCTGTGTTGGCTATAGAAGCTTCACAAAGCAAAGGAAGCAATTGCGTGACTGTTTATTGATTGATTTTGTCTTTTATCTCTCTAGCAATCCCAGAAATTTTCTTAATTTTTTGAGTACCATTTAAGCTGTCATCTAACAATACTTTCACAAACGCAGAGCCTACAATGACACCGTCTACCCCTCTTACTTTTTCTTTAGCTGTGTTTGTATCAACACCAAAACCTACATACACAGGGGTAGAAGAGTATTTTTTGATGTTTGTGATGATAGGCTGTAAGTCTTCACTTTTTCCAGCCCCTGTGATGCCTGCATAGGCTACAAGATAGATGAACTTTTTAGCGTCTGTAACTATATTTTTGATACGTTCTTCGCTATCGGTGGGTGCTATGAAATCTATGAGGCTAAGTCCTGCTGCTTCTATGCTCGGCTTGTACGGTGCAGCTTCTTCTAGGGGTAGGTCTGGGATGATGAAACCATTGACCCCTGTTTCTTTGGCTTTTGCTATGAAGTTATCCATGCCCTTATGGTAAAAAGGGTTAAAATATCCCATCCATAGGGTGTCTATGTGAGGGGCTATCTTAGCTGAAGCTTCAAAGAGATGTTCTAGTTTAAAGCCATTTTGCAAGGCCTTTAGATTTGCTTTTTCTATGACCGGACCATCTGCAACAGGGTCCGAGAAGGGCATGCCAAGTTCTAAGGTATCTACCCCTGCTTCTTTTAATGCAAGTGCGGCGTCTACTGTAAATTCTAATGAGGGGAAACCTGTGGTAATATAAGCGACTAACTTCTTCAAATAGGACTCTTTGTATTTAAGTATAGATTTAATTTTAACATTATATGATAAAATGAGTAAAAATATAGATTTTGCTATAAATTTTCTTCAAAAGAATGCAAAGCGACTAGTCGCGTGAGTTTTTTGATGAAGAAAACTTAAGTGCGAGTAATATGGGCTTTTTCTCATATTGCGGTCTAGTGAGTAAAAAATAGAGTTACCTTAGGAAAATGATGAGTATTCATACCCCAAAAATCGAAAAAAAAGTTACTTTAACCACTATATCTAAGATGAAAGGCAAAGAGCCTATCACCATGATAACAGCCTATGATGCACTCTTTGCAGGTCTTTTTGATGGCGAAGTAGAGATGATACTTGTAGGAGATAGCCTAAACATGAGTTTTTTAGGTAAAGAAGATACATTATCTGCCACGATGGACCAGATGATTTATCATACTCAAGCTGTGTGTAATGGTGCAAAGCTTCCACTCATCGTGCTAGATATGCCTTTTGGATCATACTCTACAGTAGATGATGCCATACATAATGCCACAAGAGCTTATCAAGAAACCAATGCACAGGCCATCAAGATAGAAGGTGGTAAAGAAAGAGCTCACATCGTGGAGGCTTTGACACAAAACTCTATAGCAGTGCTAGGGCATATAGGTTTGATGCCACAGTTTTTACGTTCAGATGGTGGCTATAAGATACGCGGTAAAGACCAAGCAGACATCGACTCACTTGTAGAAGACGCAAAAGCTTTAGAAAAAGCAGGTATTTTTGCACTCGTAGTTGAGGGGGTAAAAGAAGAGGCAGCCAAGGCTATCACCGAAGCAGTTTCTATACCAACCATAGGTATAGGTGCAGGAAATGTCACAGATGGACAAGTGCTTGTATGGTCAGATATGTTTGACTTTTTTGAAGCTTTTACTCCTAAATTTGTTAAAAAATACGGAGCAGGTGCCAAGATGATAAGAGAAGGTTTACAGCAGTACAGAAATGAAGTTAAATCCAGAGAATTTCCCTCTGAGGATTACACCTACTAATGGAGCGAATGGTTGAGATAGAGCGTTTTGATGAAGAGGTTTCGTATGAAGTAACCTTGCGTCCTTCGTCTTGGGATGAGTATATCGGACAAGAGAAGATGAAAAGGAATCTTAAAGTTTTCATAGAAGCTAGTAAAAAACGTTCGGAGGCACTTGACCATATCTTATTTTTTGGTCCTCCTGGGCTTGGGAAGACAACCATAGCTAACATCATCGCCACAGAAATGTCTGCAAACATCAAAACCACAGCAGCCCCCATGATAGAAAAAGCAGGAGATTTAGCCGCCCTTTTAACCAATATAGAAGAGGGAGACATCTTGTTCATAGATGAAATCCACCGAATGTCTCCTGCGATTGAAGAGATACTCTACCCTGCTATGGAAGATTTTAGACTAGACATCATCATAGGTTCAGGACCTGCAGCACAAACAGTGAAGATAGATCTGCCACGTTTTACGCTTATTGGAGCAACTACTAGAGCAGGCATGCTTTCAAACCCTTTGCGTGAGCGTTTTGGTATGCATTTTAGAATGCAATTTTATACGCCTGAAGAGTTAGCCAAGATTGTGACACAGGCTTCACATAAGTTAGAAAAAGTGGCCATCAAAGAAGCAGCAGAAGAGATGGCAAAAAGAAGTCGTGGTACACCACGTATTGCCCTTCGTTTACTAAAGCGTGTACGAGATTTTGCTGAAGTATTGGACGAAAAAGAGATAAGTTTAGAACGAGCGAAATACGCATTAGACCAGCTAGGTGTCAATAACTTAGGCTTTGATGAGCAAGACATCAAACTCTTAGAACTTTTGGTGTCTGCTAAAAACAAACCCATGGGACTAAGCACTATAGGTGCAGCCCTAAGTGAAGACGAGGGAACCATAGAAGATGTTTTGGAGCCCTACCTCATAGCCCATGGGTACATAGAACGCACTGCACGTGGACGTATAGCTACACAAAAATCGTATGAACATTTTAAGCTTTCTATTGCAAATGAAGGGCTACTTGATGACTAAATCAAACTTGATGATTACAGCACTTTTTATCTTGGCAATTGTTGGTGCTTATAGTGTTTATCAGCCTTTTATGCTGTCTTTGACTGTGGCTATCTTGCTTAGTATGGCGACATTCAACTTGACTAAAAAACTTGTAATATTGACGCATTCTGAAAAGATATCTTCGGCTATTTCTACTTTATTACTTTCTGTGCTTTTGTTTGCACCTATTGTATATTTGGCGACAGCAGGGGTAGGGTATATCTCCCAGATTGATAATGCAGGTATCAAGGAAACGATAAATACCATAAAAACCTACGTGGAAACAGTACCTTTTTTACAAAATATATCAAGCCAGTACTTGAGCGATGAACAAGTAACAAGTTACATCAAAGAGTCTACTTCATATCTTACTTTTGCAGGTGGTGCTGGATTGGGCTTTATGAAAAATATGTTTTTTGTGGTGGTATTTTACTTTTTCATTAATTACTATGGCAATCATTTTTTTGAAATGATTTTAAACCTACTTCCCGTTTCTGCTTCTAAAGGCAGTAAGATGATGCAAGAAATTTCAGTTACGATGGAAGTTGTTTTTTATTCTATTATTGTTACGGCCATATTTGAAGGCATACTATTTGGTATGGTCATGAGTTATTTTGGCTTTAATGGATTACTTTTTGGGGTTATTTATGGTTTTGCTTCTTTGGTGCCTATTATCGGAGGAATACTGGTATGGGCACCTGTATCCCTATATGCTTGGACACAGATAGATTCACAAACGGCTGTGATGATAGCAACGTATTCAGTCTTGGTTATTTCTATCATTGCAGATACTTTTGTAAAACCTATGATTATAGAAGTGATTAAAAAAGATTTTCTTAAGAGTACTATACAGATTAACTCTATTGTGATATTCTTTTCTATATTAGCAGGCATGAGTACGCATGGTTTTTGGGGGATGATTTTGGGGCCAGCTATTACCTCATTCTTGATTGCCATTACCAAACTATATTTAGATTATAATGAAAAATAAAGACATAAAGGATGCAAGATAATTAAAATACTTATTATAGAAGATGACCCAGAATTGGCACTCATATTGACAAACTATCTTACCAAGCATGATATGGAAGTCATAGGTGCAGAAGACCCATATATCGGACTTTCTTTATTGACACAGTATAAGTTTGATTTGATTATCTTAGATTTGACTTTACCTGGTATGGATGGACTGGAGGTTATAACTAAGATACGAAAAGAGAGTAATATACCTATCATTATCTCTTCTGCACGTGATGATATTACAGATAAAGTTATAGGTATGGAGCGTGGAGCTGATGATTATATGCCAAAACCTTATGACCCTAGAGAGTTGGTTACACGGATTAAGACGATTTTAAGACGTACGACATATGTAGAAAAAATAGAAAAAAAAGAAGAACTTTTTATCATAGATTCTAAAGCCAGAGCAATACTTTTTAAAGAAAAATCATTAGAACTGACGGCCGCAGAATATGACATACTCAATATGCTTATCCAAAATAAAAATGGTTCTGTTTCGCGTGAACAACTTCTTTACGAATCTACGCATATTGATGATGACTCTTCTATTAAAAATATAGATGTTATCATTTCACGTATACGACAGAAAATAGCTAAAATTGACGCAGATAATATTTACATAAAACCTATTCGTGGTGTAGGGTATCTTTTGACAGACAAAGTATGAAAAACTTATCTGTAGGCACGTTTATTCATACGCTTTTTTCTTTAGCGATTATCATTCTTATCAGCACATTTTTGATTTTTCTTTCTTGGGATAGGGATAGACAAAAGATAGAAGAATTTAAACGTTATCAGCTTGTCTCCATTACATTTCTCTCTAAGTTGCAACAAAATCCAAAAGAAGAAGCACTTCTATCCCTTTATCAAGAATTAGAGGTAACCCCCATGTCCCCAAGCCAAACCATATTTATAAAAGGAGAAATACAGAACAATGGAAAAACGCTTTTTTCAGGTGGTTCTTCTCTAGGACAGGTTCGTGTTTTCGATATAGAAAATGAACGGTATATTTATGTGCAACGCATGGGTTACAACCTTATGCTCAAAGATAATAATAAGGGAAACTATTACTTTGAATACGCTGTTGCTATAGGCATATTTTTAATCTCTCTTTTGTTGCTGCTTTATCTAGCGGTGCTTAAAAAACTTTCACCACTTAAAAAATTACATAGGCAAATTCAAAAGTTTGCCAATGGTGACTTGGACACGCGTATCACTTATGTTTATGATGATGAAATAGGAAAAATTGCAAAAAGTTTTGATGATGCAATTATGCATATTAATGGATTGTCAAGCTCAAAAAACCTCTTTATGCGTAACTTGATGCATGAGCTTAAAACCCCTATTACCAAAGGTCGCATTGTAGTAGAAATGTTAGAAGACGAGAGTATAAAGAAAGTACTCATACGTGCATTTGAACGTATGAATGAGCTTATCTCAGAATTAGCAGAGCTTGAACGTGTCACTACTCAAAGCTTTGAACCAAACTTTGAGTATATTATGCTCTCTGAAATTATTGCACAGAGTCAAGAACTTTTGATGACGCAAAGTACTGGTGTAGAGATAAATATACAAGATATGGCACTAACTACAGATAAAAAACTTATGGCATTGGTGATTAAAAACTTGATTGACAATGGCTTAAAATATGCTAGCGATAAATGTGTGGTATTACAAACAAAAAATGGCAAGATAGAAGTTCTTTCCAAAGGCGAAGCTCTCGAGCACCCACTTTCGTACTATATCGAACCTTTTTCTCAAGCAGAAAAAAGAAGTTCTGGCTTTGGTTTAGGACTCTATATAGTGCATAGTATTTTGGAAAAGCTTGGGTATGAACTAAGCTACAAATACAAGGATGCTAAAAATATCTTCATGCTTATACCCCAAAAGAAATTTTAATCATTGCTTTTCTTAACAACAATTACAGCTTTGTTTATACTTGCTCATTTTCCCCACACCTGGGTTAAAGGTATTGGTGGGGTCTAGTTTAGTATAAAACTTTTGTAAAGTATCTTCTGCTTTATACAAGTGACCCACATTGTGTTCAGCAGGGTACTTAGCACCTTTTTTGTCTAAAAATTCAAGCATAATCTCTTTCATCTTAGCATTATCAGTACCTTTTTTGAAGAGGTAGTTTTGGTGGAAGACATTACACATAAAGTGTCCGTAGTGCATTTTTATCTCAAGGTTGTCTCTTATTTCTTGTGGTAGTTCTTCAACCCAGTCTTTGTCATTACGGCGTAATGCAATGTCGAGTGGCAAAATACCTTCAACCTTTTTACTATTCATAACAGCATAACGCCCAGCTGCTCCACCCGCAGCAAAACGGTGCAGTAAGGCTTTTTCACCTTCTTCTTTTGTGCATGTAATAAACCCACCATCAGCATTTTCATCAAAATCTTCTTTGTCTTCAGACCAATTTTCTTCTAGGTAGGCTTTGGCTTCTTCGATGCCATCATCACTCATGCACAAGATAAGATGATGTTCATATTTGTCACGCATTTCAAGTAAACGTTCTGGGATTTGGTTTGGGAATAGTTTACTAGCATACTGCATAAATTTATTGGGAATGTCTGCTGGCAAGAATGCTATGCCTTTTAAAAGATTTTCAGCCTTTGATTTGATTTCATACAAAAGAGGCATTCTTTTTGTACCTAAGTATCTGATAGCCACAAAGGTATCTTTACCATACTCTTCTGTGATGTTAAAAATCGTACGGTGCATGTATTCTCCCATATCTGGAAGGTTTTTGAAGTTGCTTAGTATGTCTTCTCTTAGGTCAGCCAGTTTAGCAGGGTTGTTCGTACCAAGGTAGAAAACTTGTTCTTTTTGTGGCAAAGCAAAGGTGTCAGTTCTCACTGCAAAAACACCCAACTTCCCAGCACAACCACTGCTTTCAAATAAACGGCGTTCATCTGCGTTGTAACGAGCAGGGATGTCTGATGTCACATCACGAACACGTTCTTCATATTCTGTGTCTGATGCTACACCTGTATCATAATGTATGTTTGCAGGGTCAAAATTGCCTTCTTGTAGGTTGGTCAATATCTCTTCAGCTGTGTCACCAAGCCCATCAATGCCAAGGTTATTGACAAGATGTAATTCGCCTTTGTCATCTACTTGTGCATAGATAGCAAACTGGGTATAAGCAGGACCACGTTTTACCAATGCTCCCCCAGAGTTATTGGCGATGCCACCTATAACAGTAGCACCTAGTTGAGAAGAGCCTATGACCGAATGCGGTCCACGTCCTATTTTTGTCAGTTCTTCTTCAAGATTATGCAGGCTTGCTCCAGACAAGCTAATAGCCTGTTTGCCCTCATTGATGAGGTGGATTTGATTGATAGCTAGGGTAGAGATGACAACTACATCTCTGTCATAGTCAGAACCACTAGGAGCTGAACCTTCGGTGAGTCCAGTCTTAGCTGCTTGCATGATGATGATACAATTGGCTTTTACACAAGCTTCTATGAGCTTCCATTGTTCTACTAGGGTGCTAGGAAAAACAACGGCTAAAGCTGTTCCCGTGCCTGAACGAAATCCACTTCTGTAATAAGATGTTTTATTTTCATTTGTGAGTACTTTTTTATCACCTACAATGTTTGCAAATTCTTGGATTAATTCATTTTGTGTTGTTGTCATTATCTTATCCTCTTAGTTATTTTTGTATGTCTTTTAATTTTTTCTTTGATTGTCCAACCATACCATGATGCCTTTTTGTGCATGCAGTCTGTTTTCTGCTTCGCTAAAGATAACCTCTGCATGTTTCTCAAAGGTTTCTTCACTTACTTCATAGCCTCTGTACGCTGGTAGGCAGTGCAAGAAGATAGCATCTTCTTTAGCTTGAGCCATAAGTGTTTCATCTACTATATAGCCTTCAAAAGCTTTCATGCGTTCTTCTTTTTCTTCTTCTTGTCCCATAGAAACCCAAGTATCGGTTGTAACCACGTCACAGCCTTTTACAGCCTCCACAGGGTCATTACCAAAGGTGATTTTAGCACCAGATTCTTTAGCTATATCCATAGCTTCAAGTATGATGTCTATGCTACATTCATAGCCTTGAGGTGTGGCAACTCTAAGTTCAAAACCAAGTTTGGCCGCCAGCATGAGCCATGAATGTGTCATATTGTTGCCATCACCCACGTAAGCTACCACTGGATTTTTGTCTTTTCCAAACTCTATCATGGTAAGGTAGTCTGTCATGAGTTGTACAGGGTGATAGCTGTCTGTTAATCCGTTGATGACTGGTACTTTAGAATACTTAGCAAACTCTTCAAGCTTAGAGTGTTCAAAAGTACGTATCATCACCATATCTACCATACGAGAGATGACACGTGCGGTATCTTTCATAGGCTCACCACGTCCTAGCTGTATGTCATTAGATGACAAAAATAGCCCAATACCACCAAGCTGATAGATACCTGTCTCAAAGCTCACACGCGTACGCGTAGATGACTTTTCAAATATCATTCCAAGCGTCTGCTTCCCTAGGTAAGGTACAAACTTACGCTCTTTGGTCTGTATTTTTATCTTCTGTGCTAGTGCTATCATCTCTAAGATTTCTTCTTTGCTAAAATCTTTAAGTGTTAAAAAGTGTCTCATTGGACTATCCTTATACACCACATAGGTAATGTAAAATTTAAAGATAATAGTTTACCATAAAATGGGTTAAGTTATCAAAATTACAAAAAATAGTGTATAATTATTTTATGATGGATATAGCTTGGATTGCCAAAAGTGTGAAAGAAGCAAAGTACTTTTTGTCTCAACACGCCGATAAAGAACGAATGAATGACAATCTTTTGATAGCCCAAATTTATAACAAACCAAACCGCTATATCACGTATTTTTAGCTATAATATGAGTATCGAAAAAGTAGGATTTTTCTTATATAATTCAAATATAAAATTACAGTTCTCTGTAAAGAAAAAATAAGATTTAGATGAAATAATAGATATACCTTGCAGACCTTTTTATTGCTAAGAAGTGACTGAACTTTTATTTATATTTGATTGTGTGTCACTGTCTCATATACTGCATAAAGTATACCACCAAAAGCTATTAAGGCTACTATTACTGGTAAAAATTCCATAATTACATCTCCTCAAGTTGGTCTATCTTTTTCAATATCGTCTTGTTGGCATAAATTAATGATATAGTAATCAACAGGACAATGGCAAGGGGTATCATGAATTCCAAACCATTCAATGTACTGTTATGTTTAAATATCCATGCGACCAAAGACACATCTATTACAAC
>CAZNEJ010000013.1:0-19918 GCA_964571975.1 uncultured Sulfurovum sp. | reverse complement strand
GGCACGGTTATACTTAGCAAATAGCACCCTTAAGTGGGCATCCACAATCCATATCCAATATTTTTACATTTGACTCCATAGAGATGTCAATGACTTTTTTCTTACGAATATAATCACTTACCACCTCATAAACTGGACGAATAATCTTTTCATCTATGTTTTCACCTACATTTTGCAAGTTGCCACCCCATGATGAAACCCTATATGTTTTCTTCATATCAATCGGTTTACCTCCTATCATAAAATCAGATATTCTCTTGCCTGAAGCAGCAGCAATTTTGATACTATAGCTAGCACCCGTAACCCTACTCATATCTCCACCTTGTTGCAAAAGTGGGTTGGCATTAAAAACATTGTCTGCGATGTCTTCCATGAGCTTAAAGATGATTTCACCTTTGAGTTCAAATGTATATACCTCTGGATAGGTAATGGCTGTCATCTCATAAACATTGTCTTTTAAGATGTCGCCACCTGGAAGCACTGTTGTACCCCATCTGTACCCTGGATTGAAGTTAATATCACTTTTCATTTCCTCTTCTATAGCCATACCGATGAGTGAATCAAAGGTGGAATAAAAGGTGTCTCTTTTATAGAGTAACCCCTTTGTTGTGCCTAGCACTTCATTTAACTCTTTGTTGTAAGGCTTGTACCATTTTTCTACCAAATCCACGCCTGCTTTGTCCGCAGGTATAAGGTTGGAAGCCACAGGGATAAGCTTAAAGTTATATCCAGCCACTTTTTTGTCTTTTATGTCAATATCTAGTCTGCCAACATACTTACCATGACTTCCAGAGATAAGTATCACAGTGTCATTTACGATGATAGGGTCTGGACTAGGGTCATGCGTATGTCCACTTAGTATAAAGTCTACACCTGTGACCTTCTTTGCCAGCTCTTGGTCAACCGAGAAACCATCATGACTAAGCACTACGATACAATCTACTTTTTTCTCTTTACGAAGCATATTTACATATTCTTGTAAAGACTCATGACGCAAACCAAAACTCCAACCTTCTGTAAATCTTTTAGGGTTTGCTGTAGAAGTAAACGGAAATGACTGCCCTATGATACCAATCTTAGCTCCACCTATCTCTTTTATCGTATATGGGGGAAATATAAGCTCTTCAAATTCATCGGAGAATGGGTCATTGTCTATGACATTTTGAGAAATAAACTTTCCGTTTAGCTTAGCTATAAGTTCATGCACGCGTTCTTTACCATACGTAAACTCCCAGTGACCTACCATCACATCTACACCCAAATAATTTTGGGCATCTACGATGGCTTCTCCTTTTGTTTTAAGAGCTACTGCTGTGCCTTGCCATGTATCTCCAGAATCCAAAAGAAGCACATTTTGGGCTCCTCTTTCCTTCTTAACATGGTCAATGATAGGCTTCATATATGCAATACCGCCCATTTTTCCAAACTTTTTAGCAAGTTCTGAAAAATTATTATATGCACCAAAATAAGCATCTAAGGTGCCAGATTGAATGTTATAGTGCTTTTTAAATGCCTCACCACAAATAAACCCTGGCGTTCCTACCAAGTTCTTAGCAGAAATCAGCGTAGATGGCTCTCTCCAGTAAAGCGGTTTGATATGTGCATGCATATCACAAATGTGCAAGATGGTAGCCTTGCCCTTAGGTTCAAACGCTAGCACATCAGAAAATGTTAATTTGGCAATTTTTTCTTTTGCATCAGAACCTGCAAAAAGATTTGTACTTCCAGCAGCCCCAAGTAAGCCTAAAGAAGCAGCTATTTGGAGGAAGTCTCGTCTGTCTATTTCCATGGGGTTACTCCTTATCTCTTTAAGCCAGGAATGGCGATTTTTTTATTTTTGGCTTTTGCAAGCGTTGCAACATATACTTCAAGTGCAATCATCTCTTTGGACCCAATAGGAATGACTTTAAGTAATGCATTCTTCATACAGCCTTGAAATCTTCTTTGTGGTGTTCTAAGGCTAGACTTCGTCATACGATATGCTGGCCAAGTGCCTGCTACTGCCACCTCACCTAAGTCAGGCAAAGGTTGCGTCCTAAGTACTAGCCCTACAATGTCTGCAGAGTGACAAGAGTTGCAGGAAAGTCCTCTTCCTCCACGTGCTGTCATATAGGTTACTTTGCCTAGTGCGTAAGAAGCCTTTATATGTTCATCTGCTTCAACATCAATGTTTATAAATTCATCATTTGCCAATGATTTCACATAAGCAAGCATGGAAAACATTTTCCCAGACTTAAGTTTTGTTTTTTCTTTACCTTGAGATACCTGTAGTGCCTGTATCACTTGGTCTATACCTACAACATTACCTAATTTCTTAATGTATCTCGGAAAACCTGCTATATACTTAGGTAAATCTTTATCAGAAACTTCAAGGAATTTAGCCAAAGCTTCTTCTCCACCTAATGCTTCTTCAAGTATCTCTCCGCCTTCTTCTACATAAATCTCTGCAGGGTTATTTTCTAACATTTCTGTATACATAGCTCTGTCTGCATCACTCATGGCAAACTGCTCCCCAGCGTTCAACTGAAGCATTGCCATTGTGCTTAAAAAAGCTAGCGATAATAATATTTTTTTCATCACTTATCCTTTTGGTTTAAGTTTCTTACTCTTAGAGTTTTTTTCTCCAGTATTGTCTGTATAGTCCACAGTAATTTTTCCCTTTCCTGGTACTTTCATGTTCACCGAAAAGTAAGGATTGGTAGAAACTGTCTCCCATACTTTCATCGTTGTAAATGCTTTACCATCTAAGGAAAACGTAATACTATCTATAAATTTTGCAGGCTTAATCTTGCCTGTTTTTTTGTCTTTCCTTATGCCTGTCTCCATCGGGTGGATAACAATAAAGTCAACCTTAATAATATCTCCCACATTAAACTTTTTAGGTTTAAATTTTATCATTGATTTTCTAGCTTCTGCCATTTTATATCCTTTAAGTATTTTTTATCATTTACACGGTCTCATTTAAAAAATGCAATCAACCACATCCGCCTATGGTCACTTTTACAGGTTTAGCTACTCTATGAAATGAACCATCACTAAACTCTACTAGTGCAACAACATCTTGTGTGCCTGCAAGTTTTATACGTGTTGCAAAATATCCTTTAGCATTCATAGGTGTAAGCATTACATCTGCACATCTTGCATTGCCATTTTTCGTACTTAGTACATGGATAGCCTTGACATAATCAGTATCTGTCATAGGGCTTTCAATATTTACTTTTACAGGCACAACTGCACCATTTTCTGCTATTTCAGGCACCATAAGCTTTATCTTGTCACTATTCTCAGAAATCTTTTTTCCTGCAGTAATCGCTTCAACGGCTGCATCGTAGGTTAATATATTTCCACCTTTTGGTGTTTCTTTGCCTGTTTCCTTGACTGCCTCTTTCGCCAAAAGAGCCGAAGGGTTTGCTACTGCTACAACAGCAGATACGGCACAAATATTTTGTATAAATTTTCTTCTTTCCATTTTTATCATCCTTTTTATTTTTTACTTTTATCTGACATAACATACGCCGTATAGTCACAAATTTCTTGTTCATTGAAAAGTTTAGTTGTGAGATTTACTGTCATATGCGTGTTCGGATAATCTATTCTAGGGTCTGCAATTTTTTGATATACAAACTGTGCATCTCTTATCTTACTGTCAAGGAACATACCTTTATATCCCAGCAAACTAGGTCCGATATTTCCAGCACCTTTAGCCCCCTCTATATTGTGGCAAGCGACACAGTTACCGTACTGTTTCGGCTTTTTCTTTACTTTCCCATCTTTGCCTGTTGTTTCAACAAATTTGGCCAAACCTTCAGGAAATTTCCCTTTTGCTTTTTTACCATTTAAATTGTTAAACATAAAATCACCTCTAGCTATTGCTTTAGCATCAGTAAGGTTACAGGACTTGGGCATCTTGAATTCAGTTGGTCCAGGAAACAAGTCTTTCTTTATCATCTTTGTTGCATCTGGCATATCATAGGCCTTTGTCAAGTCAGCAGCTACCATCATTGATGATATTGAAAAAAACAATGTTGCAAGGGAAAGATATTTGATTTTTGTTTGCATTCATACTCCTTTTTATTTGGTTTCAGAGGTATCATAACAAGGAAGTGTAAAAAAAGTGTAAAAATCTATATAAACCTTTATAAGTTTTTACTATTTATGAAAAAGTGTATTGAAATGTAGTACCTTCATTGACAACAGATGTAACATCAAGGAGTATGTTTTCTTCATTCATAATTTGCTTGACTATGCTAAGCCCTATGCCAAATCCACCTTTGACTTCATTTTCTCTGTAATAGCGTGAAAATATTTTATCTATATTTTTAATCCCTACCCCATAATCTTTCACTGTAAAAATAACTTTTCCATTTTCTATGTAGAGTGATACCTCAACTACGCTGTCTGCTAAAGAGTATTTTATCGCATTAGAAAGAGTGTTGTCTACAATACGTTGTAATTTTGTTTTGGAAAATGCATATTCAAGTTCTATCGTTATATTGGTCTTCATCAGGATGTCTTTTAAGTTGGCTATCTCCTTAAAGTAATCTACACGGTTCTGAATAAACTCTCCCATGAGTATATTTTGCACTTTGTGCTCCACTCTTCCTTGCTTTACCAGATAGTTCATATCATCATAAATAGTTGAAAGTGTTTTAGATGCTGATTTCATTCGCTGGAGGTATTTGTTGTCACCATATTTACTAGCAAACAAATCTGCGTTAAGATTTATAATACTTAAAGGTGTGTTGATCTCATGCATGGAATCTTTTATAAAGTTATCCAGCTGTGTATTTAGTTTTTCAAAAGGTTTAGAAAAATTTCGAAGCAAAAGAAACGAAAAAAGAAACAATGTAATCACAATAGCAATCATAACCATAGTGGCTAAAAAATAGATGTTATTGGCTGTATGTTCAGTAGAAATCAAAAGGTAATCGGCTGAAAAATAATACGCCGAAGGAAGAGTATAGATATAATAATACTGATTTCCCTGCTTGTGAAAACCTTGTGTAAACGATGCTGGCTTAAACCCAAGTGTCGTAAAAAGTACTTGATATTTGTCGTTATAAAGGGCAGACTGATACTCTTTGTATCGTGGAAAATGGTATATTTTATCATTATTGTCATAGCGTTGCATAGAACTTATCACTGTTTTCACTTGTGTCTTAAGTGAAAGTTTTACTTTTGTCTCATCTATCTGCAACAAGAGCAATACATAGACCACCAATGGTACTATAAGAAGTACTGCTAGTAGCCCTGTATAAATCAAGGCATACTTTTTGGCAAACTCCTGCGTATCAAAAATCAATGCTATACCCTACGCCACGTACATTTTTTATGAAGTCTTTTTTAAGTTTCTTGCGTAAGCTACCCACTTGTACGCGTATGTTAGCAGAGTCTACCCACTCACCCCATACTTCTTCCCAAAACATTTCGCAACTTACCACTGAGCCTCTTTGTTTGATGAGAAGCTCTAGTATCTTTGTTTCCGTTTTTGCAAGACCAATGCTATCGTTATTTAAGGTGAGTTTCATTTTCTTCACATCATAACTATAACCAAAGGGAAGTTCTATTTTCCCATCATCAGATGCAAAACATTGTTGCTTTATGACTTGCTCTACACGCAGCTTCAGCTCTGCTAAGTCAAAAGGCTTACGAATGTAGTCACAAGCACCACACTCATAGCCTCTACTTAAGTCACCTATGTCTGTCAAAGAGGTGATAAATATTGCAGGTATCCTATTGCCGTCCTTACGTAAGACTTCAAGCATTTCAAAACCATTTTTATCACCTGGTACCTTAACATCCAAAAGAAGCAAATCATACACTGATTCATAGATTGAGTCATACGCCTCTTCAGAGTTTGTGAAGCATGCTACCTCATATCCAGAGTCCTCCAAAAACTCTCTCATACTTAATGCCAACACTACTTCATCTTCCAGTATAAGTATCTTCATCTTATCTCTCCTATCTTTTTTTCTTTATGTGAATTGTCCAACACTATATCTATAAGCTCATTTTTACTGTAGCTATTTAACATAGTATGAGCCTCTGTTTCTAGGTTTAACTTGTCTTCAGTTTGAAGCTTGGGCAAGAGTCCTATGAGGTCCTTGTCAAACTTATTTCTAAAACTCCCATCTGGATTTTCCCAAGCATCTACTACATTTTCTATGTCTTTATTGGAAAACTGTGTAAAAAAAGAGATACTTTGATTTTCTTTTTCATATTTCTTCAAAGTGTCTGCGGAGACTGCTAAAAGATATACACCTATCTGCTTTTTTTTACCGTTATACATCGGTTCATACACATACAGTATCTCATCTTCATACACATAGTTTTTAGCCAATAATATTTCCCAGTCTAGCATCTCAACCTTGTCCATAAACTGCTGGTTGAAGTTTTGATTTGAAACAATATATCCGTGCAGCAAAGGAAAATCTCTCATAAGTTCTGCTTGTTCCAAGTATTTTTCATCCATCAAGGCAAAAAGCTCCATGCCTCTTTTGCGTAGTTTGATAGAAAACTCATCTATAAACCTGATAACCTCCAAGTAGCCTAAAACTTTGTCTCCACTGCGTATGGGTACTGTAGTTTTAAAAGTAAGAAGCCTTCCTGTCTCCATGCCTACTTTGGGTTCATTATTTTGACCCGCTATATCTAAGTCATCTCTAAACCACCAGATTGGCATCCCCTCAAAACCTTCATTCCAAGATCGTGCAAAGATAAAAAAATCTGGTGTCAGCACCTGCAAACGCAAAGATTTTAAATGTGTATATTTTTTAAATCGGTTAGAAATACTGGAAAGGATTTTATATCCCTTGTACTCGTCATCTATGCTCAATGCATTTTTTAATTCTCCATCTTCAGAAAGTGCCATAGAAAAAGAGAGTAAATTTACCATTTCGTAGTCAAGCCCCGCTCTAAAGTTCTTTAGCACCTGATCGCTTAAACTTATAAGTCTAGTTTCATTGTCTTGTTTAAGAAAAAAAACAAGTGAAGCAAAAAGCACAACGAGCATAAAAAAAACTACATACAGTGATTTTGCATTAAAGTAATGAACAATCTCAAATCTTTTTTTAGCGCCTTCCACGACTATCCTTTGTATAATATATTGTATTGCAATACAATATTATACATATTATTTATATAAATTTTACACCATGGGAATAAATGATAGAAAAGATGGGACAACAAAGAAACACGCCCCAGGCTAAAAGCTCTTATTTTTTAGGCATAAACACATCGCTTGAATAACTAAGATACGCAAAATAAACGAAAAATTGATTTATGCCTTCTGAAGTTGAAATGAGAAACTAGACCCTATTCCTTTTTTGCTTTCTATCTCAAGTTTTGTGCCATGCAAGGCTAAGATACTTTTGACTATGGAAAGTCCAAGTCCCATAGAATTATCCCAACTTTGTGTACTGGAACGATAAAACTTTTTTGTCACCTTCGTGATATCCTCAGAAGAGATACCCATACCTGTATCCACGACCGATATATAACCTTCTTTGATGATGATACAAATATCTTCTTGAGAGTATTTTAGTGCATTCTCCATTAGATTTTTAAGTACAATCTCTAAAAGGGTTCGGTCTGCTTCTACTGTGAAAGTATTGCCATCAATGAGCATATTTCTTTGAGAATATTTTTCAGGAAAAGATTCTTTTAATTCTTGTATTAATGTACAAATGTCAAACTTTGTAGGATGCAAGGTTGCTTCACCACTCTCAAACTTGTTCCACAAGATAAGGCGTTTGAGTAAGTCTTCTATCTTACCACCATTATTGTGTATCTTGCCTAAAAACTTTTCTCTTAATGCTTCAGGTATCTCACTATCTTCCACTAAGGTCTGAGAATATCCCATAATGGAAGCTATAGGGTTACGAAACTCGTGTGCTATGGCAGAAATCATATCTTCTCGTTGACGGTTCTTAAGCTTTAATTTTGCATTATAACGTTGTTTGACATCTTCTCTTTTTTTAGATTTTTTAAGTACTTTCATTAAGTTTTGGTTAATTTCTTCAAACTCATGGGTAAAAAAATGTGTCTGATAGTCTATCTTGTCTATCTTTTTTAAGTTTCTTAAGTAAGTATTGATACTGGTCAGTTCCTTTTGCATACGTTTCGCACCACGATAAACAGCAAAAATAAAAACACTAAACCCTAGAGCCAAAAAACCTATGGTCATGTATACTGCATTTTTATCAGCAACAAAAATCACAAGCAAGGATGAAAAGATAGCAAATAAAACTACCACCATAGCGATAAGTCTTGCCATGACATATTCTTTTAGCTGTGGACGATGAGACATCTAATTCATCTTATTTTTGTTTCACTTTTTTTTCAACATCACCTATGTAGGAAGTAAAGTCAAGTACATCAAAGTAGCCTATAACTTCTTCTAAAACAGTTTTGTCTGATTTCATAAAAAAGACCGTAGGTACACCACTTATTTTTGGCAAAGCTTTCATAACCTCGTGATTTTCTCTCATCACTTTTACTATTATAAATCTTTCTAGTCTTTTTTCTACACCCTCGTCACCCAAAGTACGGTGCTTCATCTTCTTGCACCATCGACAATTTTCACCTTCGACCATGACCATGACTATTTTCTTTTCTTTTTGTGCAGTTGCAAATGCCGTATCTAAGTCTTTTACCCAATCAAGTGCGAAAAGTGCAGATGAAAGAAAGCATAATCCCAATAATATTTTTATCATTTGTATCCTTATCTAAATAATTTAACCATGTTTTTAAAAACTAAACAAAGTGCTTCTACTTCAGCTATGGATGTGTTTTCATTCGGTGCGTGAATACTGTCGTTAATCACCCCAAACTCAACCACATCTATACCAAAAGCACCCATAAACCGTGCGTCAGATGTACCACCAGCTGTTGAAAGTTTGGTTTTTACACCTGTGATACTTTCTATACTTGATGCTAGTTTATTTACCACTTTAGAATCTCTTGTGGTCACAAAAGGGTATGATCCTTGTGTAAGTTCCAGACTGTAGTCTAGTGCTTTAAAACATTGAGCTATATGAAGTTTAACGTCTTCTTGTGTTGTTTTCGTGGAGTTTCGCACGTTGAACATGAGTTTTAGAGAGCCTGGCGTTACGTTGGTCACTTCCATGCCCCCACGTATGTCGGTAATTACCATTTGGGACGGTGCGAAGTCATCATCTCCATCATCTAAGTTTACTCCTGCAATCTTCTCTAGTATGGGAGCTAGTTGATGCACAGGGTTGATGGCTTTTTCAGGATAAGCTGCATGTCCTTGTTTGCCTTGGATAGTGAGATATCCATTTATAGACCCACGACGACCTATCTTTATGGCATCTCCAAAAGTACTTTCACAAGTAGGCTCTGCTACTACACAGTAATCTGGCAAAAGATTTATGGATTTTAGATGTTCTAGCATGACTATGCTTCCATATTTTGCCTCTCCCTCTTCATCTGAAGTAAGAAGTATGGAAAGACGTCCATCAAAATCTTCTGCCTCTTTACATGTTTGCACAAAAGCGGCCACACCAGACTTCATATCTTGTGTGCCACGTGCATAGATACGCCCCTCTTTTATGACAGGCACAAAAGGGTTTGTGTCCCATTTGTCTCCAGCTGGAACTACATCTACATGCCCTGCAAAACACAAATGCTCACCGTCACCAAACCTTTTGGAGAGAAAAAGATTTTTAACTCCTTCTTTGTTGACATATATAGCGTCATACTCATCAAGGTATTTTTCTATAAATTGCAAGGAGCCTGCATCATCAGGGGTTAAAGATTCATAACTTAAAAGTTTTAAAAGTAAATCTACTACATGCATACTATCTTTCGCCTACCTTTCTACAGTGCCGCGATAAGTGACTATGCCACCATAATGGTTGATGGCACTTGCGTGTCCTTGTTGCTTAAAGACATTTTGTACTTGTCCTGACCTAGAGCCTGTACGGCAAGTAAAAATGACTGATTTGTCTTTTGTTTGTGCGAGGAGCTCATGTGCCCATTCTTGAAAAGAGGTTGTAGGTTTTAGCACGTCTACACCCTTAATGTGTCCCTCATTATATTCCATCTCTTCTCTTACATCTATGAGCAAAAAATCTGCCTTACCTTCTTCTCTAGCATCAAGAAGTATTTCTAACTCTTCAGAATTTATATCGTGTTGTTTTAGTAGTTCTTGCAAGTTATCTCTCTTTTAATTTAATATAATCAAATAATTATAGTCAATAATCATTATAACTGGCTGTTAAATTTTGGTTTTACTTGTTGCTGCCAAGATTTAAATCTCAAGTGCTATGATGATGCAAAGTCATGAATTCCTATTTCGTTATTTTGAGTCAATAGTTGTATCTAAACAAAATTAATATATAATTAAAAAAAACTCCCAAGGATATGCATGCAGATTAATGACCAAGTTCTAGCAAAACTGGAGAAGCTTTCCCACTTACGCATAGATGAAAGCAGAAAAGAAGAAGTCAAGGAGCAGCTTTCGGGCATCTTAAGTTATATTGAAAATCTCAATGAACTAGACACAGATGCACTTGCAGGTTCCTTTTCTACACTTAAAGGAGGCACGCCACTTAGGGTTGATTTGCCAAGAGATGCAAATAACATTGCCAAAGATATATTAAGCAAAGCACCTAAAAGTCAAGATGACTACTTTATCGTGCCTGCAATCATAGAATAAAAGGATAAACATGGCCGCTTTTGATATAAAAAAACTTCTACAAAGTGTTGTAAGTCATGGTGCATCTGACTTGCACCTTGTCTCAAGTTCCGAACCACAGATAAGACTTGATGGGGTACTAAAACCAGTAAACCTTCCTAAGCTTACAGGTGATGACATAGAAGAAATGTGTTACTCGCTCATCACAGAAAAACAAAAACAACATTTTGAAGAGCATAGCGAACTAGACTTCGCTCTTTTGTTGCCAAACATAGGACGTTTTAGAGCCAACTACTATCGTACATTAGGCAACACAGCAGCAGCTTTTAGAACCATTCCTATCGATGTGCCTTCACTCGATGACTTGGGTGCACCTGAGATTTATAAAAAGCTCATCAAGAGAGAAAAAGGGCTTATCTTAGTCACTGGACCTACAGGTTCTGGTAAATCAACCACACTAGCAGCCATGCTAAACCAGATAAACATTACCGAACAAAAGCATATAGTCACCGTGGAAGACCCAGTAGAATTTATACATCAAAACAAAAAATGTGTCTTTTCTCATCGTGGCGTAGGAGAAGATACTAAAAGTTTCTCTATTGCACTCAAATATGCTATGCGTCAAGACCCCGACATCATACTCATAGGAGAAATGAGAGACAAGGAAACTATAGAAGCTGCCCTTACAGCAGCAGAGACTGGTCACTTGGTCTTTGGTACACTACATACTTCTTCTGCTCCTGGTACTATCAACCGTATTATTGATGTATTTCCAGGAGATGAGCAACCACAGATTCGAGCCATGATATCTTCTTCGTTGGTAGCAGTTATCGCCCAATCACTACTACCAAAATCAGGTGGTGGACGTGTGGCAGCTTCAGAGATTTTGGTAACAAACCATGCCATCTCAAACCTTATCCGTGAAGACAAAGTGCATCAGATTTATTCACAAATGCAACTCGGCCAAGGCGATTCTGGCATGCAAACCCAAACACAATCACTTTTAAAGTTTATCAAAGATGGGAAAATCTCCAAAGAAACAGCATTGCAGTATGCCAACAAAGCTGACGAGGTATCTAAGGCAATTCAATACTAAAAGCCAATTTAGATACAATACAAAAAATATTTACAGAGGATAAACATCCATGGAGAACTTTTCAATGATTGACTTTAATTACTTTGATATCACGATAGCTGCCATAGTGCTTTTATTGGGAATCAAGGGTTTCATGCATGGATTTATCAAAGAGATGTTTGGACTTACAGGTCTCATAGGTGGTGTTTATCTTGCTTCACGCTTGGCAAATACTACTGCTCACTTCATAGATAAGAACTTTTTACATCTTGAAAACTTTGCCTTACTTAAGCTGATTGGTTTCCTTGCTATACTTATCATTGTTTGGCTAGGTGCTACCATACTTGGCTCCATCATTTCCAAGCTCACAAGTGTCAGCGGATTGGGTTTTTTAAACCGTCTTTTTGGCTTCATCATGGGTGGGGGTAAATATTTTCTTATTTTTGCCCTTATAGTCACGGCTCTTTCCAATATCTCCTTAGTCAAAGACAACTTAGAAAAACACGTAAAAGATTCTATACTTTATCCTTATTTAAAACAAGCAGGTTCGTATCTTATAAATCTTGACCCAACAACGCTTGGCTTTGAAAGCACTTCTGCAACAGAAGCATTGAAAAACCTTGCAAACCTTAAGGACAGTAATGCTACAACCATAAACATGGAGATAAATGCAACAGAGCAAAATCAAAGTGTGCTTTCACAATAAAGGGTAAACCAATGATTACATATGCAAAACTTTTAGAAAAATTTAAAATTTTACTTAAAAGCAATACCTTAAAATTTACCAAACAAAGAGAACTCATCTTAAAGTTTCTCTATGAACACGATAACCACTATACTCCAGAAGACATCTACGTGCTTCTCAAAGAAGAGCATCCAGAGATAAACATAGGTATTGCAACCGTTTATCGTACTTTGTCATTATTGGAAGAGTCTGGCATTGCTTCATCTATATCATTTGGAGTACAAGGCAAAAAATATGAACTTGGGCTTAAAAAACACCATGATCATCTCATATGTACAGCCTGTGGAGACATCATAGAGTTTTTTGACGATGTCATAGAGCAAAGGCAAGAAGAAATAGCCAAAAAGTTTAACTTTCAAATGACAGACCATACCATGAAAATCGTAGGGCTTTGTGAAAACTGCCAAAAATAATACAACAGGAATCCCCTTTGATATTCAACAACCAATATATACAAGAACGCATTAAAAAAACCCAAACACTTAGAGAAAAAGGCATCAACCCTTACCCCAACAAGATCAAAAAAGGCACACCCTCAAAAACCTTTTTAAGCAAATGTGCTTATGTACATGAACTCGTTGTGGCTGAAGATGAAATGAAACAAGACAAAACCAAGTCTTACGCCCTCACAGGACGCATCAAGTTTGTACGTATCATGGGTAAAGCAGCTTTTGCTAAGATAGAAGATGCAGATGGACTTGTACAACTCTACTTTAACCGTGATGACCTTCCAGAAAACTACTACAATGATGTAGTCAAAAAACTTTTTGAAGTGGGCGACATCATCGAAGCAAAGGGTTACCCTTTTGTCACAGGTACAGGAGAACTTACCCTACATTGTTTAGAAGTAAACATCGTTACTAAAGCCATCTTCCCGCTACCAGAAAAATTTCACGGCATACAAGACCAAGAGATAAAATACAGACAACGTTACCTTGACATGATAATGGACGCGGAAGTAACCAAACGTTTTAAGCTGCGTTCACGCATAGTCTCAGGCATACGAAGATTTTTTGAAGACAAAGGCTTTTTAGAAGTAGAAACCCCTATGATGCACCCCATCCCTGGTGGAGCAAATGCAAAGCCATTCACTACCCATCATAATGCCTTGGGTGTAGACCGTTATTTGCGTATTGCCCCTGAGCTTTACCTCAAGCGTCTCATCGTAGGTGGTATGGACGCAGTCTTTGAGATAAACAGAAACTTTAGAAATGAAGGCATAGATGCCACACATAACCCTGAGTTTACCTCCATAGAATTTTACTGGGCATACAAAACCTACATCGAACTTATGGAAGTAACCGAAGAGTTATTTGACTATCTTTTTGATACTTTAGAACTAGAACGAACACTCCCTTATGGAGACATAGAGATAAACTTTGCCACGCCATTTGCTAAAGTACCATGGGTAGACAGCATTGTGGACATCGGTGGTGTTCCACGCGAAATTGCGACCAACAGAGATGCAGGACTTGCCTACCTAAAAGAACATAACTTAAAAGCAGACAGCAAGTGGACACTAGGCTACGTACAAGCAGAACTTTTTGATGAGTTCGTTGAAGCTAAGCTCATCAACCCTACTTTCATCACTGACTACCCAGTAGACATCTCGCCACTGGCAAGAAGAAACGACGAAAATCCAGAAGTCACTGAAAGATTTGAACTTTTCATGGCAGGCAAAGAGATAGCCAATGGTTTTTCAGAACTTAACGACCCACTTGACCAATATGAAAGATTTATGGGTCAAGTAGATGCAAAAGCGGCCACTGGAGATGACGAAGCCATGCACATGGACACAGACTTTGTAAAAGCTCTAGGCTACGGCATGGCACCCACAGCAGGTGAAGGCATAGGCATCGACCGTCTTGTCATGATGCTAACCAACCAGCATAGCATCCGTGATGTACTTCTTTTCCCTGCGATGCGTCCAGAGGTCATCAAAGAGACACCAAAAGTAGATGCATCAACACAATGTAAAAAATGTGGACATGATGTTATAGAAGAACTAAAGCCTGCTAAAAAAGGTAAAGGGATGTTTTGCATGGATGTGCCTGCTTGTAAAGGGCGGGTTTCGCAGAAGAGTTAGCTCTTTTTGTAAAAAGAAGGGTGTATTTTCAACGCTTGACCCTCATAACCCTTATTTTTGGCTCAAGACTATATGTTGACATAAAATTTATTACACTCCCAGCGTCTTAACTATTAAAGCCAATTACACAAGCGTTCTCTCCTTGTGCATCTTCAATGCTTATAATCTTGCTATGATCATCTTCTTCTAGCCATTCAGATAATGATTGCTCAACACACATTGTGCCAATTTCTCCTACTACACCAGCAGTTTTTCCATAGCTAGCACAATTAACACCTAATTGGGCTACTAGTGTTTTTGCATCCTTGAAGTCATCATCCAATAAGCCATTTTTCATTACAACACAAGCAGTACGGCTAACATTATTGATAATAAGCACCTTTTCTTTGGTTGATATTGTTTCTGTCGTTGTATCACCACTCAAAGCATTATTGATAGCATCATCTACTGATTCACATCCCAAAAATACTAGTGTGCTTAGTACTATTAAACTAATTTTTATCATGTATTATTCCTTATGAAAGTATTATAACCATATAAAGATGAAAGGATGACTACCCAAATAACAACGCTAACAAGCAAAGAGGAGTGACAGGATGTATTTTAAATCAAAATAAAACCAATTCATAACAACTTCAGATGAAATTTGCTATAAATACACATTAATAATTTTCCACCATAAGGAACCCCATGGCATACGCTATAGAAACATTTGACCCAGAGATATTTGCTGCTATTGAAAACGAGAGAGAAAGACAAACTGATCATCTTGAGATGATAGCTTCAGAGAACTTTACATTGCCTGCCGTGATGGAGGCTATGGGTTCAGTGTTTACGAACAAATATGCAGAGGGTTACCCGTATAAGCGTTACTATGGTGGCTGTGAGTTTGCGGACGTTGTAGAACAACTTGCCATCGACAGAGCTTGTGAACTTTTCTCTTGTAAATTTGCCAATGTACAGCCTCATTCTGGTAGTCAAGCCAATGGAGCAGTGTACGCCGCACTACTAAAAGCTGGAGAAAAGATACTAGGTATGGACTTAAGCCATGGTGGTCACTTGACTCATGGAAGCAAGCCTAGTTTTTCTGGTAAAAACTACTCTTCATTTACCTATGGTGTAGAGCTTGATGGTCGCATCAACTATGATGAAGTGATGCGTATAGCTAAGACGGTGAAGCCTAAAATCATCGTCTGTGGAGCGTCTGCATACGCAAGAGAGATAGACTTTAAAAAGTTCCGTGAAATCGCTGACGAGGTAGGAGCTATCCTTTTTGCAGACATAGCTCACATCGCTGGACTTGTCTGTGCAGATGAACACCCTAGTCCATTCCCTTACGCAGATGTCGTCACTACTACTACGCACAAAACCCTAGCAGGACCTCGTGGTGGTATGATAATGACTAACGATGAAGCCATTGCTAAGAAAATAAATTCTGCCATCTTCCCAGGACTTCAAGGTGGGCCACTAGTACACGTGATAGCTGCAAAAGCAGTTGGATTTAAATACAACTTAAGTCCTGAGTGGAAAACACATGCAAAACAAGTCAAAGCCAATGCCTCCAAACTTGCAGAGGTACTTGTGGGACGTGGCTATGATGTAGTATCTGGCGGTACAGACAACCACCTTGTTCTGGTTTCATTTTTAGACAAAGACTTTTCAGGTAAAGATGCAGATGCTGCTCTAGGAAATGCTGGGATAACTGTAAATATGAACACTGTACCAGGAGAGACAAGAAGCCCATTTGTAACTTCTGGTGTACGCATAGGTTCTCCTGCGTTAACCAGCCGTGGCATGAAAGAAAAAGAGTTTGAAATTATCGCAAACAAGATAGCAGATGTATTAGATAGCATCAATGACACTGCACTTCAAACCAAAATCAAAGATGAGATGAGAGAACTTGCACAAGGTTTTGTTATCTATAAAAAGTCGATATATTAGTCGTTGAAAGTTTTTGACTTAGACCTTTTTGACAAATACTACTACATTAAACGCTCAAAGATTGTTGAAAAAATAGTTTTCAACAATCGTACTTTTTATGCTAAATTTGAACGCATAAACGAGTCCTTGACGCCCCTACTTCTCAAACAACACCAAGATAAGCAATACACCATAGCCGTACCTTTACTTGAAAACAATCATACTAACTACTTAGTCATAGAGTATAAAGGTGAAGAATATGAGCGTTTTTATCATCTTGTGAAGCATTTATTTAAAAACTTAGATATTGTGGACTACCATATCTATGAAGGAAAAGATGCTGAACGTTTGCAAGTTTTTGTTAGGGTTAACTATATATCATTGGAAGATGCAGATACTAAGCTTTTAGAGATTTCTAATGCACTGAAAGAAAAAATGGTAAAAAAGTGGAAATGCTTGCCCTCTTCTTCTTTGCCAAACGAATACAATATAATCACACTACCATACAAATGGCTAGTGAAATAAAAAATAATTGAGAATTAGAGCAAAATTACCGCACACTTAGTGAAGGGATAAGGCCGTCTTCAAGCAAAAAAATCTTTAAATTAACCAATTGCTTCTACATACTTTTTCACTCACATCTTACCTTCTATGGTTCTTTCAAAAGTTTGGGTATTTGCCTAGTGGGGTAATAAATAAATATGATATAATTAGTCTAAAATAATATTTGGAGATTTCACCTTATGAATGATCACAACTTAAATGACCTTATCATCGATGATATAGAACCTAAAAACTCTAAAACAAAAAGTTTTTTAACCATTATAGCACTGGGTATTGTGGTGCTTATAGTGGCCATTATCCTTACAAAGATTATACTTAAAAATCCAGATTCAGAGAAACTTTCCTTTGAGGGAAAC
The DNA here is from genome assembly GCA_964571975.1 of uncultured Sulfurovum sp. GTDB lineage: Bacteria > Campylobacterota > Campylobacteria > Campylobacterales > Sulfurovaceae > Sulfurovum. The sequence continues at coordinate 2,512 of CAZNEJ010000013.1, read as the reverse complement.
AACACGGAACTCATTAGTCCTGAACTTACCTTGCAAAGTGTAACAAAAACACCTACTAAGGAAAGCGAACCTAAGGCACCCATTGTCATTGCACCTAAAAAAGTTGAGCAGGCAGAAAAAATTGTGCAACCTACAGTACAAATAACCAAAGAGTTTTCACAAGAAGCAAGTGTAGATATCCAAAAGGAAAAAGAAGCCAAACTTGCACAAAAACTTAAGGAAACTGAAGCTAAAAAACTGGCCAATAAAAAATCTCTTGAGGCGAAAGATTTGGCCGCAAAGCAGATAAAAAAAGTAGCACAAGCCAAGAAAGAACTTCAGGCTACCAAAGCAAGTAATGGATACTTTATCCAAGTAGGCTCATTTGTAAAAACACCAAGTTCGCAATTTCTTTCTGTCATTGCTAGCTCTGGTTTTGATTATAAGATTACTGCTCCATCTAGTACAGGTACCAAAAAACTACTCATAGGCCCCTACGGGAGTAAAGCAGAAGCAGATATAGCACTCTTACGCGTGAAAGACCGTATCAATAAAAGTGCATTTATCCTTAAAAAGTAGTCCTTCTGATGCATAAAATACTTCTCTTTGACCAGCTCACCCCTGTAGCACTTTATGGAAAAATAAAAGAAATTTTTCCAGATAAAATAACTATGCTTTTTGAATCTGTAGTCAACACAAGTGATGGAAACTTCTCTTTTATAACCATAGGAGCACAAGAACGCCTAAGTTATAAAAACAAAAGCACCACCTACACAGACAGCACTGGCAAACAAAATACCATAAAAGATGACCCTTTTAAGTTTTTAAAAAAATATTATGGCTCCGTAGATAAGGCTGCATATAAGGTCAAAGCATCAGAACTTGGCTTCTCTTTTGTAGATGGTTTTATAGGTTTCATCGGCTATGACATGGTAAAAGTATTTGAACCTACGCTGGAAGAAAGCATGGATAACCTAGCTGACCCCCTAGATACACCAGACCTTGATCTTGTTCGTCCTGCCATCATCATGGCATACTCACACAAGTCTGCAAAACTCACTATACTCATCAATGATGAGAAAATGTATCATACCATGAATGATATAGAAAATATCCTGCGTAACACTTGTGTGCCGATGCCTTTAAAAGCTGTAAAGCTAGATGGTGAAGGATCTTTTAGTATAAGCGAAAAACGCTTTAAAGCACTTGTAGATGAGTCCAAGGAAAATATACGCTCTGGAGACATCTTTCAGATACTCTTATCTAATCGATATACCCAAAAAGGGAAGATAGACCCTCTAAGTTTTTACAGAGTTTTACGTTCTAAGAACCCTTCTCCATACCTCTTCTTACTTGACTATGAAGACTTTAGTATCTGTGGTTCTAGCCCCGAAGTCATGGTACGTCTAACAGAAGGTGAAATACTTCTTCGTCCCATAGCAGGCACACGTAAACGTGGTAAAAACGCTACTAGAGACAAGGAACTTGAACTTGAGATGCTAGCAGACCCTAAAGAATGTGCTGAACACCTCATGCTTATAGACCTAGGTCGTAATGATGTAGGACGTGTGGCAAAAACAGGCACGGTCAAAGTCAAAGACATGATGCGTGTAGAAAAATACTCTCACGTCATGCACATGGTAACTGATGTAGAAGCTACCATAGATGAAGGCAAAGATATGTTTGACCTTTTTGCCGCTACCTTTACAGCAGGTACCATGACAGGTGCACCCAAGATAGAAGCCATGAAGCTCATAGCCAAATTTGAAAAGCTCAAACGTGGTTTCTACTCTGGCTCTGTAGGCTACTTCTCTTTCGATGGAAACATGGACTCCTCCATAGCCATCCGTACCTCACTCATCAAACCAGACAGTATTACCCTACAAGCAGGAGGTGGTATAGTAGCAGACTCTATCCCCGCACTCGAATACCTAGAACTCAACAACAAGCTTGGAGCATTACTTGCTACACTTAAAGAGATGGAAACACTTTAATAGTTAGGAACCCTCGAAACTTGTTCGAGGTAGGTGTATTTGCAACGCTGACCCTTTCCTTGTACTTTAAAACTTATACTTTTTCGTGGTGAGAAAATTTATAAATAACATACATCATAGCACCTGCCAACAAAAATGCAGAAAATATTACAGCCCAAATCATCATAACTCCTCCAGTTCGTTTATCTTATCAAAAGCTTTAAGGTTGACTACTACAATACCATATACAAATATTATGACAAGTATAACTGCACTTAGCATAAACAATGCATCTGTATTGTTGTAATTGCTTGCCATCCATCCTACAAGAGATGCAGTCATAGCAACCAATAAGCCAAATACTACCTTTAGCCAACCTATTTGTTCTTCTATTTTATCTATTTTGCTCATACGCCCATTATACCCAAGCCCTAAGCAAATGTCAAAACCTACCATGCTATCTGCGAAGCACTTCGTAGTTCCTGTTTTGCGTGTAGGAGGGCTAGGAACCTAGAACTTGTTCGAGGTGGGTGCATATTCAACGCCAGACCCCAAAGTAG
>CAZNEJ010000012.1:0-20414 GCA_964571975.1 uncultured Sulfurovum sp. | reverse complement strand
ATCTTTTACAAATCCAAAAGTTACGATATCTTTCGTAAACCCTGGATATGTTACATTTTTTAATGCATCTAATACATTTTGTTCTGTCATGTTTATTCCTAAATATTCGAAGTTTGTATCTGAGTTATACCTAGTCAATCTTAAATTAGATTTAAAAAAAGCTATTGACACAAATAAGACAAACAATCTCTTGTTAAAGTATGTATAAAGTATCACTTGATATAATTCGTTACTATATTACACATACTAAGGTTATTATTTGTTAGACATTACACTTATTCTTCTAGGAGCTGGTTCATCATCACGCTTCAAAAATAATGTTAAAAAACAGTGGCTATATAGCAATGATATCCCTTTATGGTTACATGTGGCTAGACATTTTGAATCACATAACAACTTTGCAAAAGTGATACTGGTCTCAACGCTTGAAGAAACAAACTACATGAAATACTTTGCAGACTACACCTATGTAGTGGGTGGTGACAGCAGACAAGCATCACTTAACAATGCTTTGTCCCATGTAGACAGCAAATACGTGCTAGTCTCAGATATCGCAAGATGTTGCGTACCCAATGATATGATACAACGCATACTTTCCAAAAAAGAAAAAGCTTCATGTATTGTGCCAACTCTACCTATATCTGACACTCTTTATCTAGGTAACAAACCTATAGATAGAGAGAAAACAAAAATTATACAAACCCCTCAACTCTCAAAAACAAAAGACCTTAAAAAAGCATTGAAAACCAAAATGATTTTTACAGATGACTCCTCTGCCATAGCTTATATAGGCAAGAAAATACATTTTGTAGAGGGTTCAACACAGGCACATAAGCTCACAACCATAGAAGATTTAGACAAATTATCTTGTCTACAGCTGCCATCTACCAAGACATTGACAGGCTTTGGTATAGACACTCACCCTTTTGAAGAGGGAAAACAAATGTTTCTTTGTGGTGTACCTATAGATGCACCTTATGGGTTTAAAGCTCATAGCGATGGAGATGTCGCGATTCATGCATTGATAGACGCACTTTTGGGTGCAGCTGGCATGGGCGATATAGGTGAATTTTACCCCGACACAGAAGGTATCTATGCAGGAGTAGATTCAAAAATGCTTCTAAGTGACACTGTAAAACGCATTAAGGGGTATGGCTTTGAGATTGGAAATGTGGACATGACCATCGTGGCAGAAAAACCCAAACTCTTAGCGTATAAAGTAGAGATGAAACGTAGTATCGCTTCACTTTTGGGACTTAGCCAACACCTTGTCAACATCAAGGCTACAAGGTCTGAAAAACTTGGATTTATCGGGCGTGAAGAAGGCGTGACTGTCCATGCTGTAGCAAATTTAAATTATTTTAATTGGAAAAACATATGAAAATTATCATTGTAGAAAATGAACTCTATCTGGCACAAAGTATTGCCGCAAAATTAGGTGAAAATGGCTTTGAAACAGAAATATTTAGCTCAACTAAAGAGGCAATGAAAAGTAATGGTGATGTATACTTGCTTTCTACCAACATGCCAGGACAAGACTACTCACCACTCATCAAGGCATATAAGGACAGGATTATCATCTTGATGGTCAACTATATCAATAACGACACCGTATCTCAACCTCTTAAACTAGGAGCAAAAGACTACATCGTTAAGCCTTTCATGATAGAAGAACTTATGAGAAAGATAGAACACTATCAAGAGTACCAGCAACTTAAAAAACGTACTGAACTCTATCAAGAGTATATGGATAATCTACTCAAAGAAATCAACACAGATGAATGTACTGACAAGATTTCTACACCCTTAGTCATAGAGACAAACTATCAAAGACTTGTAGATAAAGTAGTATTTGAGTATGCCAAAAATGAAAATAAACTTTTAACTTTTGTGCCTCTTACAGAAAAAACATGGAAAGATAAAATAGAAACAAGTCCAACAGAGTCCCTTCTTTATGTTACAGAGATACACACACTAAAAAAATCCGACAAAGAGAAACTCTTAGAACTTCTTAAGTCTTACGATTTTATACTTTGTAGCACAGGTGAACTAGAGTGTGAATTTCAGACCATTACACTCAACACAGACTCAAAACTATATGACCAAAATGAGATATTGACCATAGACGATTACGTGAAGTTTATAGTAAACTCTTTTCAGTACAAATTTCCAGATACAGAATTGTCCAAAAAATTAGGTATCTCACGAAAAAGTCTTTGGGAAAAAAGAAAAAAATACGGGCTCTTTAAGAAAAAATAAGGAACATTCATGTCATCACGTAAAACACTTTTTATAGACACAGAAATACTTTCAAATTTAGCCATGACACAAGCAGGTCTCATCTCTCCTGTTCATAAACTCATGAATGAGGAACAAGCAAGAGAAGTCGATACTACGAAGACCTATAAAGATATGTCCTTTCCTTTCTCTTTTATTTTGGCACCTATAGGCAAGAGAAACCATCAAGTGCTAAAAGGTCTTAAAAAAGGCGAAACCATAGATCTCATAAGTGAAAATAAAAAAGTAGGCGAACTCATAGTAGACGAAACTTTTATCATAAACCCTACTCAACGTCTTATCGATATTTATGGTACAGCAGACAGGTCACATCCAGGAGCAGAACATACTTCAGATAGACTAGGTAAAATCGCAGTTTGTGGAGAATACACAGTCAACTATCCCTTGATAGAGGACAATATAAATCGTATTAAAAAAATGATAGCCAAAACAGGGGCGAAGTCAATCTCTTCTTTGATGTTAGCAGCAAACCCTTTAAATCGTGCCCATGAACGCATGATACGCCAAGCCATTTCAGACAACGATTTAGTCATCATCTTTTTACGTAAACCGTTCAGTTCTGGTGGACTACGTTATGACATTAGGCACAATGCACTCACTACCTTCGTCAACAACTTCTTGCCACGCAACAAAGTACTCATAGTGCCTTTTGAAAGTGCCTATATTTTTGCAGGATTTAATGAACTCGTTCTAGATGCACTTTTAGCAAAAAATTATGGATGCAATCAACTTATTATTGGTAAAAATCATGGAGGACTAGGTCTTTACTATAATGAAAACCGTCTAAACTCCATCCTTGACCACTACAAAACAATAGACATGGACATCAAAACAGTAGATGAGTATGTCTACTGTGACACTTGCAGAACCCTAGTCAGCACTACTACTTGTCCACATGGTCAGCACCATCATGTACACTATCACTCAGAATCCATTATGAAGCTCATACAGTCTGGGCTTATACCGCCTTCTATCTTGGTACGCAAAGAGGTCTCTGCTAACATCCTAGCGGCTCTCTTTCCTGAACGTTTTGAAAACCTACAAGAGCTATACTATGCCCTCATGCCAGGATCAGGACTTCTAGAACAACAAGGTGATGAGCAATTTTATCTCAAACTCATCAAACTCTATCAAACTTCATCACTCACTTAGGAGACATATATGACTATTCAAAAACTTTTTCTTACCTTTTTTGGCGCAGGACTTAGCCCTAAGGCTCCTGGAACAGTGGGAACATTGGCTTCCCTTCCCGTAGGTCTCCTAGTGCTTTACTGCCTAGGCATGGAAGCACTTTTTATGCTAACATTTAGCATCACTATCGTTGGTATATTTGAAATAAACAAATACGAAAAAGCCACAGGCATACACGACCACCAACAGATAGTTATAGACGAAGCAGCAGGCATGTGGATAAGTCTTATGATAGCTTACTCAACAGCCATTACGATGACTTACCCTTATGCAGAAATCATAGCTATTCTCTTAGCTTTTGTTACATTTAGACTTTTTGACATTTGGAAACCTTCTACCATAGGATGGATAGATAAAGAGCTCAAAGGGGGCATGGGTGTCATGCTTGATGATGTACTAGCGGGCATAGCAGGTGGTATTTTATCTGCGATGATTTTGATGGGGATTGCAGAGTTGGTTTAAACCTATCTAACACCCCAAATCCTACAAGGGATATCTAAGCTATCAACTTCGCCAAAATAACTTTTATCAAACTTTCATACTCTTTCATCACTTTAGAAGAAATCTCTTTACTGAAACGAAATTTCTTGTGATACCCCTGCAAAGATTTACGCACATCATCATCTAACCATAATTCCTTAAAAGAGCTGTCCATCGCTATGTCCATTTCGCCTCTCATGGCATGTGAACGCTTAGAAATTTTTTGCGTATGATACAAGGCACGACCTAGTAAGATGTAGGGGAAGTTTATATTTGTCATGGGTCCTATTTGCAAGTAGCGTTTACCCAGTGTTTTACCCAGTACTTTTACTTCTGAGAGTTCATCAAATCCAAAATAGGCCCCTACGCCACCTGCTACGCCACCAATGAGCCCACCAAGAAAAAGTGTATGCCCTACAAAAAGTAAATCTATGCCTGCACCCGCAACGGCTCCTGAAGTGGCTCCTGTTATGATAAGCTCTTTACGGGTTAGTCCAAAAACAGATGCTGTCTCTTGCGAAAATAAATCCATACCCTCGAAAGTCAATCCTTCGCTTTTAAAGTTTAGGTTATCATGCTTCCAAATATGCTCTATACTATCATGAGCCTCGATCTCTAATTTTCTTAGGGTATTTTTATATTTTTTGTTTATTTGTTTTCTGTCTTCATCTGAAGCATCTTCGGTTTGAAATGTAAATTTTTCTACCAAAGAAGTGGACTCAAACACAAAATGTGCCAACAAAGATGATGACTTCTCTAGCATCTGCTCCTGATACTGCTCAAAAATCTTCATCGAAGCTTTTACAGGTTCTACCCATTCAACCTTAAGTTGTGCCATACTCTCTAGTATGCTCATATGCTGAGAAAGGCTTGTCTGCATAGGATTGAATGTACGCACCATCTTAAAATACTGCTCCAATGCCTTTGTCCAATCATCGCTATAGTCAGACTCATCTATGTGATTAATAAGTGCCATGGAAGGTTGCCCTGTCCAGCGTAAAACTTCCATTTCTGCTTCATATTCTGAACCATAAGGCTTAGAAGCATCTACCACGTAGATAATACCTGCACCATCCATGATAGGTCTTAGTAATGCAACTTCATCTCCAAAATGCTCATTATCTTTGTGTTCATCTATGAAAGCTTTCACTACCTCATGTTTTTTATTGGCTGCGACATCATGTTTTTCTATCCATGCCAATACGCCTCTAGCTCTTTGAAATCCTGGTGTATCAAAAAGTTCATAAAGTATTTTGCCATCTACCATCAGAGGGAATGAACGTTGCTTAGTAGTTGTCCCTGGCGTATCTGATATCTGTACAGAGTCATCCATCGCCAAAGCAGAGACTATGGAACTTTTGCCTTTGTTTGGGTGTCCTACTACTGCAAATCTAGGATGAATATCTAACGCTTTAGCCATACTTTATCCTCATTTATTTGTGTGAGTTTTCTATCCCATATGTCTACAAACTTGTGCTTAATTTTATAGCTATCAGCATCCATACCCACAGGCACAACAACAATTTTGTCCACCTTTTCACTTAATCCAACAAGATAATCAACAAAATCCATAGTAGGAGGCTCCCATCCCTTTACAAAGAAAAGTACTTCGCCTTTACTTTTAGAAATGATTTCATTGTCTTCATCAAAACTATTTGCACCTCCAACTTCATATGAATTAGGAGATATAACCCTCATGCTATCATTTAGCACGAGTAACTGCTCTTTATTTATCGCCCATCCATGTATGGCATCATAAGAAGCATCTAGTTTGTGTATGATTTGTCCATAATTCTCTTTTGTGGTTACAAATGTCTCTTCATCTTGCAAAGCATGTGTAGATATAACAGCTTCATTCATTTGTTCAAGAATTTTACTAGCACCCCTAAGTGTTTGCAAAGACTTTTTTACTGCTTTGTCCAAAGAAAATTTAGTAAACAGTAGCATGAGTAAACGTAAAAAAATTGCATAAAAAAGTGTAGCAAAAGCCAAAAATTTCCACCATTCTCCAAGCTTAGATGCATTGGCTATCATACCTTCACTTAGCCTGTCTCCCAACCTAAAGTATTGACTTTGCGTGATGAGTTCTATGCTAGGAACTGCTGAGGGGATAGTGTCTCTCCAAGCAAAAGCCAATGTATTTAAGAATTCATGAAATGTTTCTGGCGTTATATGCAAAGTAGTACTCCATGCAAAAGCAATATCTTTAGTCACCACTATAGTAAGTAGAGCCATAAATAATCCTGATGAGAAAGATAAAGCTATGAGTTGCGAACGTTTTATAAGCATCCAGTTTGCAAGTAAAGGGTTTATTTTAAAATTTTGTATATTTTCTTGTACTTTGTAAGGCAAAAGTACCAGTATTTTCTCCATCCAAAATGCAGGAGATATATGCACCAAAAGACTTTGTGTATTGCGTATACGAAACATAGAAATCACTGTTAGCATCATAGTAAGAAGTGGAAAAAATACAGCTATAGCTATGAAATAGATGACATTAACAGGCTCATGGCCACTGTACGAAAGTAGTCCTAGACCTGAAAGCAGTCCTAAAACAAAGGATATCATCGTCAAAGTCAAAGTCACAGCATACAAATACCCAGAAAATGCATCTGCCATACTAGGCTGGCTTAGCTTTACTTTATGTTCTTGTACCCATGCTATAAGTTGCTCTGTAGGTTTATCTTTTAACAAAATATGAGACAAGCCAAAGGCACGATTTGTTTCTCGTGTGGAGTTATCTTTTTCTAGAAGTTCATAAAGGTTTAGATATGATTCAATAGTCATCTACTAGGCATCCTTAGCATTATTCATTGATAAATTTGTATTTAAAATATTATACTGAAATATGCGTTAAGGAGCATCACTACTCCTTCACATCTGCCAAAACAAGTGCAAATAGTACATTGACACCAGCTTGCATTAAAACCTTTTGGGCTTCTTGTAGTGTGATACCCGTGGTTATGATATCATCTACCAGTATAGCATCAACACCTTTTTTACCATTATATACAAAATCTCTTGGGTTTTGAAGACGAAATTGCAATGATTTTCCTGAGTATTTTACTCTACTTCTTGCCATAAGAGAAGCATGTTTTACCTTCACATTGGCTACTTTCATAGCTTCTGTGAGGACTGCTACATGTGCATAAGCATTTTTCGCATACTCATCTACACCCACGACATACACTTCTCTCTCATCTGACTCCAAAAACTCTTCCATAAAAGGTCTCATGGTCATCAAGGACAGTGCCTTGTAGATGCGATGTCCTTCAGGTTTGTGCTTGGTATGAAGCAAGGATTCCAAATGTGAATACTTGTAAAAATAGATGACATCAAGTGTGCCTATTGTTCTTGTGCCTATAGTAGTAGGGAAAAGATTTTTTTTGCATGTATCGCAGATAATCTTGAAACTTAATTTTGCACAAGAAAAACAACGCATTTCATAAGTCTCTTAGTTTTTCTCTACTCAAAATACTCATCTATGATTTGAGGAAAAAGTCTTATGGTCTTTCTGGCCTTATCGATTTTTGGCTGAAAAACCTCTACTGAGCTGGGATAGTTTACGATAAACTCATCGTATATACCTATCTTGTCTTCCATGTGCACCTTTAGTGCTTCAAGTACTTTCTCCATGTTTTCTTTACTTGTTGCATACTTCATGAGAAGTTCAAACATACGTTTACGAGGGTGTATAGCCATAGAATCACCTGCCTCAAGTGCTATGTTTTTTATATCCCAGCGAGATATATATATACCAGAGGCGTGCGGGGCTATGAGCTTTGCATAAAGTGCTTCTGTGTGTGAGGGGTAATCTTTTAAGTCCACCTCTTCATCTGCTACACATTGTCCATCTGGTCCAAAGGCAGGTGTACCATGAAAGTTTTGTTCACTTATGTTCTCAAAATCTTTTCTTAAATCATCCATCTATATTATCTCCTCGTCATTTTATAAGTAGTGGTATGTCATCCACATTTATGCTAGCATTAAACCAACGAGCAGCGATAAGCATCATCTTTGCCACAAGCAAGATATTGTCATCTAAAAATGCTTTATTTTCAAAAAGTGCTTGAGCATCATCATCAAAACAATAGCCATACACCTTAGCATCTCTAACTTCTATACAATCTACACGTCCTTCTCTTTTTGCACAATCATTTAAGCCCTCACAAAAAGACAAGGCCTTTTCTCCAAACTCTTTTTCTATCATCATTTGCGTGACTTTAGACTGCCCTACACTTGACATAGTGACAGAAAAATGCTCATCTTTTATGTTTAATGCTATAGCAGTTGCATTAAGCCCATTTATCTTCATAATCCTATTGAAGTATTTACGCATATGCCCTGTTTGAGCATTGTAACCCAAAATGGTACAAAGACCTGTATCTGGTTTAATTTCTTCTGGTTTCATATTATTTACTCTTCCCTTCTAGTAATGCCCTCATGTCCAATGCATTGGAGTGCAAGAACATCGCTTCTTCTTCTTCTGTCATGCAACGTGGGCAGGCTTGTTCTCCCCCTGTGTAAGTAAAATTATTGCCACACTCATTACATCTTTTTATGTCAAAAGTTGCCAAAGTTCTCTGTCTTGGTTCAAAAAACTCTTTGACCTCAAATCCACTTTGTAGCTGTATGGAGTTTGGTTCACAAACATCATGACAAAGATGACACTTCACGCATAGCATAGAGTCAAAATTGATGAGTGAAAATTTACCGTTAGAACTTAACGCCCCTGTTGGACAAATGCGGTAACATATCTGACAGTTAGTGCAAGAGTCATCTACAAATTTTTGAGAGGTAAAACTCACTTCAACTTGAGGCAGTACCTCAAATACATCTGGTACACCTGCACGTTTGAGTACCGTAAAAAGTATCTTTCTTTTATCTGGTAGATTTTTTTCTTTTATCCCTGCGATGGTCTTACTGTCTAAGCGAAAAGCTCTTAGCTCATCTGCTTCAACAGCTTCATCAAAAGTCATCTTGTGTTTGACTACACCTTTGAGTGATGCATTTCCCAAAAATGAACGTCTTGACGTGATATTTTCCTCCATATCCTTATCTTCTTCTATCTGTTGTTTTTTTACTTGGCTTGTGTTTTTTTCCATATTGGATTCTAAAAACTTTTCACAAAAAGAAGAAAGCACAAAGTTTGCTTCTTCTATGCGTGCTTCTATCTGCTCATACAAAATACTCTCTTCGTCATACGAAGACATGTCTAAAGTGATGATCTCCTCTGAGGCTAAAGCCAAAGCGATAAGATGCTCAACAGAAAGTACTGAGATACAAGGCACATTTAGCTTAGGAGAGATAAATCGTATCTTAGAGTCTAAAAAACTAAAGAAAAATTCTGTTGTAGAAAAGTCTGAGAGGGAAAATGCCTCAGTAGGACATGCTCCTATACATGCAGCAGCTTCAACACCTGTTTTGTTGGCAAAGGATGGCAGGTTCTCAAGTAGCTGTATGGACTCAGGACAGGCATCTACACATTTAGTGCATTCAGAAAACTTTGATGTGGCTCTCACGCAAGCCGATACATTAAAATAAAGTGACATCAGGCAACAGGATTCCCACAATAATCATCTAGCTTTGCCGTCACATACTCAAAGTCAGAAAGTATGAACTCCAAAGTAAGCTCTGAACCGTCATGATACAGTGGCGTTCTTGATTCACGTTTAGCATTGATAAGAAAAAGTGGCGTCCACTCCAAAAGATGCTCTTTCAAAAATGCACGTTGCACCTGATAGAGCTCGCACAAGGCATCTTTATTGTCTTCATTGAAAGCTTTTAGGGATGCTACGCAAAGCATATACATAAACTCTAACTCTACACCTATGTGGTCAGGACTCACAACTCTAGCCTTGTCTAGTTCCACGGAAAAATTTAGTTCATTATAAAGGTCAAGTACTGGGTTGCCACCGCCAGATTCTATCATCTGGTCATCTCTTATATAAAATGATTCGTAGGGAACAAGGTGCATCAAAAAAAGATTGGTAAAGTCTACATTATAATATTCATTTATAAGTTCTTTTCTGGAAAGTTCTGTACGCTTACTCCAGTCTCTATAATTTGGGAACAAATCAAGAAGTGCCTCATCTTTTTCTATGGTATCTAAAAAAGCATCATCCACCTCTACTATCATTAGTCTCGATATCAATCCATAAATCGCTATACGGTTTTGTAGTTCTATTTTAAGTTCTTCCATCTATTTTATGTTCTTTCATGTTATTTAATTGGACTATAGCACTTTCAAGATAAATAAGACGTGTATAGATAATTTATCTAGGAAATTCTAGCTATCGCATCACATACACTCCCATCAAGACAATGAGAGTGAGACATGATATAAGGTTTTAATCTTTGATATTTACCGCATACGCCTTGTCAGATAAAGGTACAGCAGGACGCTTGATATGCTGAGGACGTCTTAGTGTGTCACTAGAGTCAAGTGGGCGAGTCAATTTGTCTCTCCAAGCTTTGTAAACCTTCATGTTATTTTCATAATTCACATAGATATCACCAATCACATCTTTTTTACCAGCAAGCTCTATGACAACTTTTTGATGCCAAGCATGATGACCTGCTATTGGATCTGGGTGTGCAGGTGCCACAGCATTTTGCCATGAACCAGAAAGCCCATCCCACCAGATGTTGTCAAGGTCTCTATTGTACGCTTTAAACTGCCAAGAATCTTTGTTTTCTTCCATGCCATCTATGATGCCTTGTGTAGGCTTTAGTGTACCTATCTTGCCATCCATAGTCAAGTCATAAAGTGGAGCTCCTAGTCCCATAACTCCTAGTTTATGTTCAAAACCAGGAATCTCAACTGCATTTTTTAGTTTCCATCTACCTGCGTGATGAGAACAAGCAAGCACACCTGGCATCGTGCCTTCTGTAGGTATTGCCATTGCGATGAAGTATCCAGAGTCAAGACCAGATACAGTGTCAGTGATAGTCACCTTTACAGCATCTCCTCTTTTAATGTTCAACTTCTTAGCATCTTTAGTATAAATCCAGACTGGGTTATGGTTTTGAGATATCTCCATAAGGTGTTTAGAATTCACTGAACGTGTATGAATATTGTACGGCAATCTAAATATGGTATTTAACGCAAATTCGTTGTCTTTTTGCATAAAGTCATGGTGTACCTGACTCACAACATGTGTCATCTTCACTCTGTCTTCTTTTGTGGTTGGATAGATAGGTATAGCATATTCTGGCCATTTCCAGTCCTTAAACCACTCACAATAAAAATCTAGCTTCTTAGTAAGTGTATGAAAACCTTGTACCAACTCTCCATCTACTTCAACGCCGATAGCTTTTTCTTTACCATGAGAATCTGTCGCCATAATGACACCAAATTCGTCTTTTCTTACTTGCGACTCATCATATTCATGTCCATGAGAAATATACTTAGTGCCTACTTTTTCCAATGGTCTCTCTTGTGGCTTAAAGATATTTTCTTCTTCTAACCAAGTACCTGTAGCGCTCATGAGTTCATAGTTGGGGTACTTGGAATCAGGGTAAGCCTCTTTTGCTGCTTTCTTTAAGTTAGGAAGCTTATCAAATGCTGCTTGATACCACTCTGCAATCGTTACAGCTCTTGTTGGGTCTTCTTTTGAAGCCCAGTACTTTCTTACTCCTAAACTTCCATCAGGGTCAATGTGATGCACCATGATATTTGCCCAAAATTCAACTTCTTCCCATACCTCACCAAGTCCCGCTTCAATGTGTGCTTCTAGTGTTGCCCTTGTTGGGTCTTTTGGTTTCCATCCTGTCTTTTCAAGTGCTACACGAAGTGCAGGCTGACGGAATGACAGCCATCTTTTTGGCTCAGTTGCCTCAGAATGCTGATCATGTCTTTCCCCAGCAAGCCCAACAGGCAATATGAAGTCACAGTACCAATTCGTCTCTGACCATGTAGGAGAAAGGTTAAATGACATTTCTATTTTATCTTCACGTTTAAGAAGCTCTATCCATCTAAATCCATCTGGGTTAATCCATACTGGGTTATACATACGAGGCATCCAAACAGCTAATTTCTCAGGCACTTTCAGACCTTTAGAATTCCATTTATTTCTCCAGTCATCATCAAGAAGTAGATGAGGCATAATGTGGCTCATCTCGTATGAAGAAAGTGGATACTCTGGTGGCCATGCAATTTCATTCCATACGTCAACCTTAGGCGGTCTTGTACCTGCTTGGGTAGCTGCATCTCCTTTGCCATTGACGGATATGACATGCCAGTGGTGTAGTCCTACTCCGCCCTTATCTCCAGCCATAGCTCCACGAAGCACAAATGGTAAGAATGCAGAACGTGCTATCATCCATCCACCTTTGTGACCTATGGGGCCCGCTCTCCAAATGTATGTTGCTACCCTAGCTCCTGCGTCAATGAACATATCATACAGTTTTTCTACTATACGTTTTTCTATACGACATTCTTCAACCACAAAATCAAGTGTATAAGGAGAGTACATTTCAGAAATCATCGTGATGAAGTCTTCGTAGCTATTTCCTTCAGGAATGGACTTAATATACTTTTTATCAAGAAGCAAAGCAAGATACTCTCTGTCCTTCATTAAGTGGTCCCAATTTACCCAGTTTTTTACAAAATTGTGATTTACAAGGTCTTCGCCATTAATGCCTTTTTCATTTAAAATACGGTTTGCTAGATAAAGATACAGAGCGGTCTCCGTACCTGGCCAACATGGCACCCACAAATCTGCCATACCAGCAGAGTTAGAAAGTCTAGGGTCCATAACAACCAGTTTTGCACCTTTTTTACGTGCCTCCGCAATACGTCCAGCAGCTTGCTGAAAATAGTGACCTGCATCTGCCGCGTGAGAAGACTGAAGAAAGATAAGTTTTGCATTCGACCAATCTGGTGAATTTCTATCATCATTGGACCACTGTATAGTCCCCTGTCTAGCACCTGCAGAACAGATATTTGTGTGAGAATCATATCCATCAAGACCCATAGAGTGTGGTATACGGTGACCAAAACCATTTTCATTTGGGCGTCCTACATGATACATGATAGACTTTTTAGAAATCTCATCACCTACCCTAAGTGTATCTCCCATCTTTTTACCAATAACAGCCATAGCATCATCCCAAGTGGTTCTTACCCACTTGCCTTCTCCTCTTTTAGAGCCCGGAGCTCTCATCAAAGGAAAAGGGATACGGTCAGGATCATACATTTGCGATTGGGCTGCATAACCCTTTGCACAGTTTCTACCACGCGACCCAGAATGCAATGGATTACCCATATACTTCTTGACTGCCAATTGACCACCCGCCTTGTACGTTGAAAGGTCTACCCATGCAGTCAAACCACATGAAGCTTCACAGTTTGAACATGACGTAGGAACAAGCATGTATTCGATGGCTTTGATACCATCTGGATTATCTTCACTTTGTACACCATGACGGCTAGTCCCACCACGCTTCCAGTCTTCTCCACAAAGCTCTGTAAAGCTATCCCATTCTTTAAGGTCTGGATAAAATAAAAGTGGCATCTTTGGTGTTGGCGTAAACTTATTTTCTGCGTATGCAGGTGCATTGACAGCGGTCTTAAATACACCTACTGCTAACGTTGCACCTGCTACTGAGTATGCTGTTCCCTTAAGAAAGCTTCGTCTGCTTTCTATGAAATTATTATTTTCATTTTTCATTGATTTTGTCATAAATAGTTTCTCCTTAACTTAACGGTAGCATTTGTGGGATTTTAAGCCATACATCTTTAATGATAAATAACCCAACCAATGCCATAATAGCTGCAAAATTAAGCAACGTTTTGTTGTCACTCTTTAGGTTACCCATAGCGATAAAGAATGGAATGATTAAACCTAAAATCATACCAATCCAAAATTTAATATTTTCAGAACCTCCTGAATGTACAAATGCTAAAATAGCTTCTGATTCAGACGACTTGAATGAAAAGAAATATTCAGACATGTACATTGCAAACGAAAAGAACGTAGAAAGTGCAATAACGAGTGCCAAATCTTTCCTAGCCTCTTTTGTCCATGAAGCAGATATAAATACAAGTGTCGCAGCCCCAGCTGACAATGCAGCCCACATCATTTGCATAATTTCCACAGGTGCTACCCATATCTCACGTGCTGCAGACTGTGCCATAATAATCGCTGTATACATCGTTACAGGTATGGCTAAGAAAACTAGAAAAGGAAGTACTTTTTCATACCATGCTGAATTTTTACGTCCAAATGCTGTTAATTTACATTTTTTAAATGGTACCCCTGGGAACTTGTCTGCTACACCTATAAGCATAAGCAAAGAAATCAATACCAAGAAAAAAGAAGCCAACCATGCCCCTACAGTGATAGAGGAAGTCCAATGTGGATGCGTAAAGATATGTATCATCCTGTAAGGTTGATGCAGATCTATCAGTGTAAAAAACAAAAAGATATTTAATGCTATAAATGAGATAATAGGCATAGCCCATCGTAGATTTGGCATGTCTTCTTTGTTGTGTCTAAACCAAAGAAAAGCAGCTAGAAAAACGACACCCGTTCCGATACTCTTAGCCCACATATTTACAGTAATGATACTACCCCAAACGATACCTTGTATAGGGACATCAAGTGTTACAATAGCTTGTGAAACTCCGATTGTACTTTCTACCATCTTAGTGTCCTCCCTCTTGTTCATGTGACTCAACAGATGTTGCAGACTCGATTAAACTTGTGTTATCAGGCTTCTCATGCCCCACAAATGGTGCTAAAAATCTGTCTAGTATCCCATGATTTTTGTCGCCCACATGGTCAAGATGCGTGATGTTATTAAACAAGCTATATCCCTCTATACGTTGATGTGCAAGTGGATTAAGTGTTTGATTTCCCCCACCTACATAGAAATGTGTAGGAGTCGTATGCTTTTCGGGCTTACGTACTTGCACTGCACCTTTGTGCTCCATGATATAAAGAGAGATATTTGAATGATTATCTTCAAGGTCACCAAAGATATTTGCTTCCACAGGACAAGCTACCACACAAGCAGGCATCATGCCCGACTCTATGCGGTGTGCACAGTAAGTACATTTGTCAGCCGTGTTTGTCTCTGGGTCCATATAGATAGCTCCATAAGGACAGGCCATCATACATCCAGCACACCCTATACATCTGTCAGAATCAATATTTACAATACCATTTTCAAGATAATGCAAAGCAGATACTGGGCAGATACGTTCACAGGGTGCATTCTCACAGTGATTACAGCGAAGTGGCGTAAATGACCTTCTTGTGTCTGGAAATGTTCCCAAATCTACATATTTAACACGCAAACGCCACGTACTAAGTGGTACTTCATTCTCCACCTTACAGGCAATTTCACAACCCTTGCAACCCATACACAGGTTAAGGTCAACTAAGAAACCTAGTTTCATATTATCCTCCTTGATACTTTAATATTTCTTTTTATAATTCATATATATTCTAATATATTGATAATTAACTCTGAATGAATTTGCTTTAAGTGTCACATTAAATCATCATGCAATGAGTAAAATACTCCATATATACACACTGTTGTCTAATCATTCGGTTTTCTTAAATTACTGTCGTGAGAAAAACTATATTATTCCGCTGCTTCTTCTATAATCATTGCCATGGTTGATTGTGCTTTTTTTAACATTCCTAATAATGCTTTATCTTTAATGGCCAATGTGGATACAAGATTGGCAATGCTTAAAGTCACTATCTCCGTTTTATTGCTTCCTTTTTTATGGTAAATCACCATAGTGCATGGAGCAAATGCACCTGCTTCTGGCTTTGTCTTAGAGAGTTCATAGATAATTCTTAACTTACAAAGAGAGTAGGCATCGTAAAACATATAGTCTTCATTTTTCTCTTCTTTTAGCACTTTGTTGAAATCTATATAGTTCGCAACCACAAAACCACTAGGCTTCATGCCACTTTCCATCATCATCATAAGATCACTCCTAGCCTCCATCGCGTCTGCATCTTCTACATCAAAAGTATACTTAGTATAAAGCGCTTCACTTGTTTTAACACTATCATAAGGCAAAGATGTCTCAACGACCATAGGTAAAATCTTCGCTATCAATGCTTTTGTATTTTTTTCAAGTTTAGCAAAGAGTGGGTCTGCTACTTTTAAGATATTTTCTTGTGCTTTTGCACTCAATAACGCAATATAAAAATACTCATCTCCTTTTTTCTGATATGTTGCTATGGAAAAAGGAGTAAAAATACCACTATGTGGATACTTGGGTACAAGAGCCACAGAGCTATCATGATGGTAGATAGTGATAAGATTGTAACTATCAAAAGTACTCTTCTTAAACTGTATCTTATAAGGACCATTCATATCTTGATTTTTAGGAACAACATATCCATTGGCAGTGAGTCCATCTACTAAAGTCTGTGCTGTTATCTTGTGGTCTTTATTGGCGATCTTATATAAAAGTATATCTCCCTTGTTACTAGCTATCATGTTTGTCATTAACATAACAAAAACTAAAATCATTTTTTTCATCTATCATCCTTTATTTTGATAATAGACTATAGCTACTAAGTGTAAAGATTATGTAAAATTACGGCTGAGTATGGCTAAACCCTTGCAGTTTTCTCTCTATGATTTCTACTATCCCTGCTGTAGCAAAACTTATGTCTTCAAGTAAATCTTTTTTATCTATCTTTAGTGTTCGCATAGTATTTCCACAAGCGATGAACTCAACATCATAAATCATCAAAGCTTCTATACGTTTACGTATGCCTACATCACCTTTTTTAAGCAATGTTTTCAACCCTTTCCCATACGCAACGATTAATACTTCTGTATTTTCAACTCCATAAAATTTTATGACATTATTGACCGTACTTATGATACGATTTACCTCTTTATCGTCATCCGTAGGTATAGAAAATATAAGTTGTCTGGGGTTATCCATAGCGGGTTTTGGTTTGGCAAATTTAGTTTCTGCACATATAGAACTTATCATAAACACTAAAGCTATCACTATTTTTATCATTTGTTATCCTTGTTTTTTTCTTTGGCTTCCTTAAGTAAAAGAAGAAAATCTGTTTTATTCCAAGCTCCAGGTATGTTCATCAATATCTTTGAGTTTTCATCGACAAATATAAATGTGGGAGTCAATGCAGACTTTAATCCTAAAGGCAACTTTTGCTTAGATACATCCACCATTACTGTAACAAAGTCTCTTTTCAGTACATCTGTCACTTCTTTTTCTATCATCACTTCTCGTTCCATCTTGCGACAATGGTGACAATGTTCACTCATCGCTTTAATCATGATTATTTTATGTTCTTTTTTAGCAAGCTTCAATGCATCATCAAAGCCTTCATATTTGATAGACTTTTCTTTAACTATCTTCTCATCATACTCATAGATAAAGGTATTGACCTCTTCAAGTTCTTCTTCGGTAACTTTACCTTTAAGACTTCGCATCGTTTTAAAGTGCTGCATCACATCGGGTAAGCATACAGATTTATCTCTATCTGGATAATACACATAATCAGAGATAAAAGCAGAGACTTCCATACGGTGTATATCATTGTCTCCTTTAGGGTCTCCTATGCGTTGTTTGAGTCTGTACGATAGTTGGTTTATCGTGGGAGCCGTGAGTTTCAACAGTGTATTGTTATGATCCATATAGTTTTTCTTCAATTCGCCCATAGAGATATACTCTTTATGACAAGAAGCACATTTTTTTTCATATATTTTTCTACCTTCTGATGCAAACAACTGTCCTATACACGCACATAGCAGTAGCAATATCTTCAATCTTATTGTTTTCATTCTTCATCCTCCTCTAGCATTTCTAACTCTTGATACGCCACAAATACATTCCTAGTATGCAGAACATCATAAAGTTTCATCTCTTTGTATTTTAGCATAGTTACTTTTTTGGTGATTTCATCTATGGAAACATCTGCATCAAGAGCATCTTGGACTTCTTTTTTTATCTGGACTAGGTACATTCTTAGGCTCTTTGTAGCATGACTGTCTGTCTTGTATCCGTGTCCACCTATGATAACTTTAGGTTTCAATGCATCTATCTCATCTAGCATTTTTAGGGACCCTAGCAGTGAACCATCACGTATGGAAGTCAGCCTACCATTAAATACCAAATCCCCTGCAAAAACCACATCTTCACTAGATAGATATATCAAAAGGTCAGCGTCAGTATGGGCTCTTTTTGTTAGTTGTTTTATCTCAAATATTTTATCTGAAACCTTAAGTGTAAGATTGTTATCTACTATTGTGTCAAGTGCTACTATCTTTGTTTTACCATAAAGTTTTTTTCCCAAAATCCCTTGCATCCTAGTTTTCATACCTGCAACTACATTTTGCTCATACGTCCTTGGACCTATCAACAAAGCACCTTTGTCTTTATAAAAACTATTACCCAGCCAATGGTCATCGTGATCATGGGTAATGATGACATATTTTACGGGGAGTTTGGCGATTTTTTGCATCTGTTCATAAGCTTGAGATGCATAGGAAAAAGTAGGGCCACTATCTATAACAACAAATCCTTCTTTTGTTTGGACAAAACATGTGTTTGCTATATTGCCAGCATTCTCTCTAGATATATTTTCAAGCTTAGCAAAAAAACAATATACACCCTTTGCAAGTTTTTGAGGTACAAGATTGTAGTCAAAAGCCTGCAAAGGAAAATATATAAGAAAAAACGAGACAATAAGCTTCATAAATATCTCTAGAACATGTAGTTGAATTCTAAACGAAACTCATCATATGACCAATCTTTTTTATACTCTGTAGTACTACCTGCTTTAAGTATTTTGTCATCAGCCATTACACGTCCATAACGCATTCTCATTTGAAGATCAGGTGTAATGGTAGTCCAAGTATCAACGTGGATTACCGTACTATCTGCTGGTACATTTTTACTGTCATCAAAATCTTGGAAGCCGTAACGGATACTAGCTTTCCATGTAGGGTTAAACTTATACACAGCTCTTGCCATAATCGTTTCTGTATTGGAAAACCAATTGTATTGTGCCATTGCCCTTGTAAATCCACCTGTAGGGAACCCTCTCCATGGGGCAATGATATCTGCATCGTCAGATACTTTTGAATACCCTAGTCTAAAGAAACCTTTTTTATTTGGCATGAGAAGGTCTAGTCTTCCGTTAAATAAACTTGTATCCAATGAACCATTTGCACTAGCACTGTAGCCAGTAAGCTTACGTCCAAGTACATTACTGTCGCCTGCTATTGCACCACCACCATCATCTAGCTGTATGAAGTGTCGAATACCTGGTCTTAGTGTCCAGCCTGAATCTGCTAAAGGGACTTTGTAGTGTGCTTCAATCACAAAATCTTGTAATACGCCAGGAATTTGAAGATAACTAAATGTTGTATCTAGATTTGTAAAATATTTTGTTCTAATATCTGCAAGATACATATTGTTATTTGGGTCAACACCTGCAGCCACAAAGTTATTATGATTTAAGCCTTTATGTCTACCAGCATCATCATTATTGTTCCAACTCTCACCATTTGCATCTTTAAATGTTACCACGTCATGCCCATCTTCATGATCTCTTAGCTTTTGACTTCCAAACCAAGCAAAACGCACTTGAGTTTTTGGTGCAATTTTTATTGCTGCACTTACCCCATCAAAAGTATTTGGAATCATTTTTGTATCATTTGATCTCGTAAATACAGATTCAAACAGTTGACGACCTGCCTTAATATCGATAGTGCCATTGTTATATTCTACAAAACCTTGACCCAAAACATGCATACCGAAACTGCCACCTGATTTTATCTTAAAGCGACTAAAGGTATCTTTGCCAGATTTAGCAAGACCAATATCAGATTTATCAGGTCTCCAAAACTCTGGACTCATTGTCCCATAATACCCCAAAGTAAAGCTAAAATGTTTATATGCCGCAGATTTATAGATAAGACTTCCGCCTAAGCCCATATTTTGATTGGCATCATTATTTGCACCATCTGCTGCCCATTGCCAGTAGAAAGTGTTGGATCTAAGACGACCATAAAATACACCTTCTGTAAACATCTCTTGTATACTATCAGCTGTTCCTGGTAAGGTATGGTAATTTACAATCATGTTTCCTTTTAATGTTCTTTTAGGTTTATCCACTTTTGTAGGAGCACTAGCTTCTTCTGCTTTTATTATAATTCCTCCTGCCATAAGTGATGTTCCCAGTAAGATTGCAGCAGTTGCTGTACCTAACTTGATTTTTCCCTTGTTCATCTGTTACCCTTTCTTATGTATTATCATAACGATATAATTAACTTATGCTAAAATAAGATCGTGACTACACATCACAACCTTGTGTGCCTTGCCTCAAAAAAATAAGAGACTAACAATTGCATTCAAGCAAAGAGACAAGGCACGGTTATACTTAGCAAATAGCACCCTTAAGTGGGCATCCACAATCCATATC
>CAZNEJ010000011.1:0-20467 GCA_964571975.1 uncultured Sulfurovum sp. | reverse complement strand
TAAAAATCTACTACTTCATTAAATCTATCCATAAGAAAAAGTACAGAAGGTACTTCTAGCATGATACCAAAGAGAATATTGTCTATGGGTAAGTGATGGGATTTGGCTATTTCTAGGGCAAATTCTTTTGCAAAGACAAATTCTTCTACAGAGGAAATCATAGGAAACATGATTTTTATCTTCTTGTTATTTGCGGCTAAAAATATAGCATATAACTGTTCTCTCATTATCTCTGGATGTGTGATAAGTAAGCGTACACCACGTATGCCTAAAAAAGGGTTATCTTCTTTAGGTAGAGTTATATAAGGCAAGGCTTTGTCTCCACCTACATCTAGTGTACGTATGGTGACGTCTTTAAAGAGAGAAAATATCTCTGCATAGGCTTTTTTTTGAATCTCAAGAGTGGGCTTTTGCTCTCCAAATAAAAATTCAGTACGTAAAAGACCTATGCCATCTGCCCCTTGCTCTTTGGCATCTTTAGCAGAGTGCATGTCTGTGATATTGGCGTAAATATTGATATGCTTATTGTCTTTTGTCATGACAGAATCAAAGCGATTTCCATGTGCTATCTGTGCTTTTTTGTTTTGTCTTGACTGTTTGGAGGTTGCTTGGTTTAAGTCTTGGGTGTTTGGATTGACTATAAGTAACCCTGCGTAGGTATCTAGTATGACATCATGACTTGGGATACTAGTCATTTCATCGGGCAATATAAGAGAGGTGATACCAGCAGTTCTTAGCAAGATAGCTGTATGAGAAGTGGGAGATGTCTTCTTCAATATGACACCCACTGCAGCACTTTTTTCTAATCTTGCAATATCACTAGGAAGCAAATCGTCTGCAAGCAATATGAAGGGATGTGTAGGAAAGGCTAGGTTGTGACTATAGCCAAGATGTGACTTGACTAGGCGAAGTATATCCTGATAGTCTAGCCCTTTGCTTTCAAGCTTACCTCCCTTTAGAGAGGCTATCTCTTTTTCGATAAGGGATGTTAAGTCTTCTAGAGTTGCACTTTGCTGATACAGTTGTAAAAGCAGTTCTCTTTGTGCCAAGGAGATACTGGAGATGTCTTGGTTTTGTTGGGTTGTTGATTTTTCTAGTGCGAGTAAAGATTGATTGACGGCACTTTTAAATGTTGTATGGGTTTTAGTATAGACTTCTTTTTCTGCATGTGGGTGAAGTTTTGCGATGGCAATACCTGCAACGATGCCATCGCCCTTTAAATGTCTACCTTGATAGCTATGTATTTCTTTTGTAACTTCTTTGATTTCTTTATCATTTTGCATGAGCGAGGTAAAGAGTTTTTTTAGTTCTTGCAAAGCCATGGTTGCATCTTTACCTTTTGCTGTAAGCGTAAAAGTATCTTGTTTGTCCAGATTTAATGAGAGCAGGGCATTGACTGCCTTTGCAGAAACAGTTTTGTCGTTAAAAGTGGCCTCTATGTTTGCAGTAAAGCTTTTGGCTTTTGAGACAAACTGTGCGACAGGCCGTAAATGAAAGCCACTAGATGAGGTAACGATTAGGGTGTCAGTGCAGGACTTGAAAAAAATATTTTTAAAAAATGACATACCAAACTCTTTATTTGTTTTTATAATTTAGAGTATATCAAATATTTGCTATACTCAGCCATATCTACAAGAGGAAATCTATTGAGACATCTTATCAACTTTATAGACACTAAAAATGTGAAAAAAACATATATTTATGAGCACTTAAAATGCAGTGAAGAAGAAGCAGAACTTTTACAATATATCTGTACACGATACGTAAAAGGACTAGAAGAAGTACCTGTGCTAGAGATGTTACAAGAGCAGTTTAGTACGGAGAAATATTCCTACTTAAAGAAACTTTCTTTGGTGAAGAACCTTATAGACTTAGGGTGGATTATACAGATGAGTTTTGGACAAGTTAAAGCTCATGAAAGTTCTAAGCTAGAGATATTGGGTACTTCGGTGACTCCAAGTATCTCTTTTTTGCGTTTATTGGAAGAAGGGTCTTTAGAGATTTTCTTGCCAGAAGTGAAGCCATATACAGACCATCTGGAATATCTGCAAGATCAGTTTGATATGGTGTCACTTTTGCACAAGATAGCCACGTTTAAGCAAGGGTTTGCTGACAACTCTTTAAGCATAGGACGTTTAAAAAATAAGCTAACACTACTTACTACACGTATAGAAGAACGAGTTAAGATGACTAAAGAACCTATAGATGTAGAAGAATTTTTTAAAGAAAAAGAGTTAGACGAGAAGGAGAAACGCATTTTCTTGGCACTGCTAAAAGAAGAATATTCAGGAGGAGAGGGACAGTTTAGGGACATGAATACACTCATAGAACTCATCTCCTTTGATGAATACGAGAAGATAAAAAACCGTGCCTTGCTAGAAGAAGGTGCAAAGCTCATAAGAGAAGACATCATAGACTATGAGGAGATACTCAATATGTTTGGCGGAGTGAGCCGTTCTTTTTACCTAGAAGAAGATGTTATGCAACGCATTATCCATCCAAAAAAGAAAAAGAAAGTAGCAAAACTAAAGTTAAATGAACTTGTAGAAGAGCAAGAGCTTTTTGAGTACTTGAAACCAACAACTACCCTTGATGACGTGGTTCTTCATCCAAAGACTAGGGAAACACTAGACAATGTTGTCAAACAGGTTGACAAAGGAGTGTTTAAAAAGCTTAAAGAATGGGGCATTAAAGATAAGAAAAAAGGCATAGACGCACGTATTATATTTTACGGTGTAGCTGGTACTGGCAAGACTATGACTGCTATGTCTTTGGCTAAAACACTTAAGCGTCCCATATTGTCATTTGACTGTTCTAAGATATTGTCAATGTATGTAGGTGAGTCTGAGAAAAATGTGCGTAAAATATTTGATGACTTTAAAGATTTAAGTAAAAAGGCAAAGGTTGACCCTATCTTGTTGCTCAATGAAGCAGACCAATTTTTAAGCTCTCGTTCAGAGGGTGCAGGGTCTTCAGCAGATAAAATGCACAATCAAATGCAAAATATATTTTTAGAACAGATAGAAAAATTTGAAGGCATACTCATAGCAACAACCAATCTATTGGGCAACATAGATAAAGCATTTTCACGCCGTTTCAACCACAAGATAGAATTTAAAAAACCAGGTAAAAAACAGCGTTTACGCCTTTGGCAATTTATGCTTCCAGAAAATGCAGATTACGAAGAGGGTTTTGCTATGGAAGTACTAACAAAACATGAACTCACAGGTGGACAGATAAATCTTGTTATTAAAAATACAGCCTATAAAGTAGCAGTACGTGACGAGTCTGTCTTTTCAAATCAAGATTTTTTAGAAGAGATAGAAAAAGAGTTAGGGTCTAGTTTTGAGGGCGCGAAGAGTATGGGCTTTAAGGTTTAGAAGTTCCTTGCATGTTATTTGACTATCTCTGCATTTTCTCTTGATAAGCCCATTATTCCACCTTTAACATTTATGGGCGTAAACCCATTTTCTTTTAAGATTCGTGAAGCCGCAACTGAACGATTTCCAGTAGCACAATAGACGAGTATTTTTTTGTTTCTATCTTGTTTTAGCATACCTAGATTTTGTGCTAGTGCTTGTAGTGGAATAAGAGTAGCATTGGGCAGATGACCTTCTTTATATTCCTGTATGGTTCGCACATCTAGTAGAGTGATATTGTCATCATCAGCCATGAGAGTGATTGCTTGTTTGCTATCTACGGACTGGAAGTTTGCCAGTATCCACCCCTTGGAGTAAGCAAACCAAAAAAACATTGCTACCATAGCAATCCAGTAAAGTACATTGGTATATTTTTGTAGCATAGATAAAAGTCCTTTTGGCTCAAATAATCCAGTATTGTAACAACACTTTCTTTGTTTCGCATTGTTACATGCAGGAAAAGTAATATAAGATACAGCCTAAGCACGTACATACTTTTAATCTGTTTCTGATAATATAGATTAATTATTTTGAAGATTTTATGTACTCTGTTGGGGTATATAAAAATTTCTATCTTAAAAAGGGATTATTATGACTCATGTTATTACAGACCATCCATATCTTGGAGTGTTTGTTTTGTTTATTATGACATCGGTAGCATTTTCGGCTACCTTGTGGGCTGCTCGTTTTGTTTCACGTAAAATGGCACGACTTGATACGGAAAGACTTAAACTTAGTATTTATGAATGTGGTCCAGAAGTGACGAAGCAGCCAAATACAATATCGACACAGTTTTATGTGTTGGCATTGCTTTTTATTTTGTTTGATGTTGAGATAATCTTCATGTTTCCGTGGGCAGTATCGTTCAATTATTTGGGTTGGTTTGGTTTTGTAGCAATGATGTTTTTTTTACTTTTTCTTACAATTGGGTTTATTTACGAATGGAAAAAAGGAGCACTTGAATGGCACAGCATCAAGTAAATTATGCCTCTTCAGCAGGCTTACCGATAGCATTAACTTCGGTAGACAAATTAGTAAACTGGGGGCGTTCAAACTCCCTTTGGCCACTGACTTATGGACTAGCATGCTGTGCGATTGAGATGATGGCATCAGGTGCTTCACGTTATGACTTTGACAGAATGGGGACTATATTTAGAGCCAGTCCTAGACAAGCAGATGTGATGATACTTGCAGGAACACTTTCTAAAAAACACGCAGAATTTGCAAGACGCTTGTACGACCAAATGACAGAGCCCAAATGGGTTATCTCCATGGGTTCCTGTGCAAATACGGGTGGTATGTTCAATACTTATGCAACTGTGCAAGGGGTTGACCGTATCATTCCTGTAGATATCTATCTGCCAGGCTGTGCACCTAGACCAGAGACCTTACAATACGCAATGATGATGCTTCAAAAGAAAATCCGTAGAGAGTCTGCAGATATGAAGAAAAATACCAAACAAGATTTGACCAATCAGACAGGTAGAAGAGCGAGGCTAATCTAATGCGTAAGTATATTCCAAAAGACAATGTGCAAGCAAAAGCATACTATACAGATAGGTATTGGGTTTCTCCTCGTGTACCTAGGGCTGAAGTGGAAGATGCACATTTTCTCTCTGTGGTAGATAATTTAGGTACTTTGGTCAAAGAACATTATGTAGAAGTGGGACAACTTGTAGTGCATATAGATGCTACAGATAACTTTGAGGTAATGACTATACTAAAAGAAGCATGTGGGTACAAGCAATGTTCAGAACAGTCCGCAGTGGACTATCTAGCAAAAGATGGTAACTTTGAACTTTTTTGGCAACTACTTAACCATAGTGAAGCTAAAAGAGTAAGAGTGGTTACCCGTCTAGCCCAAGGTTTAGCCATAGAAAGTGTTGAGCCACTTTTTAAGTCTGCAAATTTTGCTGAGAGAGAGATGTTTGATATGTTTGGAATCAAAGTAAACAATCATCCATTCTTGAAGCGTATACTTATGCCTGATGACTGGGAAGGACATCCTTTATTGAAGACCTATCCTTTGCATGGAGATGAGGCTGCATCATGGTATGAAGTAGACAAAATTTTTGGCAAAGAATACCGCGATATCATAGGGCCAGAAAATAGAGACCCTGGCAAGATAGATATAAAAGATACAAAACGCTTTACAAGAGTAGGGTATGAGGTGCCATTTGGAACTGAATATTCTGAAGTTGAAAAAGATATAGAATATAGTGAAACAGCACTTGTTAACTATAACAAAAAAGAGTCTAAGCAATTAGACAAGAGAAGATAGGGGCAGGAGCATGCAAGTAGCAAATAAATTATCGCCATTTTTTGAAAACCTCAATTTTGAGCGTGATGACAATACTATGGTTATCAACTTTGGTCCCCAGCACCCTTCAGCTCATGGGCAATTAAGACTTGTGCTTGAACTCAATGGAGAGCAGGTAGTAAAAGCCTACCCAGATATAGGGTATCTTCACCGTGGTATAGAAAAAATGGCAGAAAACATGACATACAATGAGTTTCTTCCAACTACAGACAGGCTAGATTATATAGCCTCAACATCAAATAACTATGCTTATGCCTTGGCAGTAGAGAAACTTTTGGACATAGAAGCACCAAGACGTGCTCAGGTTATTCGTACGATGTTGCTAGAACTTAACCGTATTATCTCCCACTTGTTTTTTGTGGCAACACATGCCTTGGATGTAGGTGCGATGTCTGTATTTTTGTATGCATTTCGTGAGCGTGAATTTGCGATGGACTTGATGGAAGATTATTGTGGTGCTAGACTTACCCACTCTGCTGTGCGTATAGGAGGAGTTCCTCTTGATATACCTGCAGGTTGGTTGGAAAATGCACTAGCATTTTGTGAGAAGATAGACCATGAAGTAGAGCATACATATGGTGCTTTACTAAATGAGAACCGAATCTGGAAAATGCGTCTTGAGGATGTAGGGGTCATCTCTATAGCAGATGCACAAAGCTGGGGATGTTCGGGCATAATGCTTAGAGGCTCGGGCATGAAGTATGACATCAGAAAAGAAGAGCCATATGAGCTTTATTCTGAACTTGATTTTGATATACCTATATCTGATAGATGTGATTCTTATGGTAGGTTTAGACTCTATATGGAAGAGATGAAGCAATCAACACGCATCATAAGGCAACTCATACCAATGTATAAAGAGTCAGACCCACAACTTATGGCTCACGCACCCAAATATATATCTGCTCCAAAAGAAGAGATAATGACACAAAATTATGCACTTATGCAACATTTTGTGCTTGTTACGCAAGGGATGAGACCACCAAAAGGAGAAGTGTATGTACCTACAGAATCTCCCAAGGGTGAGCTTGGTTTTTACATCAAATCTGAAGGTGAACCGTATGCCTATAGACTAAAGTGTAGGGCTCCCTCATTTTTCCATACAGGCTTACTTCAAGAACTTTTAGTGGGTACGTATATAGCAGATGTTGTTACTATCATCGGCACAACTAACATTGTATTTGGAGAGGTAGATAGATAGATGTTCACAATAAACACATCATTAAAGAGCAACAAGTTACGAAAACACTCTAGCAAAGAGTCGTTTATGGGCTTTGCCAAGATAAGGAACCTATAGATGAAAAGATATGACTTAAGACACTTGCATGACGATTTTTATGACAGAATGTTTGAACTGTTGGATCAAGGGATTAAAGTAGACGAAGTAGCTATCTTTATGTTTGAGGTAGGAGACTACTCTTCTATTCAAAAATCTGCAGATGCCATCTATGAAAGTGGGCATGAGCTCATGAACTCTCTGAAGTTCAATGAAGTCGACTGGACACTTGTGGTAAAAAAAGTAGATGCAGATACGGCAAAAAAGTCTGCTGAGGCATTTGCTATCGTCAAACAAGAAGCAGAAGAAAAAGCAGCAGAAGAAGCTAGAATGGTTGCCGAGAAAGAAGCTGAAAAAGCAAAAAAACTAGCTGAAAAAGAAGCAGCCAAAGAAGCATCGAAAAAAGAAGCGTAAACACTCTTTATGATGTTAAGAGTGTAACACTTGATTTAAGATTATTTGTTTTTAGCTACGATATCGTTCATGACAAAAGATGCGTGGTTAAATGCAAGTGTAATGCTACCTTGATCAGTCACAACATCACCGATAGTGTAAAGACCTTTTATATTTGTCTCTAGCGTCTTCTCATCCATAAGAGGCTCATCCCATTTACCAGTTTCTATGTCTGAATTTACAAGGAAATCTTTAGGGCTTGTCCCACCAAGTGCAAAAACAAGTCTGTCATAAATATCAGATGTTCCATCTGTAAAGTTTACTTTTACCAAGTCATCTTCAGCGATTTCTACACTTTCGACATCTACACCCATTTTGTTAATGAGTTTACCGTTATTGATATACTTCATTGTCATATCAGTGTTGGTAGGGTTCATTCTGTTTATTTCAGGTTTTCTATAGTTAAGCGTAACGGTACAATCTTGCATATCTTCAAGCTCTATGAGTCCGTAAGCATATTCACCAGCTGTATCACCACCACCTACAACCATAACTCTTTCACCATTTTGAACATTAGAAAGGTTAAAATTTAGTCTAGGTCTAATGGCTTTTGGAAATTTGTATCCAGGTTTGTTTGGTTTTCCCATTCTACCAACTGAAAGAACGACATTTTTAGCCTTTACAATATCTTGTCCAAATGGAATGTGGAATAATCCATCTTCAGCTTTTTTTACATACGCCACTTCAGTGTTGTATACAAATTTATCTAGCACAGCATGACTGACAAGTAAATCATCCATTTGTTTGATGTATTCTTCTTTTGTACACTCATCAAATGTAACATTGCCAACAAAATCAAATTTTATGCCCATCCAATCTCTATCTACTCTTTTACCTTTTTTGTAAAACTTATGAATCATGTAGTTGTGCGTTTCTGCTTTGTCTACTACTACAATGTTGTCAATACCTGCTAGCTTTGCCTCGATGGCACAAGCCATTCCACCAGGTCCTGCACCGATGATTGCGATGTCAAATATTTTTTCTGAAGCCATATTGTATCCTTTAAATTAGGGGTACTCCCCTTTGGTAAATTTCGTAAAGACTGTAGCATATGTAACTTTAATTTATGTATAATATTGGAGTAGATACAAAAAATATATACATAATTTAGGCTGATACGAAAATACCCAACAAATTGTGTTTAAAATTGACACACATTGAATATGAATAAAAAGACTCTGAAGGCTTTAGTGTGATACTTAAGTGCATATTTGATACCCTTATACTAAATTTATAAGCGTTAAACTTTAACGGTTAATAACAAAAAGATAGGAAATAATATGGGTGAAGTACAAATAGTCAATGAAATGGTAGATATTACCATTGATGGTGTTGAGTGTAAGGCCAAACAAGGAGAATTTATATTAAACGCTGCTAGGGCGAATGATATTTTTATCCCTGCAATTTGCTATCTTACTAGATGTTCCCCGACATTAGCATGTCGCATATGCCTAGTGGAAGTAGATGGTAAGCAAGTCTATTCTTGTAATGCCAAAGTAAAAGAAGGCATGGAAGTTACAACATCCACGCCAACGATTCTTGAAGAACGCAGAGCTATCATGGAAGTCTATGATGTAAATCATCCTCTTCAGTGTGGAGTCTGTGACAAGTCTGGCGAGTGTGAACTGCAAAATTATACACTAGAACTTGCGATAGATTCACAATCTTATACCATACCAGATACAAAAAGAGAAACCATAGACTGGAATGATAATATACATTATGACCCAGCACTTTGTATCGTTTGTGAACGCTGTACTACCGTCTGTAAAGACATGATGGGAGATGCAGCCATCACAACCATAAAACGTGGTGGTGCTGAGCTTGACAAAAGTTTCAAAGATACGATGCCTAAAGATGCATATGCCATGTGGAATAAGCTTCAAAAATCACTCATAGGACCTAGTGATGGTACAGATTCTCTTGACTGCGAGAGCTGTGGAGAGTGTATTGCTGTCTGTCCTGTAGGTGCATTGGCATCTGTGGATTTTGTATATTCTTCAAATGCTTGGGATTTGAAAAAAGTGCCTGCTGTTTCTGCACACTCATCTGATGGTTTCCATATCTACTATGAAGTTAAACCAACTTCTATAGAAAATAGAGAAGAAAAGATATACCGTGTAACCAATGAATGGAACTATGTCTCACTTGATGGTTCTGCACGTTTTGCTTATGATTTTGAAAACAAAGGCGTGAGCAAAGATAAGGTGGCATTTAAGGCTGCTATTGAAGCCTTAAAGAAAGCAGATACTATCCGTTTTAATTCTGTTATCTCAAATGAAGAAGCATTAATGCTTCAAACACTTAAAGAGAAAATGGACATTAAACTTGTAAATCCTGAAGTAAGAGCATTTCAGAAGTTTTTAAATGTGTATCAAGAAGCATCAGGTTCATCTCTTTACTCTACAGATACAGATGCGATTATGAAAAATACAGATTTTGTAGTCTGCGTAGGTACAGCACTCAACAATGATTCTCCAGGGTTCAAATATGCATTTAACAACGCCCAAAAGATGAATAAAGCAGCAGCATTTTACTTTCATCCTGTAGGAGATACGGTCATTCCTACTTTTGGAAAATCATTACAATGTTTTACGCATAAAGTTGGACATGAAGAGGCAGTGCTTTATTTGATACTGGATTTATTTGCAGACAAAGAGAAGCTATCTGAAGATGTAAAAGAGCATATTGAAAGCTTTAAAAGTACAAAAACTGAAACCATCACTGAAGTGCTAGAAAAAACAGTTAAAGAAATGGTACTGAACGAAGAGACAGGTGAAGAAGAAGAGGTCAGTAAAAAAGTAAAAGAAAAAGTAGAAAAAGAAATCACTGTAACCGTCAACGGCTTAGTAGATTTACTTGGAGGCAATTCAGATAAATTTGATGAGACTTTTGCAAAAATGATGAAAAAGAAAGAGAGATTTTCTCTTATGGTAGGAGAAGACTTTTATTTCCATCCTAGAGCAAAAAATTTGGCAAAACTTGTAGCCCTCATAGAAATGTCATGTGATATGAGTGTGGTCATGTGCCCACCTAAGGCAAATGCACTAGGTGTTGCACTCATTTGTGACCTAGATGACGAGCAATCAGGATACACTGTTGGATATAACGAAAATGGGGACTTTAGGTTATCTGCACTTGGTGATGCAAAAGAAAATGATGATACTCTAGACATGCCTGCTATGAATCAGCAAGAGGGTACGTTTACAAACCTATCAAAAAGAGTTGTACCTACCAATGCCGCAGTTGAGTTTGGAGGATATGAGCTAAATGACTTAATGAAAGAACTAGTAGGTGCACCTGATCTCACCATAGACTGGACAAAAGACCTTCCAAAAGACAAAGGCTATAAGGCAGTCGAATTTGACAACCTTCCAAATAAATATCTCAACAATGGAACAGAAGACAGAGGATATTTACTGGACATCACTCATAAAGATGTAGAGATGCCAAGTGTTGAAAACTTTGATGAAGCATTGGCTCTTGAGGGTGAGATTGTTTATAGATGTAATCCTATAAGACAATTTAGTGATTTTTCAGATAAAGCACATGAGATAAAAGAGCCATTTGGACTTTATGTCAGTCCATCTAAGGCAAAAGAGTTGGGTGAAAAGGTAGAAATTACTTTTGAAGAGGGGAGCATTACTGTAGAAGTATTTGCACATAAAAAAATCGAAGGCGACATCATGAAACTTTCAGACTTTAAAGCAGCAAAAGGTGTGTACGACCTTTTTGCTGAGTCGCGTTATAAAGAAGTAACATTGAGAAAGGTGTAATATGGAAGTAGTACAGTTATTGCCAGAGGTAACTTGGGTGGGGGTAATGATAAAAGCCATACTTATCTTGGCGATTATTTCAGCTTTTGCTGGTTTTGGTACCTTTGTAGAAAGAAAGGTGCTAGCCTTTATGCAAAGACGCTTGGGTCCCATGCACGTAGGACCTTATGGATTGTTGCAAATAGCAGCAGATGGTATTAAACTGTTTACAAAAGAAGATATCATTCCTCAAAATGCAAACAAGTTTATCTTTATGATTGCACCACTTATTACAGCAGCTACCGCTTTTATTGCTTTGTCGGCTGTGCCAGTGTTTCCAGACTTCACATTGCCTGAGTTTATCCCTGTTATAGGTGGCACGTTTGTGCCTTCTATTGCGGCAGATATAAACGTGGGCGTATTGTTTGTACTTGGCATGATGGCATCAGGGCTTTATGGTCCACTCTTAGCAGGAATGGCACAGGCAAATAAATGGGGCATTATCGGTTCAGCAAGAACAGCTGTACAGTTTCTCTCTTATGAAATTATCACAGGGTTCTCCATTTTAGCACCTGTTATGATAGTCGGGTCACTTTCTTTTGTTGATTTTAACCAACATCAGAGTGCTGGGATTGGTGCTTGGCTTATATGGCAGCAGCCAGTAGCATTTGTACTTTTTCTTATCGCTGGTTTTGCTGAAACAAACAGAACACCTTTTGACCTCTTGGAGCATGAAGCAGAAATTATTTCTGGCTTTGCAACAGAGTATTCAGGTATGAGATGGGGAATGTTCTTCATAGGTGAGTATGCAAACATGATTACTATTTCAGTGATTGCAACATTTTTGTTCCTTGGTGGGTATGATGCAGAATCAACACTTGGTTGGCTTTGGGTTATCTTGAAAATTTCTTTTTTCTTTTTCTTTATGTTGTGGGTAAGAGCATCGTGGCCGCACATAAGACCAGATCAGTTGATGTGGCTTTGCTGGAAAGTGTTGATGCCAATTGCGTTGATAAATATTGTAATTACCGGCATAGTGTTGTTGGTATAAGGAGATAATGGTGAGTTTAGAACAATTTAAAAATAGAAATGTAGGCACACAAAATTATGTTACATTAGATGTGGGCAAAAAGCCTGAAGGATGGAAGTGTCAGTTTAAACAAGTAGTAAAAAGAACCTTTAAGATGGAGCTATTTGCAGGACTTGGCGTTACGATGAAAGCTATGATTAAGGCATTATTTAGAGGTGACATGCACACCATCAAGTACCCCTTTGAGAAACTACCTATCTCACCAAGATACAGAGCCATTCATGATATGCTTAGACTCATGGAATCTGGTAATTATAGATGTATAGGTTGTGGCTTATGTGAGAAGATATGTATCTCAAACTGTATTTCTATGGATACAAGGTACGATGAAGATCAACGCAAGGAAGTCTCAGAGTACACCATAAATTTTGGACGTTGTATCTTCTGTGGGTACTGTGCAGAAGTTTGTCCAGAACTTGCCATAGTGCATGGAGGACGTTATGAAAATGCGGCCGAGCAACGTGCAGGGTTTTCACTCTTTGACGATATGCTAACACCTATAGACAAACTCAACTTGCAGCAAGAGTATGATGGCTTTGGTGCTATCTCTCCAAATGCAGATGAGAACATCAAAAAAACACCATTAGCGTACTAGGAAGGAATGATATGATTGAAAACTTTTTTGCATCTTTGATGACAGTAGAGGGATTTGCTTTTTATTTTTTCTCAGTGTTAACAATTGGACTTTTTTTAGTAACAATTTTGAGTAAAAACCTACTCTATGCCATGACATCATTGGCAGCTGGGATGGTACTCATCTCAGGTTTTTTCTTTATTTTGGGAGCAGACTTTTTAGGCGTTGTTCAGTTGATTGTTTATGTGGGAGCTGTGATGGCCTTGTATGCCTTTGCCATGATGTTTCTTGATGCTACTAGAGATATTAAGGAAAAAAATACCAATAGTGTTTTAGTCTTCACTTTGGGAGGACTTATCGCTTTGATGCTTGTTATAATGTTTTCTGCACCTATTTACTCTTCCAATATAGAGGCACTTTACCCTGCGATTGAAGGTGTGGGAAATACGCAAAATATTGGTATGGTATTGTTTACCAAGTACCTTATACCTTTTGAAGTAGCAGGACTTATGTTACTTGTAGCAATGATTGCTGGGATTATACTAGCAGGTAAAAAAATGGACAACTCTCTCACTGAAGACGTGAGTGCAGATGATGAAATTATGATAGCAAAGGATGAAAAATGATTGGATTGTCTCACTACCTGATTGTATCAGCGATAATCTTCTCTATAGGATTGGTAGGCGTGCTAAGAAGAAGAAATCTTTTGATGCTATTTTTTGCTACAGAGATTATGTTAAATTCAGCAAACATAGCATTTGTGGCCATCGCTTATTATTATAATGACTTAACAGGACAAATGTTTGCATTTTTTATCATTGCAGTAGCTGCATCTGAAGTGGCTGTGGGTCTTGGTCTTTTGATTGTATTATATAAAAAATATGGAACTCTTGATTTAGATGACCTAGCAAGTATGAGAGGATAGTATGGAAAGTTTAGTATATGTAGCACTTTTTGCACCGTTTGTGGGCTCGTTGTTTGCCTCATTGTTTGGCATGAGTCAAAGACAGATATTTGTGGGTATTGTAGCATCATCCCTGCTGTTTATCTCATTTTTAGCCTCTGCATTTTTAGCAGCAAACCTTTATATGACAGGAGAAGTCATCAATATCAGGATGATGGACTGGATATCTGCTGGAGATTTCAGCGTATCTTTCGGTTTTGTGGTAGACCAAATTTCGGTGACTATGATGACTGTGGTCACGCTGGTATCAACCATTGTTCACGTCTATGCCATAGGATATATGGACCATGACAAGAGTTTTAACAGATTCTTTTCGTACCTTTCTGCATTTGTATTTTCTATGATGGTACTGGTCATGTCTGACAATTTCTTAGGTCTTTTTATAGGCTGGGAAGGTGTTGGAGTTTGTTCATGGCTACTTGTTGGTTTTTGGTATCATAAGCCAGATCAAGACAGAAAAGACAACCCGTCTATCTCTCCATCATGGGCAGCCAATGAAGCGTTCATCATGAACCGTATTGCTGACCTTGGTATGCTAGTAGGTATATTTATACTTTACTGGAACACAGGTTCTTTGAAATATGATGAAGTATTTGCACAGTTACCATACTTGAGTGAAACAGTACTAGTAGGAGCTGCTATTGCACTCTTTATAGGTGCTATGGGAAAATCAGCTCAGTTTCCACTGCACACTTGGCTAACAGACGCAATGGAGGGACCTACACCGGTATCTGCACTTATTCACGCCGCTACAATGGTAACAGCAGGGGTATTTTTGATTATTCGGGCCAATCCACTTTATTCTATGGAGGAAGTAGCAGGGGTTAGTATGTTTATCGCTAGTCTTGGTACTTTTGTAGCATTTTATGCGGCCTCTATGGCTTTGGTAGAGCGTGACCTGAAACGTATTATCGCGTATTCTACACTTTCACAACTAGGATACATGTTCGCGGCCGTTGGTCTGGGAGCATACTGGATAGCACTTTTCCACCTTGCAGCCCACGCGTTCTTTAAAGCCTTACTATTTTTAGGTGGAGGTAATGTAATGCATGCAATGCATGATGAACTAGACCTCTTTAAGATGGGAGATTTAAGAAAGAAAATGAGAGGCACATGGCTCTATATGGGCTTTGCTTCCATAGCCCTAGTAGGCTTACCACCATTGGCAGGTTTTTGGTCAAAAGATGCCATCATAGAGACAGCATTTAATGAGCATACTTATATCTTATGGATTATGCTTGTGATAACAGCAGGCATGACAGCATTTTACTCATTTAGACAAGTATTTTTATCTTTTCATGGAGAAGACAGACACACGCCATTGGGCTTTCATCCGCATGAGATGTACAAGTTTGTACTAGTAGCGATGTTCCCTTTGGCAGTATTGGCACTGATTACGGGTTGGTTTATGTCAAGCTACAAAGAGTTTATCTACAAGATGGGTGAATCGGTACAGTATGATATGTCTGACCATACGCATCATCTTGCTATATATCTAGCACTTATGGTTATCTTTATAGTTCTTTCAAGTATCACTTTTGCGTACTTTAAGTATGCAAGAACTGGTAAGAATGCATGGAAGCGTGATGAAGAAAAAGAACAAGGTTTCTTTTATAAGCTACTTATAAACCAGTACTATGTACCTAAGTTTTATGAGGAGTTTATCACAAAACCATACAGAATTATCTCAGAAAAATTCTGGACAGAGATAGATTTGAAGATAGTAGATGCGACAGTAGATAATATCGCTAAATTCTTCTATACTTCAGGAGACAAAACAAGAGCAATGCAAACAGGTAACCTTTCAAACTATCTAAATTGGATGGCGGGTGCTGCTGTGATGCTATTGATAATTGCTGCTTTCTCAGCGATGATAGGTTAAGGGATAATAATGGATAATATATTAAGTGTATTGGTATTTCTCCCAGCAATCGCAGGATTGCTTGGGTTTGTAGTAAATAAAGACAGTATAAGAACGTATGGTATCACAGTAGCTGCTATGGCATTTTTCCTTTCTTTGTGGTTATGGTTTTCTTTCGATATGGACAATCCAGGCATGCAATTTATAGAGATGATACCACTGATTCCAGATATTGGCATATCGTATTACTTGGGGGTTGATGGTATTTCATTGTTTATTATCATCATGACTACTTTAATGACTCTCATTGGTATGGCATCTATGGGTGAGACTAAAAATATTAAAAATATGATTATCACACTTTTATTTTTAGAGATGACAATGATAGGTGTATTTGTAGCACTTGATGCGATAATTTTTTACTTGTTTTGGGAACTTTCTCTTGTTCCGATGCTTTACATCATCGGTGCTTGGGGCGGACCTAAAAGAATCTATGCATCTATCAAGTTCTTCTTGTATACTTTTACAGGTTCACTCATCATGCTTGTAGGTATGCTGTTTGTGGCTTCTGTATATCATGAACTAACGGGTGTATGGTCTTTTGCTATTACAGACTGGTATGCTCTTGTGTTACCTGTAAACTATCAATTATGGCTTTTTGCAGCATTTTTCATAGGATTTGCCATCAAGGTACCGATGTTTCCATTTCATACTTGGATTCCGTATGCACATGGACAAGCACCAACCATTGGTTCGGTCATATTAGCAGCCGTACTTCTTAAGATGGGTACTTACGGATTTGTAAGATTTTCACTTCCTATGTTTCCAGACGCTTCGGTGATGGCGATTACACCTATTGCGGTGTTGTCACTTATTATGATTGTCTATACAGCGATGATTGCTTATGCACAAAAAGATATCAAGCAAGTGATTGCTTACTCGTCAGTCTCGCATATGGGTATCATTATGCTTGGTCTTTTTGCCATGAATTCCGAAGGGCTTTCAGGTTCAGTGTTTCAGATGTTGTCTCATGGCATAGTCTCAGGTGCATTGTTTATGCTTGTAGGTATGCTTTATGAGAGAAGACATACAAAAGAACTATCAGAGTTTGGAGGGATAGCAGCAGTGATGCCTAAATTTGCCATTATATTTGGTGTAATGCTTATGGCTTCCGTGGGACTTCCTCTTACCATTGGATTTGTAGGTGAGTTCCTTGTATTGCTTGGATTTTATAAGGTATCTCCTGTGATGACTATCATCGCAGGTACATCAATCATCTTGGGTGCTGTATATATGCTTAGAGTCATGAAACTTACTTTCTTTGGTCCACTTGATAAAGAAGAGAATATAAAGCTAAAAGACCTAAATACTAGAGAGACTTGGTCACTTATGCCACTTGTAGCCATAGTGATATGGCTAGGTGTTTATCCTAAGCCCGTACTTACTCCTATAGATAATTCAGTAAATGCTTTACTGGCTTTTATGGATGAAAAAGCCATTACACAAGAGGCTAAAGACATGATAATCGTAGCTAAGTCAAGCAAATTAGACAAGGAGGCAAAATAATGGAGCCTATCAATGTAAGTTTGGAGAGTCTAAACCTTATAACTCTTGCCCCTATGCTTATCGCTATTGCTGGTGGTTTGATTATTTTAATACTAGATTTGTTCAACGACAAATTAGACAAAACACTTTACGTGATGTTATCGCTATTGGTTTTATTTATTAGTTTTGGTGCTGTACTTGGACTCAATATTAATGAACGTGGCTTCTTTGATTTGGTGCTTATTGACGGTATAGCTATTATTTCTCAGTTGATGATTATTGGTGGTTCGATGATATTTATACCACTAGCACTCACGTCTAAACGTTTTCACGAGTATGCCTATCCTGAATTTTTTGCACTTTTCTTGTTTATGATCGCAGGATTCCAATTCATGGTAGCATCTGACAACCTTATTCTTATATTTGTGGGGCTTGAGACTGCGTCATTGTCACTCTATACACTTATTGCCTTGCATAACAGAGCTAACTCTTATGAGGCGGCAGTCAAGTATTTCACTATGGGTGCACTAGCAGCTGCTTTTTTTGCTATGGGTTCAGCAGTAGTCTATGCTTTAACAGGGTCAGTAGAGCTTTATAAGGTGGCAGAAGTGCTATCTACACGTTTAAACGAAACAGGACTTATGGTTGCCATCTTTGGATCATCCGTGCTTCTTATGGTAGCTTTTGGATTTAAACTTTCTCTTTTCCCTTTCCATACATGGGCACCAGATGTGTATGAAGGTGCTTCAGCACCACTAGCAGGGTACATGTCCGTAGTACCAAAGATAGCAGCCTTTGTTGTGAGTATGAGAATATTTGGCATGTACATTGACTTGGGTGTTGAGTGGGTAAGGTGGATGATACTTGTCATCGCAGTACTCACGATGACACTAGCTAACATTATGGCATTAGTCCAAAGTGATGTTAAGCGTATGCTTGCATACTCGTCTATCTCACATGCAGGTTTCATCATGGCAGCTTTGGCACTAGACACAACAGAGGGCAATACAAGTATATTTTTGTACTATGCACTCTTTATGTTTACAAACCTAGGCGCATTTGCAATGCTGTGGATTTCACGCCATAAAAAACGTAGATTTAACAAACTCTATGACCATCCATACGAAAAGTTTGCAGGACTGATCAAAATCATGCCTATGGGTGCGGTGATTATGGCCCTCTTTATGCTCTCTCTTGCAGGTGTGCCACCATTTTCAGTCTTTTGGGGTAAGATTTATGTGATGCAAGCAGCAGTGAATGCTGGTTACATTTGGTTAGCCATAGTCATGGGACTAAACTCTGCCATCGCAGCATACTACTACTTAAAGCTCATTGTATACATGTTCCTTATGGACCCTGTAAAAGATGTAGACATCGTCTACTATAACCTCTCCAAGCCACTCATGGTAGTGATAGGGTTAGCTACAGTTGCTACAGTAACAGCAATCTTCTATGTCCAACCATTGCTGTCTTATATACATTACATGATAAGTGTTAGTGGATATTAAGTATTAAGGCGGGTGTGCTTCTCGCCTTTGCCATGATAAAATTTTGGGCATTGTCTATTATTTGATGTCCCCTAAACTTTAGGAGGATACCAATAAAAGTAAAGATTTGACCCTATAGTTATAATATTAAGAACTATACTTACCAATAATATTACAATATAGCTATATAAACAAATCATAAAGAGTTAAAAATGTTAAAAGACATACTTGCAGAACAAAATGTTCATTGGGACAATAAACAAAAAAGATACATAAAGCGTGATAAATTTGAAAAGTTTATTGCGTATTTACCATTAAGACAAATCATAACCATTACAGGCATACGTAGATGAGGGAAGAGTACTTTAGCTAAAGAGGCTATTAATTATCTTATGGAAAATGGTACAGATGCTAAAAATATACTTTTTGTAAACCTTGAACACCCTTACTTTTTAGAATTTAGACATGACCCAAATTATCTAGAAAATATTTATGATGCGTATTTGAAACTTTTTAATCCTCAGGGTAAAATTTATGTATTTTTTGACGAGATACAATATTTTGACCAATGGCAAGTGTATATAAAAAGTAAATATGAGAGTAGTGACATAAAATATATCATTACAGGTTCAAACTCATCTATGCTTTCAAATGAACTCAATACTTTACTGAGTGGACGCAGTTTAAATATACATCTTGATACTTTTTCTTTTAGCGAATTCCTTGACTTTAAAGGCATAAGCTATAAAACTGAATATGAACGTATAGCACATAAAATAGAACTTTATAAAGCCAAAGAAGAGTACCTTGTGTGGGGAGGTTTTTATGAGGTAATGGAAGTAGATGATGAAAGTATAAAAAAAGATATACTGCTTAGTTATGTCAAAAACATCATCTACCAAGACATAGTCCCTAGATACAATATACGTAACAGTGAAGTCGTTGAAAGACTGTTTTTTTACTTACTTTCCAATGTGACTGGACAATTAAACTATACAACACTCTCAGAGATGTTTCAAGTAAGTGACAAAACTATAAAAGAGTATATTAACTACTTTGAAGATGTATTTTTACTTCGAAGAATAGATAAGTTTCACACGAATCCAAAAGAGAGAATAAAATCATCTAAGAAAATATATGCCCTAGATAATGGTCTAATGAAAGTAGCACCTAAAAATTCTAAAAATCTTGGCAGTGCATTGGAAAATTGGATTTTTAGGTATTTGACACAACAAAATGAAGATATATATTATTTGAGAGATACAAAAGAAATAGACTTTTATTGTGCAGATGTGTTGTATCAGGTAAGCTATGAGATAGAAGATGAAAAAACCAAGAAACGTGAAGTGGAAGCTTTTTTTAGTTTTAGTCATATTTCAACAAAGTATTGTTTGCTTACATTTGATACCGTAGGACAGTCTGATGGAATTAATATAATGCCTGCAGATTCTTTTTTGCTCCAAACGTATATTTGATTTTGGAAGCATGAGGGATTGCAACACCCTCATTGCTATATGCATGGAAGGCAAGAAAAGTTGTTTTGCTGGTCTAAAATTTGTGGAGTATTAGACGTTAGATCAATAGTATTTTTTTCAATGCTTCCACGCTACCTTTGACAACATCTTCAAACTGTCCATTATTAAAAGTACTTTGCCTTTTTGCTAACCGTGCTGTGTTGGTTGTGATTTTTTCTATCAGTATCTTTTTATCGTAAGCACCATCT